>NZ_JAAFZA010000087.1 GCF_015356865.1 Catenulispora pinisilvae
CTCCCCACCCCTACCACCCAATAGCCCGCCGATCATCCTCCGACTCCCGAAACCGCAGCCGCGTGGCGTGCAGCCACCGATCCAGCTGCGCCGCCAGCAGGTCCCGCGACTCGGCGTACGTGTCCAGAGCTCCCGCGCACACCCGATCCGCGGCCGCCAGTCGGCTGCGTGTTTCGGCGATCGTGAGTGGGTCGCCTACTTGCTCGGCTACGCGGAGGCGGGCCGTGAGGCGTTCTCGGACGCGGGTGCAGATCTCCACCGCGACCTGGGCCTCGTACTCGGCCGCCACCAGTTGGCCGATCCAGGCGTCGCTCACCGCCTGTTCGGCGCTGCGGACGGCGGCTCGCTGGGCGGCGCCGGTCGTCGACTGGCGGGCGCTGGTCCAGTCCTCCATGTGTTGTCACCTCCCTGTTGCGCCTTCGAACACTGACGGGTGGGAAGACCGTCGTCAAGGCGCCATGTCTTTCGGGTGACCATTCTGTCGAAACCGAAACGGGGAAGGTGGGAAATCCCGGCTGTCGGACTGGGATCTTGCCGATCGGACGGACTGGTTGCCGGTATAAACAGAGTCCTGATGCCCTCGGGCAGTGCCAGGGGCATCAGGCGGCAGATCAGGCAGAGCAGGTGGCAGATCGGGCGGAGCAGGCAGATCGGGCGGAGCAGGCGGCAGCTAAGGCAGCAGAGCCCTACTCGCCCCGCCCCACCCGCTTCCGGCTGTACCCGAAGTACACGAACAGCCCGACCACCATCCACACCCCGAACCGGATCCAGGTGTCCACCGGCAGATTCAGCATCAGCCACAGGCACGCCAGGATCGCCGCGATCGGCACGTAGGGCACCCCGGGCGTGCGGAAGGCGCGGGGCAGATCGGGCCGCGTCCGTCGCAGGATGATGACCCCGAGCGAGACCAGCATGAACGCCGCCAGGGTGCCGATGTTCACCAGCTCGGCCAGCGCCTTGAGCGGGATGACGGCGGCGAAGCAGGCGACGACCAGGCCCAGCAGGATCGTGGACCGGTAGGGCGTCTGGAACCGGGGGTGGACCCGGGAGAAGGCCCGGGGGAGCAGTCCGTCGCGGCTCATGGCGAAGAACACCCGGGACTGGCCCATGAGCAGCAGCAGGGTGACCGACGTGAGTCCGGCGACCGCCCCGGCGCTGATGAAGCCGCTGAGCCAGTGCGCGCCGGTGGCGTTGAAGGCGTCGGCCAGCGGTGCCTTCTCCGACAAGTTCGTGTACTTCTGCATCCCGGTGACGACCAGGGTCACGCTCACATACAGCACCGTGCACACCGCCAGTGAGGCCAGGATGCCGCGCGGCAGGTCCCGCTGCGGCTTCTTCACCTCCTCGGCGGCGGTGGCGACGACGTCGAACCCGATGAAGGCGAAGAACACGACCGCCGCCGCGGTGAAGATGCCCATCACGCCGAAGGAGCCGGGGGCGAATCCCAGGTGCTGGATGAGCGGTTGTGCGCCGCCGGAGGAGGTGCTGGTGCCCTTGCTCGTCGGCGGGATGAACGGCTTGTAGTTCGAACCCTTGATGAAGAACGCCCCGGCGATGATGACCAGCAGCACCACCGCCACCTTCACCGCGACGATCAGGGTCGTGAACCGGGCCGACTGCTTGACCCCGACCACCAGTAGCGCGGTCATCGCCAGCACCAGTACCGCCGCCGGCAGGTTCAGCCCCCAGTGGCTGTCGGTGCCGCCGCCGATCGAGGTGGGCACGTGGATGCCGATGTCGGCCAGGAAGGTCTGGATGTATCCGGACCAGCCGACCGCGACCACCGCCGCCCCCAGCGCGAGTTCCAGGATCAGGTCCCAGCCGATGAGCCAGGCCGGGAACTCGCCGAGCGCGGCGTAGGAGAAGGTGTAGGCGGAACCCGCGACCGGGACCGTCGAGGCGAACTCGGCGTAGCACAGCGCGGCCAGGCCGCAGACGACGGCGGCCACGGCGAACGACAGCGCGACCGCCGGCCCGGCGTAGTCCTTCGCGGCGGTTCCGGTCAGGACGAAGATCCCGGTGCCGATGATGACGCCGACGCCGTAGACGGTCAGATCCAATGCCGACAGCTCGCGTCTGAGACTGTGCTCGCCGGAACTGGTGTCGCTGATGGTGTCTTCGATGCTTTTGGTCCGGAACAGGCCTTTCGTCGCGTTCTGAGTCTTCATAGCCGACCGGCTACCCGCTATTTCGGATGACTATCATCCCGGCGTGGTTCAGGAACTCGAGGAAATCGGTTCGTTTGTCCCGGCGCATCCCGGGCACCGGGGGCAGAACGCCCGCGAACCTGCAAGACACCGACCCCTGGCGCTATGTGCTCCGGTGGTAGCAAGGAGATGACTGTCTGTGAGTGAAGTCGCCAAGAAACCGACCGATTCCCAGCCCGCCGAACGCGCGCCGGTGCCGCCCTCCATGGTCCGCAAGGCCGTGGTCGCCTCGGCGATGGGCAACGCCATGGAATGGTTCGACTACGGTGTCTTCACCTCCGGAACGATCACCGGGGTCATCGGACGGGTGTTCTTCCCGGGCGACTCCAACGCGGTCCTGAAATCCCTGGCCCTGGTGGCGGTCGGCTTCATCGTGCGCCCGTTCGGCGGGGCGTTCTTCGGCCCGCTCGGGGACAAGATCGGCCGCAAGAAGGTCCTGGCCGTCACCATCTTGACGATGTCGATGTGCACCTTCCTGGTCGGCGTGCTGCCCACCTACGCCGCGATCGGCCTGGCCGCGCCGATCATCCTGCTGGCGTTGCGCCTGATCCAGGGCTTCTCCACCGGCGGCGAATACGGCGGCGCGGCGACCTTCATCGCCGAGTACGCCCCGACCAAGCGCCGTGGCTTCTACGGGTCCTTCCTCGAAGTCGGCACCCTGACCGGCTACGTCCTGGGCAACAGCCTGGTCCTGATCGTCAGCCTGAGCGTGGGCAGCTCGGCGATGGACTCCTGGGGTTGGCGCATCCCGTTCCTGCTCGCCCTGCCGATGGGCCTGATCGGCCTGTACCTGCGCGAACGCCTCGACGACCCGCCGGCCTTCCGCGCCCTGGTGGAGAAGGACGGCGAGCCGGACAAGATCCCGCTGCTGGAGACCCTGCACGGCTACTGGCCGATGATCCTGAACCTGGTCGGCATCGTCATCCTGCTCAACGTCGCCGACTACATGCTCCTGACCACGATGCCCTCCTACTTCACCGAGCACCTGAAGATCAGCGACAACACCGCGACCGTCATCATCATCGCGGTCGAACTCGGCCAGATGGCGCTGCTGGTCCCGCTCGGCGCGCTGTCCGACCGGATCGGCCGCAAACCCCTGCTGAAGGCCTCGGCGATCGGCTACCTGGTGCTCAGCTACCCGGCGATCCGCCTGATGCAGGCCGGCCACCTCTACACCCTGGTCATCGGCTTCGCCGTGGTCGCCTTCCTGCTGGCGCTGATCCTGGCGGTGATCGGCTCCACCTTCCCGGCGATGTTCCCGACCCACGTCCGCTACGGCGCCTTCGCGATCGGCTACAACGTCTCGACCTCGGTGTTCGGCGGCACCGCCGGGGTGGTCACCGAATTCCTCATCAACCACACCGGCGACAAGAACTGGCCGGCGTACTACCTGATGATCGCCGCCGCGATCGCGGTCGTCCCGATCTGGATGCTGCCGGAGACCGCCGGGGTGCCGATCGCGAAGATCGACGCCGAGGACGAGGCGGCGTTGCAGGCCGCTTAGCTGCGGGGACGGGAACGCTACCGCCCAGCTCACCGTCGCGTGAAGTAGTCCAGCGTGCTGTCGGCCTTGGTCGGGCACGGACCGGACTGCGCGATCGCGTGCCGGTCCAGGAACGCCTTCGCCTGCGCGGCGGTCTGGAGCAGATCCGCCGACCCGCACCGGGTCGACACCTCCATCAGCCGCGAGCCGTCCGGATAGATCCACTCCTGGAGTTCCAGCCCCCGGCCGGGTCCGTCCTGGCCGGGCCGGGTGCGGCGCACCTCGACCGGGCCCAAGGGCTGGAGGTCGTCGACGGTGAGCACGCCGTGCAGCCGGCTGTCGATCAGTGCCAGCTGCTGGTCGGAGAACAGGGTCCGCAGCTGGTTGCGGCCGTGGACGGCGCGCTCGACGGCGTGCCGGCGCAGTCGGCGCTTGAGGCTGCCGGAGGCGATGAAGCTGTCGGGGGTCACGTCCACCTCGACGGTGAAGTCGTCCCGGCGGCGCAGGGCGGGCGGCACCGCGTCGGGGTCGATCGGGCGCAGCTTGACCACCGAGTCCGGCCGCTGGCCGCCGCGCACCCGGGCCAGCACGCCCTGCCCGCGCAGCGTCAGATCGGCGGTGTCGAGATAGTACACGGTCCGGATCCGCTTGGCGCCGACCTCCAGCAGCGTGCGCACCGCCGCGTGGGATTCCTCGGCCACGGCGAATTTCAGTTCCACCTGCCCGACCTCCTGGACCAGCGTGAACATCCGGTCCAGATCGTCGCTGGCCATCCGCCAAGCCCGTGGGGCGGCTTTGCGTCCCGACTTCTTCGAAGCCTTCAGCGTCGCTCCCACCTCCCCGTCTCCCTATCGCCGTCCGAGGCTGGACGACGCACAAAGGCTCCATTATGCGCGATCACCGTTCAACATTCGAGTCCTGACGCTCACTGACGCGTCCGGCGAAGCAGGGCATGATGGCGGAATGAGTACATCGATCTTGTGGGAGGAACCGACGGGCCAAGGCTGGACCCAGGTCGGCGAACTGGCTGTGGCGCTGGTCCTGTCCTCGGCGATCGGACTGGAGCGGGAGATCCGGCAGAAGGCCGCCGGCCTGCGCACTTACACGATCGTGGGGCTCGGGGCGGCGTTGTTCGTGCTGGTGAGCAAATACGGCTTCACGGACGTGCTCAGCCCGGGCCGGGTGGTCGTCGACCCCTCGCGGGTCGCCGCGCAGATCGTCTCCGGCCTGGGCTTCATCGGCGGCGGTGTGATCTTCATGCGCCGCGACACCGTCCGCGGCCTCACCACGGCCGCCGCGCTCTGGCTGACGGCCGGCGTCGGCGCGGCGGCCGGTGCGGGGCTGGGCCTGCTCGCGCTCCTCACCACGGTCGGCTATTTCGTGGTGGCGTACGCCCTGCGCCCGCTCACCCACTGGATGCCCGCGCTCCGCACACCTCCGGTGACCTACCGCATCGAATACCTCGACGGCAGAGGACTGCTCCGCACGGTCCTCGACGTCTGCACCGGCGCGGGCTTCTTCGTCGCGTCGTTCAGCGGCACCGGCCGCCACGACCACTCCGACAGCCGCGACCTCGAAGCGCCCGAAGCCTCCGATGCGTCCAATGTGTCCAATGTGTCCAAAGCCGGCCGACCGGACCGGACGGTCGAGGTCGTGCTGACGCTGCACGGCCGCGGCAACGTCAACGACCTGACCGAACAGCTGGTCGCCACCTCCGGGATCGTCGCCGTCGCCTACAACCGCGCCGACGACGAGTTCTCCTGATCGCGGGGGCAGCTGAAGCGGGACGTCCCCGATCCGGCGCCGAACACCAGGCAGCCATCCTCCTGCCGCAGGTACTCGGCCCCTTCATAGCGGGTGCCGGCTGCCGTCTTGACCGGCAGCCAGATCTCGGCCGAGGTGTTCGGGGCCAGCGTGACCGCCAGCTTGAATCTGCCGTCCCGGTCGGTCCAGTGCGTGGCGACCGGGCCGTAGGGCGAAGTGAAGCGTGCGCGGGCCTCGTGCACTTCGCCGCCGGGACGCGGGCGGATGCGCAGGGTGCGGAAACCCGGTGCGGTAGCGGCGATTCCGGCGATGTTCGTGTACATCCACTCGCCGACCGAGCCGTAGGCGTAGTGGTTGAAGGAGTTCATCTCCTCGCTCTGGAAGCTCCCGTCCGGCTTGATGGAGTCCCAGCGCTCCCACATCGTGGTGGCGCCGCGCTCGATCGGGTAGCCCCAGCTGGGGAAGGTGCGCTGGTGCAGCAGGCGGTAGGCGACGTCAGTGCGGCCGGTCGCCGTGAGTACCGGCAGCAGCCGCGGGGTGCCGAGGAAGCCGGTGGACAGGTGCCAGTCGCGGGCCTCGATCAGATCGACGAGGCGGTCGGCGGCGGGGCCGCGGTCGGCTTCGGCGAGCAGGTCCATGGACAGCGCGAGGACGTATGCGGTCTGGGTGTCGCCGCGTATCCGGCCGCCTTCGGTGACGTAGGCGGTTCGGAAGGCGTTGCGCACGTCTTCGAACAGCTCCCGGAACGGGTCGCCGTCCTCGCCCAAGACCTCGGCGATCCGCGCGGTCAGGTCGGCGCTGTGGGCGAAGTACGCGGTGGCGATGACGTCCTTCGGGGTCTCGTCGTCGATGTTCAGCCAGTCGCCGTAGACCGCGGCGGAGCGGATCAGCTCCTGGCTGGAAGCGCGCAGGTGGTCGATCCAGCGCACGATCGAGGACCAGGACTCCGCCAGGATCCGCCGGTCGCCGTAGGCCTGGTACAGCGCCCACGGCACCGTGACCCCGGCGTCGCCCCAGCCCGCGACCCCGTCGCCGACCGGGGCGTCGCCGACCGGGCCGAGGTGCGGCGCGGTGTCGGGGAAGATGCCCTCAGGGGACTGACTGTCCCGCAGGTCGGTGAGCCATTTGGTGAGGAAGCGCGCGGATTCCATGATGGAGCAGGCTGTCGGGGCGAACACGTTGATGTCGCCGGTCCAGCCCAGCCGCTCGTCCCGGGCCGGGGTGTCGGTGGGTATGGACAGGAAGTTGCCGCGCTGGCCCCAGCGGATGTTGCTGTGCAGCTGGTTCAGCATCGGCACGTCGGTGGCGAAGTCGAGGGAGAACGGTGCGTCGGTTTGTAGCACCACGCCGGTCACCGCAGACGCCGGGACAGCGCCGGGGTAGCCGCTGATCTCGACGTAGCGGAAGCCGTGGAAGGTGAAGCGCGGCTCGTAGGTTTCGAGGCCGTCGCCCTTCAGGGTGTATGTGTCGGTGGCCCGCGCCTTGCGTAGGTTGGCGGTGTAGCAGGTGCCGTCGGGGTTCAGTACCTCGGCGTAGCGCAGCGTTATCGTGGTCCCGGCCGGGCCTTCGACGTGCAGCCGTATAGAGCCGACCATGTTCTGCCCGAGGTCGAGCACGAAGACGCCCGGCCGCGGCTCGGTGACGGTCCGTGCCGCCAGCTCTTCCACCGCCCGGATCGGTGCGTCGACCTGGGCCACGACCTGCGCGCTGGGGCGGGTGTCCGCGGTGTCCGCGGTGTCCAGGACGTCCACCGGCGACCAGCCGGAGTCATCGAACCCTGATCCGGTCCAGCCCGGGGTCGCCAACCGGGCGTCGTAGCTCTCGCCGTGCAACAGGTCGGCGGCGACGATCGGGCCACGCGCCGCGGTCCAGCTCGTGTCGCTCACGTACCGCTGGGTCGTGCCGTCCTCGTACCCGACTTCCAGCTGCGCGAGGAGCGCGGGCCGCTCTCCGTAGTTCTGCGTGCCGTACCAAGCCACGGTCCCGGCGTACCAGCCCTCGGCCAGCTGCACGCCGATGGCGTTGGCGCCGCCGCCGATCAGGCCGGTCACATCATGGCTCTGATACTGAACGCGCCGCCGATAGTCGGTCCAGCCCGGCGCCAGCCGGTCACCGCCGACCCGCCGGCCGTTCAGGTGCACCTCATACAGTCCGAGCGCCGTGATGTAGAGCCGGGCCTGCGTGATCTGCTTGTCAGCGACCGAGAACCCGCGACGGAGCTGGGCGCAGGTGCCGAGCGACTCGGGCGCGGCGATCCATGAAGCAGACCACTGACTCTGCTCCATCAGCCCGGTTTCCCACCACGTCGGCGCGCTCCATTCCGAGGCCCGGCCCTCGTTGTCCCAGGCCCGAACCGACCAGTGGTACCGAGTACGCGGAGCCAGGGCAGGACCGTCGTAGGGCACGAGTACGGACTCTGACGACCGCACCCTCCCGCTGTCCCACACATCGGCGGACGACAACCGGTCGGCGTCGGTGGCGACCCGAACCTGGTACGCGGTCTGCACCCGCCCGGGTTCCTGCGCGACCAGCGGCCACGTGAAGCGCGGACGCGCCACGTCCAGGCCCAGCGGACACGACGCGTATTCGACCGTGGGACCTGCCACGGCCCACTTGCTGGTGCTGGTCATCACAGGATCGTAGACGATAGGGATCAAACGGTTAAGGGACCGATCGTCTGGACCGATTCGCATCCCGCCCCTGGATATCGGACTCTGGACACCGTAAGCTCCTCGCCATGCCCGGGACCGTTACGTATGTCGAGATGGCCAGCCGCGACCAGTTCACGCCGAGCCCGCCGGTGCCGGGGCTGAGCCTGGACCGGCTCGAACCCGGCTCGCCACTGATCTCCGAAGTGATGGCCGGGGTCGGCGCTCCGTACGGCTGGGAGAGCGCGCGGCGCGGCCCGCAGGAGTGGGTGACCTGGCTCGCCGGGAACTCCGGGCGGGACTTCTGGCTGCTGGCCCTGCACGGTGAGCCGGCCGGCATCGTGGTCTTCGACCCTCAGCCCGGCGGCGAGGTCGAGATCAAGACCTTCGGGCTGCTGCCGGCATTCGTGGGCAAGGGTTTCGGGGGCTACGCGTTGACGCTCGGCGTGGACCGGGCTTGGCGGTTGCTGCCGGAGGTGAGCAGGGTCTGGTTGCACACGCAGACGTCCGACCATCCCCATGCCCTGTCGAACTATCACGGCCGGGGGTTCCGCACCTTCAAGACCGAACCGGCGTAATAGGCGGCGGCGTAAAGACGGCGTGCCCGCCGCGGGGGAGCGAACGAAGCCCATTGTGACTGCGGTCTTCGAGAACGGGCACGCCGGGTTCGGGGTCAGCCCGCGGTGTTGCCGCCCGCGGCGGCTGCGGGTGCTGAGCGCGTCGCGGTGCTCGCGGCGCTGAACCGGGCGGCGACGTCAGCCCAGTTGACGATCAACCACAGCTTCTCGACATAGTCCGGCCGCACGTTCCGGTACTGCAAGTAGTACGCGTGCTCCCAGGCGTCGAAGACCAGCAGCGGGGTCATGCCGGCGGCGACGTTGCCGTGGTGGTCGTAGACCTGGGTGACGATCAGTCGGTCGGCCAGCGGCTCGTGCGCCAGCACACCCCAGCCCGAGCCCTGCACGCTCGCCGTGGCGGCGGTGAGCTGCTTGCGGAAGGCGTCGAAGGACCCGAAGTCGCGCTCCAGGGCGGTGGCCAGGGCGCCGTCCGGCTTGTCGCCGCCGTCGGGGGACAGGTTCTGCCAGAACAGCGTGTGCAAGACGTGGCCTGAGGTGTTGAACGCCAGGGTCTTCTCCAGCCCGACCAGTCCGCCGAGCTGTCCCTTGTCCCGAGCCTCAGCGAGTTGCTCAAGGGTGTCGTTGGCGCCTTTGACGTACGCGGCGTGGTGTTTGGCGTGGTGCAGCTCCAGGATCTCCCCGGTGATCGCCGGCTCCAGCGCGGAGTAGTCATAGGGCAGGTCAGGCAACGTGTACAAGGCCACGAATGGCACCTTTCACTCGTCTCACTCGTCGATGCTCCAGCGAAGCTGAAGCGGCGCGAACCGTCCTCCCGCGGGATCGCGGTTATCACGTTGTCCGGCCCGCGCCGGCTCCAGCTTATTGCGAATATCTCGCAACTGCATATGCTTCGCAACTATGGATTTGAGGACGTGTCGCGGCCGGACGACGGCGCAGGGGAGCGCGTGATGGAACTGATCGCCTATGCCGAGCGGGCTGTCGCGCTGGTCAACACCCATGACCCGGCCGCCGGAAGCGACCGGCTGGCGTCCGGGGACGATGTCCTGGACCTGCTCCCGCCGAGCTGGACCGTGACCCGAACGGCGGCGCGCGACGCCCTCGCGGAACTCCTCGCGGCCCGCCCGCGCCTGCGCCACGTGTTCGAAGAGGCCGCGGCCGGGCACCACCGCCGCGCGGTCCACGCATTGAACACGCTGCTGTCCGACTTCCCGGTCTCGCTGTCGATCAGCGGCCACGAACTCCAGGACTGGCACATGCACCTGGCCGACGACGACGCGGGGCAGGCGCGCACCTACGTCACCGGCGCCGTGTTCGGGCTGGCTTACACGATCGCCGAGCGCGGGATCGAGCGGCTGGGGATGTGCTGCGCCACGTCGTGCCATTTCGTGTTCGTGGACATGACCACGAACGCCTCGCGGCGCTACTGCTCAGATCGCTGCGCTACCCGGACGAACGTCGCGGCCTACCGGGCGCGGGTCAAGGCAGCATCCGGCGACATCGGCTGATTTGCCCGATGCTCCGATCAAGGCCTTCCGTCAGGCCCGCCGATCAGGCCGTTCGATCAAGCCCAGGGCGACAACGCCGCCCGGAACTCGGCCGCGGTCTGGAACCCGATGGCCGGCGTCTCCCGTAGCGCCTCGTCGATGACCTCGGCGAGCCCCTTTGGCAGGCTCGGCTCATGCTCCCGAATCGGCGTCGGCTCCACTTGCAGCACCGCCTGCCACGGGTCGCGGGCCCGGGAGAAGTCGCGCGGGAACTCGGCGGTCAGGCAGCGGTAGAGCGTCGCGGCCAGGGCCCAGACGTCGACGGCCTGGGAGGCGTTGCGGAAGTTGATGACCTGCTGGCGCGGCAGATACCAGGGCTTGCCGGCGGTCGCGCCGGTGCGGGTCAGGCCGCTGAGACCGGCCTGGTCGAAGGCCTTGGCCAGGCCGAAGTCGCAGACCTTGGCGGTCAGCGCCGCCCCCTGGCCGGTCAGCAAGATGTTGGACGGGCTCAGGTCGCGGTGAACGATGCCCGCGTTGTGCGCGTGCTCCAGCCCTTGCAGCACCTGCACCGCGAGCCTGACCGCCTCGTCCGCCGGCAGCTTGCCGCCCCGGCGCTCGACCAACCGGTCCAGGCTGCCGCCTTCGCAGTACTCGAGGGTGAAGTAGAAGGTGCCGCCGGCGTATCCGGCGTCGTGCAGGGCGGCGATGTTCGGGTGTCGCAGGGTGCTGGTGAGCTTCGCCTCGAGCAGGAAGCGGTCCCGGGCGACGGTGTTGGCCGCCGCCTTGGGCAGCATCACCTTCAGCCCCACCACCTGGCCGGTCGCCTCGTGCCGGGCCAGATACACCGCGCCCATGCCGCCGCGGCCGAGCTCGCGGACCAGGGTGTAGCCGGCGATCGGGGCGAGTTCGGGGGTGGGCTCGGCGCTGCCGGCCAGGCGTAGCAGGAGCCTGAGCACGGCGCCGGGATCGTTCTGGCAGACCGCGCAGACGTACTCGCCGCTGCGCGCGCCGATCTCGCCGGCGACGTCGCGCCCGCAGTTGGCGCACTGGGCCGGGACGGCGGCGAACGGGGTCAGGGTCGTCGGGACGTGGATGCCGACCCGGAACACCGTCTCGCCGAGCCGGATCTCGTCCCCGTCCAGCAGATCGCGCTCCGGATAGGACCCGGCCGCGGCCTCGTCAGGGGTCTGATGCTTCTCCCGCTGGCCGATCTTCTCGCCGTTGACATAGGTGCCGTTGAGGCTGCCGAAGTCACGGATCCGGGCCTCGGGCGGGTTGATGTCCAGCAGACAGTGGTGCCGGGAGACGGTCCGGTGGTGCTCGTCGTCGGGCAGCCGGGGCGCGCAGTCGTCGGCGCGGCCGAGCACGCACGTAGTCCGCTCATCGAACACGTGCGGGCTCTGGCCTCCGCGGCCCTTCACCATCGTCAGCGAGATCGTCGGCACGTCGGTCGGGGTCGGCGTCATCGGGATGCGGGCTCCTTCGGGGTGAAGAGCAGGACGGCGCCGTCGGCGTCCGGCTCGGCGTGCACCACTGTGCCATCCGGGAACCGCCGGTCCAGCAACGCCCGGGCCAACGGTTGCACCAGCAGGCGTTCTACGGCGTGTTCCAGCTCGCGGACCCCGGCCCGGGCCTGGCTGCCGTGCCGGACCAGCAGGGCATAGGCGTCCTCGCTGAGGACGACGCCGATCCGCCGGTCGGCCAGGCGCCCAGTGAGCCGGCCCAGGAGCTTGTCGACGATCGGACGCAGCGCGGCCTCGCCGAGCGGATGGAACACGACGACCTCCCCGACGCGGCCGAGCAGTTCGGGACGCAGCCCCTGGCGCAGCGCGGCGGTGACCCGCTCTGCGGCTGCCTCCCGCGCGTCCGGACGGTCGCGATCGCCCTGCGCCGCGAACCCGAACGCCCGCGCCCCGGCAGCGAGGTAGTCCGCGGAACCGAGGTTGGACGTCAGGATGACGACCGCCTCGGTGAACGGCACCCGCCGCCCCCGCGAGTCGGTCAGCCGCCCCTCGTCGAGGATCTGCAACAACAAGTCCAGGACCTCCGGATGCGCCTTCTCCACCTCGTCGAACAACACGACACTGTGCGGATGGTCCCGAAGCGGACCGCTGAGCTGCCCGTCGCGGTCGTGGCCGAGATAGCCCGGCGGAGCTCCCAACAAGCGCGAGATCGCATGCCGCTCCTGGTATTCGGACATGTCGACGGTGATCAGCCGCCGCTCGTCGTCGAACAGGAAACCCGTGAGCGCCTTGGCCAGCTCGGTCTTGCCGGTCCCGGTCGGCCCGGCGAACAGGAACGAGCCGATCGGCCGGTGCGGGTCGCCGAGCCCGGCGCGCGCCGTCCGCACCGCCTCGGCGACCGCGTGGACCGCGGCGTCCTGGCCGACCACGCGGGCCCGCAGCGCCTCTTCCATCCCGCGCAGCCGCTCGGCCTCCCGCGCCCCGATCCGCTCGATCGGCAGGTGCAGGCGCCGGGCCAGGACGGCGACGACGTCGTCCCGGCCGATCCGGAGCCGCGCGGGCCGGGCATGGTCCGACTGTGCATTGCCCGACTGTGCATGGTCCGACTGTGCATTGCCCGACTGTGCATGGTCCGACTGTGCATTGCCCGACCGTGCATGCTCCGATTGCGCATCGCCCGGCTGCGCATCGTCCGAATCAGGGGTCAGCGACCTGATCCGCACACCCGCGCAGGCCTGGTCGACCAGATCGATCGCCTTGTCCGGCAGCCGCAGCTCCGGCAGGTGACGGATCGCCAGGTCCACGGCCGCGGCCGGGACGTCCGCGTCGATCCCCACGCCGTGGTGCCCGACCAGCCGGTCCACCACCCCGGCCACGATCTCGACCGCCTCGCCCCGGGTCGGCTCGTCCACCCAGATCACCTCGAACCTGCGCTCCAACGCGGCGTCGGTCTCGATCCGCTGCCGGTACTCGGCCGGCGTCGTGGCGCCGATGCAGCGCAGCTCCCCGCGGGCCAGGGCCGGCTTCAGGATGTTCGCGGCGTCGCTGGCCCCTGATCCACCGGCGTGCAGCACCGTGTGCAGCTCGTCGATGAACAGGATCAGCCCGGGGGAGCGCGCCTCCCGCAGCACGGCCTGCAACCGCTCCTCGAACTCGCCCCGGTACTTGGTCCCGGCGAGCAGCGTGGCCATCGACAGCTCGACGAGGCGGGCGTCCGCCAACCCGGCCGGTGGCCTGCGCCCGGCCAGATGCGCGGCCAGACCCTCGACGATCCCCGTCTTGCCGACCCCGGCCGCGCCGACCAGGACGGCGTTGGCCTTCCGCTGCCGCACCAGGACCCGGGCCAGGGCGCGCAGCTCCTCGCGCCGTCCGATCAACGGTTCGAGGGCTCCTTCGCGGGCCAGGCGGGTCAGGTCGCGGCCGAAGCGGTCCAGGAAGGGGGTCGGCGAATCAGGGGACTGGTGTGCGTCGCGGGGTTCGTCGACTTCTTCCGGGAAGAAGGCTCCGGGCTCCAGACCGAACCGATCGGCCGTGCCAGAGTCCTGCAATATCGCGCGGAGCAGCGCGACGGTTCCTATCCGCCCCTGCTGGGCAGCCCGGGCGAACGCCTCATGTGCCGCCGGACTCCGCCTCGGCGTACCGCCCTTCGGCCCGCTGACCGCCAACCGCGCACGGATGCGGCGCCGCACGGTCGTCGGATCGACCCGCGCGGTCGCGAAGCACTCCCGCAACTGCTCGGCCTCGGCCACGACCGCCGCACCGTCCAGATCGGCCGCGCCGAGATCGGCCAGCATCAACTCCAGGTCTGGACGGCACAGGGTTGTCAACCCCATGAGGAGGTGGCCCGGCTCGACGTCGCGGGTCCCACCGGCGCGCGCCTCCAACCTGGCCAAACCCAGGGCGAGCGTCACGCCGTCGCTGTAGTGAGCCACGGATTTCACCATAGCCGGGACTGGTTCGGCCCTTCCGGGACCGGTCCTCTGCCGGCCCGGTTACTGTCGGCGGCATGCTTATCACCTTCGACACCAGCGGATTCCAGCCGTCCGGCGACGGCACCTGGCAGCATCCCAAGACCGGCGACTTCGTCAGTGTCTCCGGTGACAACGGGCGGCTGACCGAGCCGGTGTGGCTGGACAACCTGCCCGCGCTGCGGCGCGAGCTGGCCCACGAGTACGCCCAGATGGGCTGCCTCATCGAGGCCGACCGGGTGCGGGTCGGGACCGGGCCGGAGGCCGCCGACGCCGCGTACCAGCTGGCCAAGACCAGGATCCCGAACCGGGACCACGGGCTCGTGTATATGGTGCAGTTCATGTTCGCCAAGCAGGACGCCTCGTTCTACGTCACCATGATGGCCGAGGAACTCGGGGTCACCGGCGTGCGCGAGGCGACGCTCGCCGCCAAGCTGGGCGTCGACGGCTTCTACCTGGACCACCCGTACGACCCGCAGCTGAAGTCGCAGCTGCCGTTCCTGCGCGCCGACGACCCCGCGTTCGACCCGCAGTACCCCGACCACCCGCTGTCCCGGGCCCGGGCCTGGGCGCGCGGTTTCGCGGCGAGCGCGGCGCTCAACCCCTCCTTCGTCGCGAAGCCCGACTTCTATGGCGCCGGTGGCTGAGAACGAGAGCCAGGTTGCGGCGGTGTGGCAGGTCGGGGACGTGGTCGCCGGCCAGTACCGGGTCACCAGGATCCACGAACACGGCGGCATGGGCCTGGTCTACCGGGTCCGGCACCTGGGCTGGGACACCGACCTGGCGGTCAAGTGCCCGCGTCCGGAGCTGTTCGCCTCGGCCGCCGACCAGGAGCGGTTCGTCGCCGAGGCCCAGACCTGGGTGTCGCTGGGCCTGCATCCGAACATCTGCGGCTGCCACTATGTCAGGGTCCTGGGAGGCATTCCCCGGGTCTTCGCGGAATACGTCGAGGGTGGCAGCCTGCGGGAGTGGATCGACGACGGCCGGCTGTACGCGGGCGACGGCTCGTACGCGGGCGACGGCGCGCAGGGCGGTCCGGTCCGGGCTACGTCCCGGATCCTCGACCTGGCGATCCAGACGGCCTGGGGCCTGCACCACGCGCACGAGCGCGGCCTGGTGCACCAGGATGTGAAGCCCGCCAACGTCCTCATCGCCGTCGGACCGGACGGCGAGATGACCGCGAAGGTCACCGACTTCGGGCTGGCCCGGGCGCGCGCGTCCGCCACGCCGAGCCTCGCCGCCCATGCGGCCGCGACCGATGCAGCCCCGACCGATGTGGCCACGGCGCCGGCGGGTGTCAGCGTCCTGGTTCCCAGCGGCGGGCTGACCCGCGCTTACGCCTCGCCGGAGCAGACCGAGGGGCGTCCGTTGGGGCGCCGCACCGACGTGTTCAGCTTCGCGACCTCGGTGCTGGAGATGTTCACCGGCGGGGTCGTGTGGATGTTCGGGCCAGCCGCTGGAGAGGCGCTGGCTGCGATCCGCGCTGACGGTGTGGGCGACGATCGCTTGCCGGCCCTTCCGCCTGATCTCGCCGACCTGCTGGCGCGCTGCCTGGAAGAGGATCCGTCGCAGCGTCCTGCGTCAATGGCCGTCGTCGCCGATGAGCTGACGGGCATCTATCGGCGGGCGACTGGAACCGAGTATGCGCGTCCAGTCCCGCGAGTCGCGGAACTTCGCGCGGACGAGCTGAATAACAGGGCACTGTCTCTCTTGGACCTGGGCCGGACCGCCGAGGCCGAGCAGACGTTCGCCGACGCGCACGCCGCCGATCCGCAGCACGTCGCGGCCGTCTACAACCTGGGCCTGCTGCGCTGGCGGCGCGGGGCCGTGACCGACGAGGAACTCCTCGCCGAGATCGAGGCCGTCGCCTCCGATACCGGAAACCCTTGGACTGCGCGGCTCCAGCTTGCCCGCGTCCACCTGGAACGCGGCGATCTCGACGCCGCGCGTGGGCTGCTGGCCGGCATCGAGCGGGAGCAGGCCGAGCGGGAGCGGACCGGCTGGGACGGGGTTGCCGATGCTCTCGCGGTGCTCACCTCCGGCCGACTGCCGGACGCCAAGTCCGTCCAGCGCTGGGAGGTGCCGTGGTACTGGACCAAGCCGGGCTGGCACCCGCCGATCCTCACGGCTCGCCTGACCGAAGGCCTCGACCGGGTTCTGATCGGCAACGTCGACGATTCCGTGCGGCTCTACGACATCCCGAGCGGGGAGTGCGTGCGTACCCTCGACGCTCGCGGCCACGACATCGATGTGACCCCGGACGGGGCGTTCGCCGCTACGTGCAGTTCCGACACCGGGATCCGGTTCTGGGATCTGGCCACCGGAGCCTGCCTGCATACCTTCGCCGAGGACGAACACGCCGCCTGGTCCGTCCGATTGAGCGCGGACGCGCGCGCTCTGATCGCCTCGGTTTCCGGCGGCGACGTCAAGGTATGGGATCCGCGGAGCGGAGAGCACCGCTGGACCTTCGGCGGCCACGGCGGCACCACCTCCGTCGAGCTGAGCGCCGACGGCCGCCGCGCGCTCACCAGCGGTCGGGACGACGGCACGACGCGGCTGTGGGACCTGGAGACGGGGCGCTGCCTGCTCAGCCTTGAGCGGGACGACAGGTCCGGGAACGCGATGTGCTTCAGTCGCGACGGCCGGCTTGCCGCCCTGGCCAGCTACAAGGTGCCCACGATCGAGGTCTGGGATCTGGAGGCCGGCCGCCGTATCAGCATTCTGAAGGGCCATGCGCGCTTCGGCAGGCAGCTGGAGTTCAGCCTCGACAACCGACGCCTGATCTCGTGCGACTCTCGTGACGTCAGGGTGTGGGAGGTGGCCGCCGGCCGCTGTCTTCGGACGTTCCGCGAGCACACGGCCGACGTCTCCGAGGTGCGGTTCGACGCGACGGCCACGCATGCGGTGTCCGTGAGCGAGGACAACAGTGCGCGTCGGTGGGTGTTGCCGGGCGTCTATACCGCACCGGTGCAGCTGAGTCGGCCTCGCGAGCACTCGGAATTGGACCGGCTGCGCGGCACCGTCGATCGTCTGGTCGCCTCGGCTGAGGAGGCGATCGCCGACTCACGCTATCCGGCGGCGTTGGAACTGTTGAGCCAGGCCCGCGCGCTACCCGGCTATGAGCGGGCGCCGGGGGTCACGGCGGCTTGGCGTTCGCTGGGGTCGCGGGCGACTCGCTCGGGGCTGCGGGGTGTGTGGCCGGTGCGGACCATGTCTGGGCACGAATACGCCGGGCACGAATACGCCGGGCACGAATACGCGGTCAACACGGTGGCCATCAGCGGTGACGGTCGCCTGGCGGCCTCCGGCGGCCAGGACAAGACGGTTCGCCTGTGGGATCTGGCCTCCGGGCAGTGCGTCCGGGTCATCGAAGACCTCACGGCGCCGGTGTTCTCGGTCGGGCTGAGCGCGGACGGCGAGCGCGTCCTGGCCGTGAGCCGGACCGGTGCGGTGGAGCAGTGGTCGGTCCAGACCGGGGCGCGGTTGGGGGAGGCTGCCCCGGGGAGCGCCGACAGCGTCCCCGGCTTCGGCGGCTGGCAGAAGCAGCCCGACCGGATCCGCGACAACGGCGCCCGGGCGGCGCACTTCACCCCAGACGGCCGCCTGGTGCTGATCGGCGCGGCCGACTCCGCGGTCCGGCTGTGGGACATCGCCTCCAGCACCTGTCTGCGCGCGATGATCGGCCACCAACACGACCTGCGCACCGTCTTCATCAGCGCCGACGGCCGCCACGCCGCCTCGGCCGGCGTCGATCTGGCGGTCCGCCTCTGGGACACCGCCACCGGCGAATGCCGCCACGTCCTCACCGGCCACACCCACCCGGTCGCGGCGGTGTGCCTGAGCGCCGACGGCCGCTTCGCCCTGAGCAGCGGCGCCCACGAGGACCGCCGAATCCGCCTGTGGGACACCGCCACCGGCGCGAGCCTGGGCACCACCGACCGCCTCCCCGCCGTCGCCAACGCCCTGCGCTTCACCACCGACGGCCGCTTCGCCCTCTCCGGCGACGAAGGCGGCGCGCTGCGCATCTGGGACCTGACGACCGGCACCTGCGTCCGCTCCGTCAAAGGCCACGGCAACCCGGTCAACGACCTGGCCCTGACCCCCGACGCCCGCTTCGTGCTGGCCGCCCACGACGACGGCGTGATGCGCCTGTGGGAGACGGACTGGGACCTCGACGCCCGCGAACCGGCCGACTGGGACGAGAGCGTGGCGCCGTACGCGGCGGCATTCATGGCGCGACCACCGTCGCAGCAGACTGATGCCGCGATCGAGGAGCTGCTTGAGCTGCTGCGACACGCGGGCCTCGGCTGGGTGCGCGGCGAGGCGGTTCGGGCCCGGGTGGCGCGGCGGTGGTAGGCGCGGCTCTTCGTCGCGCTGGCTACAGATAACTGGCCCTACAATCTGGATCAAGGAGAGCTAAACCGCCAACCCATGCAGCAAGCCCGGCCTTAGCGACAGGCTGATCGAGAGCTGAGTTTGTTCATGGCTTATCGCGGTCTGACGCGGCGCGGGTCGGCGGCCCGATACGGCAGTTCAGCCCGGCAACGCCCCAAGCTGGCTGAGCTTGCTCATGGCTCATCGTGGCCTGACGCGGCGCGTGTCGGCGGACCGATACGGCAGCTCGACCCGGCAACGCCCCAACCCGGCTGAGCTTGCTCATGGCTCATCGCGGCCTGCCGTGCCGCGCATCGACCGACCGATACCGCAGCTCAGCCGGGCAACGCCCCAACCGACTACCTTCCCGCCGCCGTCTCGCTCACCCGGCCGCCTCGCTCACCCCACCGCCTCGCTCACCCGATGCGAAGCCTCCTGCAACCACATCGTCCCGCCGGGCGCCACCACGATCGCCGGGACGCGGCGGGGGACGGTGCCGCAGTCCACGTGGACCGGTTCGGCGATGGACCAGCCGTCGGGGGCCAGGGTGCGGCCGCTGACCGGGGGGTAGACGTGCAGGGCGACGACGTTGCGGTGGCGGGTGGCCCACAGGCACATGCCGAAGTGTTCGGCGTGCTCGCCGGTGCGGAAGTAGGCGGCGGGGAAGAGGTAGCCGAGGTGGGAGACGGTGTCGGGACGGGCGCGGAAGGCCAGGCGGATCATGTAGTGGGGTGCTTTGGGGTCCGCCGCGGGGGACATCATTGTATCGGCCATACAATAAGAGACGGCGGAAGTGGCGAGTCATTACGCGGCTTTGGGCCCCTATTTTGGCGGACCCCTATTTTTGCGGACCCGTGTTTCTGCGGACCCGTCCTTACTGCTGCTCGGTCCAGTTCTCGCTGGTGCTCCCGTTGCAGGTGTAGATCTCAGCGTCCGCATAGTTGGCCGTCGAGGCCCCGTACACGCTCAGACACTTGCCGGACTGCGCGCCGACGATCGTGCCCGCCGAACCGGCCCCCGAGCTCACCGTCCACCGCTGGTTCGCGGCGCCGTCGCAGGTGTTGACGCCGACGTACGACCGATCGGCGGTCGCGCTTCCCTGTACCTCCAGGCACAGCCCGCTGAACGCGCCGGTGATGGTGCCGTCGGCTTTGACCAGCCAGTGTTCGGCCGCGCTGCTGTTGCAGGTGTAGATGTCCGAGATGGTGCCCGGCGCGGTCGAGCCGCCGGTGACGGACAGGCACTTGCCGGACGCGCTGCCGACGAACGTCGTCGGGGGCTGGCCGGACGGGGCGTTGAAGGTGATCAGTGCAGCGTCGCCGGCCGGTACGGAGGCGGAGAAGGTGTTCGAGCCGACGCTATACGTGGTCGCCGTCGGTGCGGGCAGGGTCCCGTCGGACTGGACCGTCTGGCCGCCGAGCGTGATCCCGCTCTGGGTGCTCAGGCTGGCGCCCGAGAGGTCGAAGCGGGACGCGGAACCGAACGTCTGCGGCAGGTTCAGCTGCACGGTGGTCGCGCCGTTGGAGGCCGGATCCGCCACGTTGTCCAGCACCACGGTCACGGAGTTGTCGGCGTGCCGGACGGCGTAGGCGCGGACGGTGGCCGAAGCCGGGTCGTCGACCTGGAGGAAGGTGCCGGTCCCGACGGCGTGCACAGCGGCCAGGCCGTAGTACTCCGGCTGCGCGGCCAGGTTGCCGGCGGCTTGGTCGGCGGCGGTCGGTGCGCACAGCGGTGTGTAGTAGGGGAAGGACGACGAGCCGTAGCACTGGGTCACAGTGCCGTGCATGTAGTATCCGGCCGCGCCTTCCTGGGCGAAGTTCAGCTCCTCGTCGACCGCCCACAGTGCCGATGCGTAGACGTCTGATACGCCCTGCACCCCGCTGCACACCACCGAGTTGCCCTCGTCGACCACCGCGGGCAGCGACAGCCGCTTCGCGACCGAGACCGCGCTGTCGGCGGCCGAAGTCTCGTTCGAATGGGTCCCGGAAGACAGCAGGTCGGCGATGCTCGGGGCCGGGTTCGGGCTGCCGCAGTTCGACAGCGGGTAGTGGTGGCTGGTCAGCTCGCTGATTTGCGGCGTCGCCATCGAGGCCTGGTCGTTGACGAAGGCGGTCTGCAACGCGCCGGTCGGGGAGGTCGCGGCGTCGCTGCCCTCGATGGGTATGCCGGGCACCGCGGCGGTGATCGCGTGGACGTAGGCGTGGAAGTCGGTGACGTACTGCGCGCTGTTGCCGTTGTACTGCGGATAGAGGTTGGGCTCGTTGCCGATCTCGATGTCCTGCAACGATGATCCGAGAGCGGCCGCGGCGTGCGAGGCTTCGTCGGCGGCCCGGGCCGGGTCGTACTGCTTCATGGTGACCCCGAGGATCACCTTCCAGCCGCTGGCGGTGGCCAGGTTAGCGAGCGCCGTCAGGTCGGCGGGGGTGATCGTGGCGTCGGCCCAGGACGGCTGCGGTTCGTCGCTGGAGGTCCAGAACGTCTTGTCGACCTGGTTGCCGCCGATCCGGATGACCGAGGTTCCCAGGGTCTTGAGGTACTGGAACTGGTTGCCCTGTCCGAAGCCAGGCAGGGAGAGGAAGGACGCTTCGTAGGACAGGCCGACGTCGCTGTTGGCGAGCGAGGTGCCGGTGGTGGCGGCCGAGACGCTGATGGTCGCGGTGGTGTCCGCGGCGGCCGCGGCGGCGGGCGGGGCCTGAGCGACGAGCGCCGCGGGGATCGCGGCCGCGACGGCCATGAGCGCCGCGGCCGCGACGATCGACGTACGGCGGGTGATTCCGCCGGGCATCGACGTACGGCGGGTGGTACCGCCGGGTTCGGACGCGTGCCGCATGGGGGGCCTCCTGGCGGGAAGGAGTTCACGTATATGAACACCGACTGCATGGGTGAACGGCGCTGATGCTAGATGCCAGGAAACCCGACGTCCACGGATTCTTGTTGCGCAACTTCGGGCCTTTAGATCGCCGAGCTCAGGGCCCTTACCGCCGCCGCGAGCGGGTCCCGGAAATCGGTCGAGTACGAGCGTCGGGTCCACTGCGCTGTCCGCGTCCGCCGGGGCAGCACCGCGTGCAGATCGCTCAGCATGGCGTCGATGGCGCCGAGCGAGTAGGGGAGGACGACGGTGCCGCTGGCGTGCTTGCCGTGGGTTCGTGCCTTGCGGGCTGCCAGGTCTGAGGAGATCGTTGCTCGCTGGTCCGAGGGTGAGGGCAGGTTAAGGGTGCCGGCCAGGTGCGCCGCGATCCAGATCGCGCCGACTTCGGCACTCAGGGAGCTGATGAGGGACGCGTTGTAGCCGGCGAAGGTGAGGTTGGGGACCGAGATCGGCAGGGTGTTGCGAAACAGCTCGAACTCGCCGTCCGCGTTCTGCACGGTGAGCGACGGATCGAGGAACGGCACGCTCTGTTCGAAGCCGGTGGCGGCGACGATCAGGTCGGCGCGCAGGATGGTGCCGTCGTCCAGCACGGCTTCCGGTATGCCGGTGCCCGTGCCGGTGCCGGTGCCGGTGCTGTTATCGGTGCGTGCGCCCCGCAGTTCGGCGATGGAGCAGTCGCGGCGGACCGCGATCTCACCGGCCCGCACCATGTCGAAGAAGCCGTCGGTGGCCAGGCTCGCGGTGCCGGCCACGATGTCGTCGAAGCGGCCGGGCGGGACCAGGCCCAGGTCGGTCAGACCCTGCTGTTTGACGGTCGCGCGGCTCAGGACCCTGAAGACCGGTCCGAAGCGGCGCGGATGGGCGAACAACCGTTCGCCGAGGCGGGTGATCGCCACATCCTCGAAGTGCTTGCCCAGCAGGACTTTCGAGCCCTTCCACATCAACCGGCGCGGCACCACGATCACCGACGCCGCGACCGCCGACAGGGCCATCGCGGTGTCACACGCCGACTTGCCGTAGCCGACCACCACGACGTACTTGTCGCGGGCGTCGTCCAGGGTGAGTTGCTGCGACGGGGCTTTGATGACGCCACCGGCCTCGGCGTGCCCGGCTCGGCCGGGCCAGCCGGGCACCAGCGGTCGTGAGAAGACGCCGTTGGCGACCACCAGATGCGCGGCCTGGAAGCGTTCGCCGGAGTCCAGGTGCAGCTCCCAGCCCTCGGGCGTGGGCTCGGCCCGACTGACGCCGGTGCCCAGGCGCAGGCTCGCGCTGAAGCCGAAGCGGTCGACGTAGCCGCGCAGGTAGGAGTGCCACTGCTCGGCGCTCGGGTAGTCGGGCCAGGAGGCGGGGGCGGGGTGGTCCGAGTACTCGTAGGTCATCCGGGTGTTCTGGGTGGTCAGGCCCGGGTAGTGGCGGGTGGGGCTCCACACGCCGCCGAGGTCCGGTTCGGTGTCGAAGGTCGTGACGTCGTGGCCCACGGTGGTGAGGACCTTGGTCGCGGCCAGGCCGGCGATGCCTGCTCCGATGACGGCGATCTGCATGCGGAGAGTTTCACAGAATGCTGATGGTGTGGCCAGGTGTCAGCTATCAGGCGCCTGACACCTGACACCTGGCGCTGGGGCCCCGATGCCGTGCTCTAACTCATGGCCTTCGCTCGTCCTCATTCATCCAGCACCCGTCCGAGCAACTCGAGAAGCTGCCGCCGCTCCTCGTCCGCCAGCGGTGCCAGTAGCTCCGCGTTCACCCGCTCGGCCTCCTTCAGGCAGCGGTTGAGCGCGGCCGTGCCCTGCGGCGTCACCCGGATCACGTTCTTGCGCCGGTCGCGCGGGTCGGGGTCGCGGACCACGTGGCCGAGGTGTTCCAGGTGGTTGATCAGCAGCACCATGTCCTTGGCGTCGATCGCCAGGCGCCGTACCAGGTCGGCCTGCGCCAGCGGCGCGTCTTGGGCGGCGGCGGCCAGTACCGCGAGGTGGGCGAGGTTCAGGTCCTCCGCGGCGATGGCCTGGACGATGTGGGCTCGGCCGCGGGCGGCGACGCGGCCGCTGAGCCAGCTCGGGAGGGCCTGGATGCGGTCGAGGGGGCGTGGCTGGGGACGGGCCATGGTGGGCAGTCTAGCGTCAGTTCATTGGACATCCCAATGAAGTGTGGCTACAGTAAAAGTCATTGGAAATCCCAATGAGTTTGCGGGGAGGGGTGGCTATGCGTCGCGTCAGGTATGAGGTCGGTGGCGGCCCGGAGGTGCTGTTCCTCGAAGAGGTCCCGGTTCCGGAGCCGGGGCCCGGTGAGCTGCTGGTGCGCGCCGAGGCGATCGGGGTCACGCTGCCCATGGTGCGCAAGGTGCGCGAGGGCGATGCGCCGGTGCCGCTCGGTGGCGAGGTGGCCGGGACGGTCGTCGGTGTGGGCGAAGGGGTGGGCGAAGGCGTCCAGGGCGCCGAAGGCTTCGCGCCGGGCGATCGCGTCACCGGCCTGTGCTTCGGCCACGGCTACGCCGACCTGGCGATCGTCCACCAGGCGATGGCCTCCCGCATCCCCGACGACGTGAGCGCGGTCCAGGCTGTGGCGCTGGTCCGCAGCGGGCTGGTCGCGCGCGGCGTCTACGAGGCGGCATCGGCCGGCAAGGGCGATTCGGTGCTGGTGACGGCCGCGGCCAGTGCGATCGGTTCGCTCCTCGTGCAATACGCCAAAGCACGCGGCGCTGAGCGCGTGGTCGCAGCCGTCAGCAGTGCGCACAAGGCCGACTTCCTCAGGGAAGCAGGCGCGGACGAAGTCGTGCTCTACGACGCCCAGTCCTGGGGCGAGCCGGTGGACGTCGTCCTGGACGGCGTCGGCGGCGATCTCCTCGCCCCCGCGGTCCGCGCCCTGCGCCCAGCCGGCCGCCTGGTCGCCTTCAGTTCCGGCGGCGGCATGATCGACGCCTATGAACTGCTGGCTCGCGGGGCCTCGGCGATCGGCTTCCAGATGGCGGCCATCGCCCGCGGCAAGCCCGAGCTCTATGCCCGCTGGCGCGACGAGCTCTGGGCCGACTACCGGTCCGGCACCCTCCGCCCCCGCATCCATGCACAGCTCCCGCTCGCCGAGGCGGCCCGCGCGCACCAGATCATCGAGTCCCGCAGCAATCTGGGCAAGGTCGTTCTGGTTCCCTGACGACCGATCTCGGACGCAGCATGCTTCGCCCCAGCCCTCGCCGTCGCCGCCGCCGCCGCGCACCGGACGGCACCGGGCACCGGACCACCGGCTATCGTGGGTCCCGCCCCAACCATACTGAGCAGTAGCTCAGTCGGCCCCGATCAGGAGTCCGATGCACCCGTTCCGGCAAGCGGTGGAAGCGCGCGACACGGCCGCGATCGAGGCGATGCTCGCCGACGACGTCGTGTTCACCAGCCCCGTAGCGTTCAAGCCCTACCCCGGCAAAGTGATCACCGCGGCGATCCTGCGCGGCGTCCTGCGGGTCTTCGAGGACTTCCGCTACGTTCGCGAGATCGCGGGCGCGGACGGCCGCGACCACGCCCTGGTCTTCACCGCGACCGTGCACGGCAAGCAGGTCACCGGCTGCGACTTCCTGCACTTCGACGACGACGGCCTGATCGACGACTTCATGGTCATGGTCCGCCCGCTGTCCGGAGCCCAGGCGCTCGCCGAGGCCATGGGCGCCGAGTTCGAGCAGATCAGCCAGGAGGCGATGAACGGCTGAGGTCGTGAGCAGGGTTCACTACCGGCGGCGCGGTCATGGTGCTGGTGCCGGTGCCGGTGCCGGTGCCGGTGCCGGTGTCGGTTCCGGAGCCGGTGTCGGTTCCGGTGTCGATGCCGGCTGTAGGATCCCCGGATCGCCCTCGGCCCACGTGCTGATCAACACCCGGCCCGCGATGAGCCACCGGCCCTCGACCCGGCGCAGCTCGTCCTCGTAGCGGCCGGCGGCCAGGAACCGCTTGCCGTCCTTGAGATGTTGCGCCAGGTAGTAGCAGGTGTGCCGGGCGGTATCGCCGTCGAGGACGACCACATGGTTGGTCATCACGTGCTGGGTGCCGTCGAGGTGGTCGATGGTCGGCCGGATCCGGCCGGCGATCTGCCCCGGCCCGACGCGGCGCTCGCCGCCGGCCAGGTACTCCCACACGGCGTCCGGAGTGAACAAGGACTCGAACATAGGCCAGTCCCGGGTGTCGAGCGCTGTCGCGTAGGCGACGGCGGTGTCGACGATCGCCAGGCGGTCGGCCAGGGCCGGGGTATCGGCGGGTACGGTCATGTCGGCTCCTCGGCGGTAGGCGAGGCGACCACGATATCCAGCGCGGCTCTGGGCGGCATTTCGACGCCCCTCATGACCTCGACCTCCGTATGACCTCCGTATGATCACTGCATGAGCTTCGCCCTCTTCGATCTGGACGACACCCTGGTGGACGCCAAGGCGGCGCTGCGCGCGTGGTCCGTGGATTTCGCCGCCGAGTTTGTCTCAGGGAGCTACGTCTCAGGGATCGATGACGCGGCGTCCGACGTGTTCGCCTTGGTGGACGGCGCCGCGAACTGGCCCGGGTTCGTCGCGGACGCCCGTGCGCGCTACGGCATATCGGCGCCGGACGAGGAGCTGATGGCGCACGTCGCCGCCGTGTATCCGGGCAAGTTCGTCCTGGAACAGCAGGTGCGAAGCGGACTGACCGAGCTGCGCGCGGCCGGGTGGCGGCTCGGCGTGGTCACCAACGGATCCACCCTCGTGCAGCAGGCCAAGGTGGACAGCGTCGGGCTGCGGCCGCACCTCGACGCGGTCGTCGACTCCGAGGCCGCCGGGCATCGCAAGCCGGATCGGCGGATCTTCCAGATCGCGGCGGACGAACTCGGTGTGGAGCTGGGGCCGGCCGGCTGGATGGTCGGCGATCGGTTGGACAAGGACGTCGCCGGGGGAGCGGCGGTCGGTCTGCGGACCATCTGGATCTCCCAGGGCGAGCCGTTGCTGGCGGGAAGCACGCCGCCGACCCACATCGCCGCGTCGATCACCGAGGCGTTCGCGATCGTCCAGGCATCCGGGCCGCCGCACCAGCCCTGACGGCCGCACCAGCCCTGACGGCCGCACCAGCCCTGACGGCCGCGCCAGTCTTGACCGCGGCGCCAGTCCTGATGGCCGCAGCAGCCTGATCGCCGCACCGGCCTTGGCCGCCGCGCTGGCTCAGTGTGTCTCGCCGGCGGGCATGGCGATGTCTTCCCGCGTTCGCACCGCAGTGGTCAGCAAGGCACGCAGCCCTTCAGCGACCGTCGCGGCAGGCAGGTCCGGCAACGCGGGAACGTGAACGAACCCGCCACGCATCCCCGGCCGCTCGGTCGCGATGCAGTGCATGAGCCCGTAGAACACGTGGTTGCACACGAAAGTCCCGGCCGTATACGACAACGACGCCGGCACCCCGGCAGCACGTACCGCCGCCACACACGCCTTCACTGGCAGTCCCGAGAAGTACGCCGTCGGCCCGCCTGCGACGACCGGCGTGCCGTGCCGCGACAACCCGGCGTTGTCGGGGATGCGGGCCTCGTCGAGGTTGATCGCGACGCGTTCGACCGTGATGTCCGGCCGCCCGCTCGCCTGTCCTACGCAGACCACCAGGTCCGGATCGGTCTCGTGGATCGCGGCCGACAGCTGTTCCAGCGCTCGGCCGAAGACGCAGTCGAGCTGCACCACGCTCACCTCGAGACCGGCCAGCGGTTCCTGCCCGACCAGACGGACTGCCTCCCAGGAGGAGTTGAGCTCGTCGCCGCCGAATGGCTCGAAACCGGTGATTAGGACACGAGGCACGGCGGTTCTCCACTGGTGATCGTGCTGGGGCTTGCTGTTCCTAGCTTGCTCTTCCCAGCTTGTTGTTCCTAGATCGCTATTCCTAGATCGCTGTTCCTAGACCATAGCCGCACCGATATCCAGGTCCAGCGCCTCCTCCACCACGGCCGGATCCGAGTGCCGCCGCAACGCCCCGACCACCGACCGATACCCCTGCGGCCAGTCCAACCGGGCACCGGCGATGCCGACCAGCCGCGTCGCGATCAGCCCGGCGGCCGGCTCGTCGCGCGCGGCCAGCGCCTCGACCGCGGCCAGCACCGCGGCCGGGTCCCACGGCTCACCGATCGCGACCATCGCGACCAGCTGCTCGCCGGCCCGTACCGCGGCGTCGGGCCGTCCGGCCAGCCCGGCGGCGAGCTCCAACAGCTCCCCGGCTACTTCCTCGACCTCGGCGTCCAGATCCATGGCGCTCGCGGCCAGCGTCGCCGCTAGCCGTGCGTAGCCGGGGCGCTCGGCCAACGTCTGCGCGGTGAGGGTGCGGATCGCGCGGCGCTCGATCGGATCCGGCCCGCGCACCTCGGCCGCGGCTTGTGCGATCTGCACCAGTCGACGGCGGGCGGGCCGGTCGCGGCCGTCGACGCGGTGGTGCTGCGCGCCGTCCTGTTGGTGGTGCCGCGTGCCGCCTTGGTCGTCCTGGCCGCCCCGGTCGTCCTGGGCGTCGGCGGCGAGCAGGGCCTCCAGCACCGCCCGGTACCGGGACACCGGCATCCCTTCGGCCAGCAGCGCGAACAGCGCCGACGGTGGGGCGGTCCGGTCGCCGAGCCGGTTGAGGTCGGTCATCGCCGTGCAGACGACGGTCGCGACGGCGCCGCTCCACCGGTGCCAGCGCGGCGCGACCGCGAGCGCCAGGCCGGAGACCTTCGGGTCCCGCGCGTCGCAGGCTGCCGCGATGAGGTCGCCGTAGACGCGGCGGTGGCGTTCGGGGAGCTGCTGGGGACGCATCCGCAGCAGTTGGACGGCGATCGCCGGGTCCTCGCCGACCGCTTCGCGTAGCAGCGCGGGCACGCGCTCGTCGTCCAGCTGGTCGGTCAGCCGCGAGATCACCGCCGCCTTGACGTCGCGATGCCGCCCCGGCCCGCGCCAGACCACTTCCAGCAGGTCGACCAGGCCGGGGATCTCCAGGGCCGCGGCGATCCGCAGGGCTTCCTTGCGGCTGGTGACCTTCGCGGTCGGCGACAGGGCGACCTCGGCCAGGGCCGGGCCGGCGGCCGAGGGCCGGGCGAAGCGGGCGGCGTGCGCGGCCGCGTAGACGGCGACGCGGGCGCGGTCGCCGTCGGCGTGAGCGAGCAGGATCGGCAGCGTGGCCGCCGGGTCGTCGCTGTGGGCGAGGGATTGCAGCGCCGCCTCGACCAGCGGGATCTCCGGGGAGTCGAGATAGCGCCGCACCTCACGTTGGCCCTCGCCGGAAATGGTGCCCAGCACGCTGATCGCTCCGGTCCGCACATGGGTCTTGGCCCCCCGGTCCGCGGCGACCTTCGCGAGCAGCCGGGCGTAGGCGGCCAGCTGGCGCGGGAGCCAGCGGTGCGACGGCTGGAAGCGTCCCACCCAGGTGGCGTCGCTCTGGGCGATGAACCTGCCCTTGACCGCCCGGCCGCCGGACAGGTACGGATCCAGCAGGTCGGTGCGGCGCATCGAAAGCACGCTGGCGACCCGCCACAGCGCGGCCGCGCTCGGATCCCAGGCCACGACGCGTGCGACCCGGACGTCGCGGTGCGCCGGGTCGGCCAACCATAGGTCGATCGCCGAGCGCGCGGTGGAGCCGGTGCCGTGCCAGATCGCGTGCGCGATCGCGTCCTGCAACTCCGGGATGCGCCGGGCCCGGCGGCCGAGGGACTCGGCCAGGGCCAGCACCAGGCGGTGGTCGGCGCGCCCGATGCCGCGCTCGATCCACGGCCGCATGGTTCGGTAGACGGCGAGCTCCTGGCCGCGGCGCAGGTTCCGGTCGAGCTGGCCGAGGTGGAAGGCGCTGGTCGCGCCGGCCAGTTGCTCGAAGGTGAGGAGGGACCAGGTGAGGAGGTCGCCGGTGCCGGTGCTGGTGTCGGCGCTAGCACTGGTGCCTGTGCTGACGCTGACGCTGTTGCCTGTGCCTGTGCCTGTGCTGGTTTCGGTGCCGGTCCTGGCTCTGGCGCTGGTGTTGGTTTTGGTTTTGGTTTTGGTTTTGGTGTCAGTGCTGGTGCCTGTGCTGGTGCTGGTATCGGTGTCTGTGCCCGTGCTGGCGTTGGTGCCATTGCTGGAGTTGTCCGTGGCCTGGTGCGCCAGAATCCGGCACGCCAGCTGCTGCAACGCCGCGCGGGTGCCCCACCCGCAGTCGCGGGCTTCGAGCGCGTCGGTGACCAGGCTCAGCAGAGTGTCGGACACCGCCGGAACATCCTCGAACAGCCGCGCCGGGACCGTCGCGAGTGCAGCCAGCGCGGCCCGGCGTACCGGGTCCTGTTCGTTGCGCAGCCGCCCGAGCTCTTCGGTCACCAGCGCGGTGACGGCCGGCGGGTGGTCCTCGGCGGCGGCACAGGCCACCAGCAGCGGATACGCGTCCGCACGCTCCTGCGCGTCGGCGCGGCGCACTGCGGCCCGCAGCTCGGCCCGCGCCTCGTCCCACGGCAGCCGGGCGACGTAGACCAGCCGCTGCCCGGGGCGGTCGGTGAATGAGGGCAGCGCGAGCATCCGGCGGGCCTCGGCGTGCCGACGTCGGCGGGGCAGCGCGTCCAGGACGGCCGGGGCGAGGATCGCCGTGTCCTTCTCCCGGTCGGCGGTGACGGCTTCGTAGAATTCCGCCCGCGCGCTCGGCGGTAGGCCGCCCAACAGGTCGGCGAACGCCGACGTGTCGTTCTGGAGCGCGCGGCCGATCACCACGATCTCCGACCGTCCCGACCTGGCCAGCCGCTTGCGGGTGGTGCGCGACAGGTACCACCAGCGGTTCGCTAGGCCGCCGTCGGCCACGGTGAGCAGGCGCAGCGTGCGGTCCTCGTCGGCGCGCGCCAGGATTCGGATCCGACGGAGGAACGCGTCCGGAATCCCTTGCGAGAGCGGGAATTCTTCCAGAAGGTCCAGCACCTGGCTTGGGTGCTCCTGGGCCGCGGCGACCAGACCCGCACCGAAGATCGCCCACCCGCCCTCGCGCGACCCGGCCGGCATCGCCGCCAGCTCGCGCCGCGCGTACTCCAGCATCAATCTGGGATGCCGGATACCCAGCCGGCTCCAGGAGGTCAGCTCGTGGGCCAACTCGGGCAGCAACCGCGCGGCGACCTCGGCGGTACACAGCGGCAGCAGCCTCGCGGTGTCCGCCTCCCCGAGCGAGTCCCGATAGGACTCGACCAGCCGGTCGGCCAGATCCGACCGCCGCGCCGCCCCGACCATCCGCACCAGGGTCCGCCGCCACTCCAACGACGCGTCGTCGACGGTCGCCAGCACCGCGGCGTCCGTCACGGCCCCGGGCCGCGCCACGCAGGCGGACATGGCGAGCGCCCGCACCCGATGCAGCGGATCATTCAGCGCTGCGACCAGCCGCTCCGACCGCCCGGCGATCGTCGCCATCGTCACGCCGAGCTCGCGCTCATACGCGCCGCCGGCAGCGAACGCGTCGAGCACGGTGTCCAAGGCGGGCAAGCCGTCCAAGCCGTCCAAGCCGTCCAAGGCGTGCAAGCCGTCGAAGGCGTCCAACTCGCCGGCGTCCGCGGCGAGCCGCTTCGTCTCGGCGGCGAGCAGGCGCTTGCGGGCCGGGAAGTCGAGGGGGTCGAGCTTGGCGAGCAGGTCGGCCGCGGTGGTGTCGGACATCCGCCCATGATGCCTGGTCCGGGGGCTTGGTCGCGCATAAATACCTGGTGGAATCGCGTTGAGTGGGTAGCCCGCGATTGGCCCCGGCCAGCTGGCCAGGGCCGAATCGCCGATCAGAGCGGGCCGATGAAGGCAGAATGCTGATCAAGCGTGGATGTGCGAGGCCTCCCAGGCGAGCCCGTCCGGGTCCGTGAACTCCGGCCCGGAGGTGCTGATCGCGAAGCGGCGCGCCCCGGTCCCCTCCGGCGCGACGCCCGCGTCCTTCGCGGCGGCGCGGCGGGTGTAGAGCGCCAGCTTGATGGCCGAGGATCCGGTGGCGAACTCGACGTACTTGCTGCCGAAGCTCTTCGCGACGCCCAGCCCCTGCTCGACGTAGAACTGCTTGGTGGCCTTGACGTCCTCGACGCCCAGCAGCACCACGAGGGAGTCGACGTCCCGCGTGACCGGCTTGCTGTCCTTCTTCTCGGACGTCGCGATCTTCCAGATCGCCCCGTCCGGGGTCTGGAGCACGCCGCCGTATCCCCAGAAGCTCTTCTTGGCCGGCTTGATGATCGTGGCGCCGCTGTCGACAGCGGCGTTGAACAGCGCGTCGACGTTGCCCGGCTGGGCCACCACGAGCGAGAGCACGTAGCCGCGGAAGCCGGTGGTCGGGGCCTGCGACGTGCGCACGCGCAGCCGGTCGCCGAGGTCGAACGCGGTCGTGTAGAAGGACTCGGTGGCTGCGGCGTCCGGGGCTTCGAGGATGACGGAGTCGATGGTGGGGGTGGGCATTTCGGGTGCTCCTTGTTGTGTTTGTCGTGTCCGCTGTGTCGGTTGCGTTTGTTGTGTCGTCAGGGGATTCACTGGTCCTGAATCAGGCCGAGCACGTTGCCGTCGGCATCGGTGAAAGTGGCCACCAGGCGCCCGGCGCCGACCTCGCGGACGGGCTCGCGGACGGTGGCGCCGGCGGCGGTCACCGCGGCCAGCCGGGCCTCGATGTCGGTCACGTGCCAGTACGCCACCGGCGACGTCATGCCCTGCGGCCCGCCGCCGGGCACCAGCCCGATGTGCTGGCCGGCGACGTCGAACCCGACGTAGTACGGCCCCTCGGTCTGCGGCTCCGTGCCGAGCAGCGCGGTGTAGACCGCCTTGGCCCGGATCAGGTCGGCGACGGGGTGCAGTACGGTCTTGATGCCCAGCGTGGTGGGGTCGGTCATGCTCGCTCCTAAGGTCGTCCGTCCGGGTGCGGCGGCTGTGCCTCCAGCTTCGTGGCCAGCGGGTTCGGCGCCATCCGTGCTCACCACTGATCCGCCACCGATCCACCACTGATCCCGGTACGGTTCAATGGGTCCGTGGACACCACAGCGGAGGTCTCGGCCCGGGAGGCTGAGGTGTTGGCCCTGCTCGGGGAGCACCTGAGCAATGCGGAGATCTCGGCGCGGCTGTTCATCTCGGTACGCACGGTCGAGAGCCACGTCTCCTCGCTCCTGCGCAAGCTCCAGGCCACGGACCGGCGGGCCTTGGCGCAGCGTGCGGCCGGGATCGCGCGCGCCGCCGCCGAAGCCGAATCGTCCATGGCCACCGCCACGGCTACGTCCACGGCCACGGCTACGTCCACAGCCACAGCTACTGCCACGGCCGCATCCACGACCTCGGCCCCGGCCACAGCCGCAGCCCCGACCCTTGCATCGGTACCGACACCGGCCCTGCCGCAGCCACTGACCCCCTTCGTGGGCCGCACGCAGGAGTGCGCCGAGCTGGCCGAGCTGATCCGCACCCACCGGCAGGTGGTGGCGGTCGGTCCCGGCGGCGTGGGCAAGACCCGGCTGGCGCTGGCGGTCGCCGAGCGGGTCGCCGAGGAGTTCACCGACGGCGTCTGGTTCGTCGACCTGGTCCAGGTGACCGAGCCCGGCCTGGTCGGGGCCACGGTCGCCGGGGCGCTCGGGGTCGGCGAACAACCCGGCCGCGCTCTGCCGGAGTCGGTGGCCGCGAGGCTCGACGACCGGCGCGCGCTGCTGGTCCTGGACAACTGCGAGCAGGTCCGGGACGGCGTGGCGCCCTTCCTGGAACGGCTCCTCGGCGCGTGCCCCCGGCTGACCGTGCTGGCGACCAGCCGGGCCCGGCTGATGGTCCCGTTCGAGCGGGTCTACCAGGTCCCGCCGTTCTCGCTGGCCGGCGGCGGCGAGTCGGACGCGGTCGCGCTGTTCGCCAGCCGCGCGGCGGCGGTCGGCTGGGTGCCGGACCCCGCACAGCGTGAGCGCGTCGCCGAGGTGTGCGGGCGGCTCGACGGGATGGCGCTGGCGATCGAGCTGGCGGCGGCCCGCCTGCCCACGCTCGGGCTGGACGGCATCACCGCCGCGCTGTCCGATCCGCTGCGGATGCTGGCCGGCGGCTCACGGGCCGATGATCGGCACCGTTCGGTGCGCGCGGCGCTGGACTGGAGCCACGCGCTGCTGGAACCGTCCGACCAGATGCTGCTGCGCCGGGTGTCGGTGTTCGTGGCGCCGTTCGCTGTGACGTCCGCGGCCGAGGTGACCGGCGCCGAGATCGGCCTCGTCGCCGACGGCCTGGCGCGGCTGGCCGAGCAGAGCCTGCTGACGGTGGCGATGACGGTGACGGCGTCCGGCGGGGGCACCACCTACCGCGCGCCGGAGACGATCCGCCGCTACGGGATGGAACGGCTTACCACCGCGGATGAGCTGGCCGACGTACGCCTTCGGCACCTTCGCTGGTGCCTTGCGCGCGCCGCCGAACTCGCCAAGGCCGGCGGGTCGGATTGGCGGGCCCGGTTCGATGCCGTGGCCGACGATCTGCGTGCTGCTTTGGCGTGGGCGGCCGAGGACGCTGAACAGCGCGCGGACGCGTACCGGCTCGCGCAGGATTTGGCGATCGCGACGTTCACCCGGCAGCTGATCGGCGAGTCCCAGCGCCGCTACGAGCAGGCGGCCGGTCTGGCTGACGACCCGGCTGAGGCCGCCGCGATGCTGCGTCAGGCCGCGGCTGTGGCCGGGTGCCGGATGCGCGGCGATGACCTGCACCGCTTGCGGCTCGAAGCCGCGGACGCTGCGCGGCGTTCCGGCGACGACGGCGGAGCGGCACGCGATCTCGCGACCGCCGCCAGCGACGCCTACCGGTTCGCCAGCAAGTTCGTCAGGGCGCTGCCACCGGAGGAAGCGACGTCGCTTATTGCCGAGGCGCAGCAGCTGGCCGGCGGCGATCCGGCTGCCGCAGCGGCAGTGGCGCTGGCTGAGGCCGGGCGGATGCTGACCGAGTCCTTCGCCGTCGAGCAGCAGCAACAGTCAGGTCCGGATTCGGATCCGGACTCCAGTTTCAGTTCGCGCTCGGATTCGGATTCCAGTTCGACTTCGACTTCGCGTTCGGATTCGAGTGCGCGTTCGGATTCGAGTGCGATAGTCGCGGCGACGATCGCGTGTGCTGAGAAGGCCGTCGACCTTGCCCGGCGTACCGGTGATCCGCTCGCCGAGTCCGCCGCGCTCGACACCCTCGCCGGTGCGCAGAGCTGGGCCGGCGAAGCGTTCGCGGCCACGGCGACCGCGCTGCGACGCGTCGCGCTGCTGGAGTCCGTGCCGGACACTGATACGCCCGCCGGGACGCTTGAACTGATCGAAGCGCTCGGTGAGGCCACCGAGGCCACGGTCGGAACCGGAGACCTCGCCGCGGCCAAACGCTGGGCCGGCCGGCTCGCCGACCATCCGCTGCTGGCCGAGGTCGGGCACCGGGCCACGGCCGGTCTGCTGGTCGCCGACGCGCTGGCCGGTGACGTCGCGGAGGTCCTGGCCGTCAGCGACCGGTTCCTTGAGGCGTGGCAGAGGTCTGGCAGCCCCGCGAAGTCGATCCTCGGTCCGGCGGCGGCCGGGGTGGCGATGGTCCACGGTCTGCGCGGGGACCAGGATGCGCAGCGTGCGTGGGATGCGGTCCTGCGACAGCTCGGCAGTTCGCCGTGGGAGACGTATGGCTACGGCGCGGTCTTCGACGCCTTGGTCCTCCTGCATCGCGGGCAGGCGCGGGAGGCATTGGAGCGGGTGACTCCGGGTCCTGATGAGGTGTGGCGGTGGGTCACGTGGACCTGGCTGCACTGGTACGTGGCGCTGCGCGCCGAAGCAGCCGTTCTCGCCGGGAGCCCCGATGCTCGCGATCGGCTGGTCGAGGCGCGGGCCGCAGTGGCGGGCAATCCGATTGCCGATGCGTTGGTGGAACGTGCCGAAGCGCTGCTCGACGGCGATCGGGAACGGGTGCTCGCCACCGCGAGCGTGTTCGATGCCGCTGGCTGCCGGTACCAATCGGCACGGACCTTGGTGCTCGCGGGCGGGCAGGACGCGGTTCGGGGTGCGGCCGCGATCGCAGAGCTCGGACTCGCTGCGATGGCTACGGCCGCCACTCCCGCCTGAGCAGCCCGTAGACCCACGAGTCGGAGACGTCGCCGTTGACGGTGCAGTCCTCCCGCAGGGTCCCTTCCCGTAGGAAGCCCAGCTTCTCCAGCACGCGGGCGGATGCCACGTTGCGCGTGTCGGTCTCAGCCTGGACGCGGTTCAGGTCCAGCGTGTCGAACGCCCACCGCAGAAGAGCGCGCGCGGCCTCGGTCCCGTAGCCGTGGCCCCATGCCGCGTCGCTGTAGCAGTAGCCCAGCGCGGCGCTGCGGTAGTCCGGATTCCACCTGGTCAGGCTGCACCAGCCGATGAACGCCCCATCGGAGACGCGCTCCACGGCCACCCGCGCCCCGGTGCCCTCCTGCGCCATCTGCCGACACGTGGTGATGAACTTCTCGGCGCGCGCGGGTTCGCTCCACGGCGGCGAGTCCCAGTAGCGCAGCACGTCGGCGTTGCTGTGCAGGGCGAAGAGGTCGCTAGCGTCCGTGTCTTCGAAAGCGCGCAGCCGAAGGCGGACGGTCTGCAACGTGGGGGTGGGCAGCGGCATGCTCGTGTTCCGTCCCGTGGTCGGTGGCCGATCATTCGAACACCCGGTACCGGTCAGCAGCAATTGGTTTTATCGGCGACTCGGCGACTCGGCGACTCGGCGACTCGGCGACTCGGCGACTCGGCGATACGGCAACTCAGCAACTCAGAAACCCGCCCGCGAGTGGTCGCGGTTCCAGAAGTCCTTCCTTGAGGCGCGGAGCCACTGGTAGCAGCCGGCCAGCCAGAGCCAGCCGTTCTCGCCTATCAGGGCCCAGCGATCGTGGGCGTCGCTGTGGTCCAGCAGGGCCCAGGCGCCGGCGGCCACGGCGAGCGCCGCCGCGAATGCCGTGCGCGGGCCGGGCAGGGCGCAGGCGACCAGGACCAGCGCGCAGACGACCGGCACCGCGATCGCGTGCCAGCCTTGCGCCGATACCGGGGCGTCCGTATTGGCGCGGAACGACAGGATCAGCGGGAAGGCCGCGGCCAGCAGCTTCAGGCGCATCAGGCGCAGTTGTGCGAAGGGTGTTTCCAACTCGAAGCCGCGGCGCTCACAGATCGCCTTCAGCAGGGCGACGAGGAGCTGGCCGTAGCAGAACAGGAACGCGGCGAGTCCGGCGCGCGCCGCGTCGGTCGTCGTCCCGGCGTAGGTGAGGCCGCCGGGCAGAATCGCCCACATCGTCAGGGCGGCGACCCAGGCCGGCGTCGGGATCCACTCCACGCCGCGCCAGTAGGTCAGGGCTATGACGAGCAGTGGTGCGAGCGGAACCATGATGCTGAACCAGCCCGCTCCGGTCAGCGCGGCGCCGAGGGTCGGGATCGCGGCCGCGGCCGACCAGAGGGCGAGGATCGTCCAGAAGGTGGCGTGGGGCCAGCGTTCGTGGAGCTTGTCCACGAGTTGTTCCAGGCCGTCGAAGAAGACGTCCAGCCACATGCCATGCCCCCCCGGCGTTCGCTGTCTGCGAGGGGAGGTTACCCCACCGACGTGGTGATCCTGCGTAGCTATCGGGACGCGTGGAGAATTGGGCGGGAGCGAAGGGACCAGGATCCGATATGACCACCGCCCCACGGGCTGCGAGCCCTGTTGACTTTGAGACTCACGGTGCTTACGGCGCTCCGAAACCGGCTGTGGTGCCGCCGCCGGCGCCGACTCCGCCGCCGACCGCGACTTCGACTCAGCCCCCTGCTTCGGACGCCAAGCCGGCGGGCCGCCCGGGTCCCGCGTTCCCCCACCGCGTCACCGCCGCCGACGCCGAACCCGGCCGCTACCACTTCTACGCGGCCAAGCCGTGTCCCTTCTGCCAGCGGAGCATGATCATCCGCGAGCTCAAGGGCCTCCAGGACGTGATCTCGGTGTCCGTCCTGGACCCGATGCGCGACGGCCGCGGCTGGGCCTTCCGCGAGGGACCGGGGCACGGCCTGGACGAGGTGAACGGCTTCGCACTGCTCCGCGAGGCGTACGAGGCCTCCGATCCCGCCTTCGCAGGGCACGTATCCGCGCCGGTGCTGTGGGACCGCAAGGACAACCGGATCGCCACCAACGACTTCCGCACGCTGGACATCGACATCGCCACCTCGTTCGACCGCTGGGCCCGCAACGACGTCGACCTCTACCCCGAACCGCTGCGCCCGGAGATCGACGAGCTCAACGAGTTCCTGTTCGAACGCATCCACAACGGCCCCTACCGCTGCGGCTTCGCCCCGTCACAGGACGCTTACGAACGCGAGGCGCGCGCCCTGTTCGAAGCCCTCGACGAGATGGAGCAGCGCCTGGCCACCAGCCGCTACCTCTTCGGCGCCCAGCTGACCGTCTCCGACATCCGCCTGTTCGTCACCCTGGCCCGCTTCGACGCCGTCTACGTCACCCACTTCAAGGCCAACCTGCGCCGCATCACCGACTACCCGAACCTCTGGGCCTACGCCCGTGACCTCTACCAACGCCCCGCGTTCGGCAGCACCACGGACTTCGACCAGATCAAGCAGCACTACTTCCGGACGCATACCTGGATCAACCCCTCGCAGTTGGTGCCGCTGGGGCCGGAGGTGGACTGGTCGGAGTTGGGCGATCGGGCCCATTTGGTTGGGTGAGTCTGGCTGGGTGAGTTCGGCTGGGTGAGTTCGGGGTGAGTGAGTTTGGCGGGATGAATTTGGCTGGGCGAGTTCGGCCGGGCAGGGCCGAGAACCCAACCTCTCACCCCACCCGGGCCTGCACCAGCAGCGGCTGCACCCCGGTCCCGACAGCGCCACCCGCGTCATGCAGCTCCGCGACCGTGGCCCCGATCCCGTCCCCGGCCAGCGACGTGCGGGCGTCCAGCAGGATCCACTCGCCGACGGGATGCCGGTGCAGCGTCAGTTGCAACGCCGTCGGCACGAACAGGAATTGGTCCAGCGGCAGCTCGTTCGAGATCCCGTTCGCCGAGTCGGCGACCACCGCCAGGCGTTGCAGCGGCGTCACCGCCTCGCCCTCGATCAGTGGGACGCGGACCCGGGTCCAGATCGCGGCCGGGCCCGGGTCGACGCTGCTGCCGTAGACGGGGCGCCATTCGATCGCGGCGGGGTAATGCCAGCTGGCGGGGAAATTGGGGAACGACTTCGAGCACGACGACGCCGTAGGG
>NZ_JAAFZA010000088.1 GCF_015356865.1 Catenulispora pinisilvae
GCGTGCATGTCGGCCGCACCGGTGTCGCCCATCTGCAACTGGTAGCAGTCGTGGCTGCTGATGCCGACGAACACGCCGGTCCGGGTTCCGGCCAAGCTGCCGGGTTCGTTCAACAGCATCAGGAGCTCGCGGGGTCTTCGGGGGCGGTGCTTCGGGCGTGGAGTTCTCGGAGTTCGTCTTCGTCGGGGAAGTGGTCCACTGTGCGCTTCAGGAGGGCGCGGGCCTTCGGGTAGCGGTGCCAGTGGAAGGGTTGCAGGCCTCCGGTGTGGGGCTCGTCGGGCTTGGGGACACGCAGCATCAGGGTGGCTTCGGGGTCGCCGGCACCGACGCCGGCGCCGAGCAGTTCGGCTTCTTCCAGGAGCGCCGCGCACAGGCCGTAGTGGCGGGTCTCGTACTGGAAGGTGGCCTCGTTCTTCCACAACGCGATCATCAGGTCGCGGAGTTCCTTGGTGTCGCGGTAGGCCAGCGCGGTGCGCAGGCGGTGCGCGCGGTCGTGGAACGGGCGCTGGCTGCTGGCGTCCATCGCCTCGGCGATGAGCAGGGTCGCTATCTGGCGCGGGGCTTCGGCTTCGGCGTCGCCGGTCCAGGACTGGTCGGCGAGCAGGGCCCAGGCCATCCGGTCCAGGGCCAGGGTACGGCGATCGCCCAGGGCCGCCGAGCACGCCAGCAGCTTCAGCGCCAACGACAGCCCGGCGTGGTACGCGGGATTGGAGCCGTCCATCTCGCTCAGTTCCTGCCACCACTGCACGGCTTCCAGCAGGTCCCCGTCCGGCCCCGGCCGGGTCAGCGACCCGGCCCGCTCGGCGAGCACCACCTCGAGCAGCGCCGCCGCGTCCTTGTCCCGCGGCAGCAGGTCCACGGCGCGCCGCGCGTGCGAGAGCGCCAACACGTAGTCCCGCAGGTCCGACCGCAGCTCCCCGGTCCGCCGCATGTGCGCGGCGCCCAGCTCGGCCTGGAGTTCGGCGACGTCCGGCGCGACGGACAAGGCCCGTTCCAGCACGTCGACCACGCTCTGCGACAAGCTGACCGGGGTGGCAGGAGCGTCGCCCTCGCCGTTGTCCGCGCTCCCGGAGGTGTCCCCGATCCGGGCGACCGCACCGACCACGGCCATGTTCACGGTCTTGGTGGCGTCGGCGATGAAAGCCGTCCCGGTGGCGGCCATGTTCACGGTGGGCGTGGCGTCGACGGAGACCGGGCTCTCCCCCTCCTGCGCCCGCCGCAGCAGTTCCTTCGCCGCGTTCAGCCCGGACTCGGCGGCGATCTCCACCCACACCGAATCAGGCTTCTCATCCGGATCCAGGGAAGCCGCCCGGGCTATGCATTCCAGCGCCGGTGCCCACTTCTCGTCCAGATGCAGTTCCATCCCCCGCATGACGAGCGTCTTGCGCAGCAAAGCGGTCCACGCCTCGTCACGGTCGCCTTCCGGGACGGTGTCCAGGGCCGCTATCGCCGCCTCGTACTTGCCGTCCTCATACAGGAAGTGCTGCGGACCGTAGGGCCCGTACAAAGCGGCGATCCGCACCGCCGCGTCGTCCTCGGCGGCGTCGGGGTCCACCGCGTGCATCGCGTCGGCCAGCTCCCGCCACTCGGCCAGGGCCGGCGTCTCAGGCTGCTGACGCAGCAGGGCGTCCAGCGTCGGGCTGGCCACCGGATCGGCCGAGCACGCGAACACGTCCATCCCGACCCGGACCGTCCAGGCGTCCACCTCGTCCCCGCCCCGGTATCCGGACAGGTCGGCGAATCGCAGGTCGTTGCGAAGCTCGTCCAGGAGCTTGCGGCGGGTGCCGGCTATCCGCTCATGCTCGGTCTCGACGTCGGCGACCCCGACGACCTGCACCCAGAAGTCGGGCGCGTACAACGCCGTCACCAGCGCGCCGATCGTCCACATCCAGTGCTCGTCGGCACCGGAGGTCCGAGCGAGCTGGTACGCCGACAGGCCCAGGGCGTGCAGCAGCCGGGCGTTGGTCGGGTCCTCGCGCACCAGGGCCAGGTACCCGTCGAACGCCTCTTCAGGACGTCCCTCGTCAGCATGTTGCCGCGCAGCGTACTCCGCCAGCGCCTCCAGCGCGGCGGCGGCCTGCGGCTGCTCGGGCTGGATCCGCAGCGCGTGCCGCAGATCCCCCAGCGCCAGGTACGGCTCGCCCCGCTCCATCGCCGCGGCCGCGCGCCGGATCAGCAGCTCGACGCCCTCGGTCTCGGCCTCGGCGGGCAGCCGGACCAGCGCGCCGTCCAGGTCGCCGGCCTCGGCGCGGATCAGGGCCAGCTGGCGCCGCAGCGGCGGGGTCAGGGTGCTGTCACCGAGGGCGTCGGCCCACGAGGTCAGGGTGCGTTCGGCCTCGTCCGGGACGCCGGCCTTGCGGGCCGCGTACAGCAGCGATTGCAGGGCCGGGCCGGCGCAGCGCTCGCATCGGTGGGAGCCGGATCCGGTCGGCCGGAACAGGTGGGTCCGGCAGCCTTCCCGGCCGCAGCCGCCGCAAGCACCGATCGCGTCCTTACCGCACTCGACGCCGATCACGGCCACGCACGACAGCGGCGGGTCCTCCTCGTCGGGCTCGGCTTCGGCGGCCAGCCGGGAGGCGGCGACCAGCGGTCCGGCGTTGGCGATCTCCTGGATGTCCAGGCCCTGGGTGTCGTCGATGCGCAGGCCCTGGTCCTCGGCGTCGGTCTTGGTCGCGGTCGCGGTCGCGGTCTCCGAGTCCTGCGGTGCGGCGGGCGCGCCGTCGGCGTCGTTCCCCAGGAACCGCTGGTACCAGCGCACGGCGTCGTACCAGTGCCCGGTCCGCTCGGCGTACAGCGCCCGGGCCCGGGCCACCGCCGGGTCGCAGTCCGGGTCGTCGGGCAACTCGGCGAGCAACGTCTCGGCCTGCTCGATCCGGTCGTCCAGCAGCGCGGCCACGGCCAGGTGGCAACGGTCGCGCATCCGGCCGGCGGGGTCCAGGAACGTCTCCAGGTCCGAGGTCGAGCCGCCGGCCAGATCGACCAGGCCGCGCAACCGGTTCTGCCGACCGCGCAGGCCGTCCCGGTCGTCGCCGCCGCCGACCGGCAGGGACGCGGCCAGGTCGAGCGCCACGGCCGCCTTCTCGCGGTTGTCGGCGATCTCCCGGCCGGACATCAGCATCCAGGCCGCTTCGCGCAGCGCGGCCTCACGCAAGGCGGTGCGGTGCTCGATGACGTCGGGGGAGTCCAGGTAGGCGATCTGCCACTGCAACCGCGCGGCCGTCGGGTCGTAGCCGAGCCGCTTGCGCGCCTCCCGGTCGCGGGCCACGGCCTTCCAGTCCCGCAGTTCGCTGGTCCCGAGCCGGTCCCAGGTGTCGATCGCGTCCGCCGGATGGTTGGCGCGCAGCTGGGCCAGGCCGTAGTGGAAGGTGGCCATGCCGCCCCAGTAGGTCGACTGCCCGGATTCCGGTTCCAGCAGTCCCTGGGCTTCCTTGCGCCGGCCGGCGGCCAGCAGTACGGCACCGAGCCGGATCCGCGCGGCCCGCGAATGCGCGTCGTGCCGCAGCGCCGCCTGGTAGTGCGCGATCGCCTCGGCCGGGCGGCCGGCCTGCTCCCGGAGCAGGGCCAGGCCCAGGCGGGCCGGGGCGAAGGCGGCCTCGACGGCCAGCGAGTTGCTGAAGTGGTTCCAGGCCAGGTCGTCCGAGCCGAGCTGGACCGCCAGCCGGCCGAGCGAATAGTGGATGCGCGGGTCCTGCGGCGCGTACTGCGAGGCGGTGCGCAGGTCGGTCTCGGCCTGGTCGGTCCGGGCCATCTGCTGGTGCGCCAGGCCGCGGAACAGCAGCGCCTCCGGACGCAGCCAGGCGCCGCGCGACCACGGCGAGGCCGGGCCGGTGCCGCGCCGGAAGGCCTCGTCGTAGGCGGCGATCGCGTCGTCGTAGCGGAGCAGGGTGCTGAGCTGGATGCCCCACCGGAACCACAGCTCGCCGCTGCCGCCGGGCACCGCGGCCGCCAACTGGTCCTCGGCCTCCTTCACCCGGCCGTCGCGGCGCAGCATGGTGGTCAGCGCCAGCACCGGCCAGTCCACCCCGGGCAGCGCGGCCAGCGCGGCCCGGGCGGTGGCCTCGCGCTGCGCGGTCGGCCCGGTGGAGCAGGCGCGCTGGAGCCACATGACGGTGCGGATCGCCGTGTCCTCATCGCCCGGTTCCAGGCCGTAGGTGATCGACTTCAGGAAGTCGATGATCGGCTTGAGGTCGCCGTCCTCCAGCCGCATCCGTTCCTCGGCGAACTGCCGCACCAGCCAGCGCGGCAGCTGCCGGAAGGGTTCGGACAGCAGCGGATAGGCCTCGCGGAAGCGGGCCATGGCGTCGGTGAAGATGCCCATCGCCAAGATGGTCTCGGCCTCGCCGAGCAGGGCCAGACCGCGATAGTGCTGCAGGTCCTCAGGGGCCGAGGCCAGGCGCCGGGACAGGCGGGCATAGCGGTCGCGCGCACGCTCCGGCTGACCCACCGCCGCCAGGTCCTCCGCCTTCGCGAACTCCTGGGTGATCCACTGCGGGTCCGTCCCTCGTCCACGCCCCAGCAAGGCCACACCGTCCTATCAACCCGTATCGCTGCCTACAGCTTGGCACAAGCGCCGCCACCCGTGCCCGGGAGGCTCCGGCTCCGTGTGCACCGACCTGTTGTTCTCCCCAGTCGGTGCAACACAGTTCACCCGGGCTCCACCCCAAGATCACCTGGCGTGTGCGCTCTGTGCCCCTTCGCTGTCGTCCTGTCCCCGCCGTATACCGATTACGACGCGGTGATCGCCGGGAAGGTTCCGTTTCCCGAAGCGGGGATGCAGTTTTGACTCGGTCTTGACGGTAGTGGCCCCGCTCTCAGTGTTCTATTCCGCCTATCAATCCGAGCTGCCGCATCTGCGTCGCGGTGTCGACAACACCCCAGGTCTGCGCGATCCGGCCGGCCCCGTCGAGCCGGACGATGAAGATCTCGTTGTAGGTGATCTTCTTGCCGGTCGGCTCGACGCCCATATAAACACCCTGATGTGTGCCGGTGACCACGTTGCGGTAGACGATCTTGTTCCCGGCCACGATCCGGTCCTCGGTGTGGATGTGCAGGTCGGGGAAGGCGGCCAGCAGCGTCTTGAACACCAGCTTCTGTGCTTCGGCGCCGCTGACCCGAAGCTTCAGCGGGGTGCTCACGATCATGTCGGGCGCGCAGGCCCGGTCGATCGCCGCCATCGTGGCTTCCAGGTCGCCGCTGTTGACCGCGGCCTGGACCCGGTCCAGGGCCGAGAGCTCGGCGGTCGTGGAAGTGTTCTCGCTGGTCATATCCGCTCCTTGAAGCCTGGTCGGTGCTTGCTGCTCACCTACCGGGACGAGAGAGCGCCATCGGCGGTGACATGCCGGAGCACGCCACCGCCGATCCGGTTTGAATCCATACTGGCAATCCGTATTGCCGAGCTGTACCGCCGATCCGATGCCGCTGAGCGGAGTCCTCAGCCCTGACCGTGGTTGCCGGTGCCCTTCAGGAACACCGGGTTGGTCAGCGCGGCCATCGGGCCGAACATCAGCGCGTCACCCATCGTGTTGCCCTGGCCGGCGGTGCCGTCGGCCATCGGATGCCGGATCTCGGCCCGGACGTAGGCGGCCAGCGAGGGCGTGGTGCGCCAGGTGAGGACCCCGTCGCCGTTCGCGTCCAGCGACTGCTGGAACATCTGGCCCTCGTCGGTGATCAGCCGGACGGTGCCGTTCGGGACGCCGTGCGCCTCCAGCCGGACGTCCACCGGGGCCTGGGTCGGCAGCGTGAGCGTCTGGCCGATGCCGGCCTGCTTGCCGCCGCCGGTGACGGTGAAGTCCACCCGCACCGAGCTGGACTCCGCGATCCAGTTGCGGCCCGCGCGCAGGCCGTCCATCAGGGCGTCGGTCCGCAGGTCCTCGGCGTAGACGACGTTCTGCGGCAGGCCGATCACCTGCGGCACGCTGTGCGCGTCGCTGTTGCCCACCGCCGGGAGCCAGCGCTTGCCGGAGCGGACCGCCTCGCCGAGCTTCTGGTCCCAGGTGCTGACCGCGTGCTCGTCGTCGTAGGTCCACGGGCCGGTCCACACCTCGGTGGCGTCGGCGTCGTCGAACCCGAACTTCCACTGGCAGGCGACGTAGGCGCAGTACATGTGGGCCGGCACGACCAGGCCGCCGTGCTTGCGCACCTCGCGGGCGAAGCGCGGGAAGGCGTCGTCGCGGCTGCGGTAGCGCCAGTCGATCCACTCCCCGGCCGGCAGGCCCATCGCCACCCAGTGGCCGTTGCGGGTGGTGATCTCCTCGCCGGTGATGATCAGCAGGTCCGGGCCCGCGTACTGGCCCCAGACGCCGTGCGAGGCCGAGGTGTTGTGGTCGGTGGAGACCATGAAGTCCAGGTTGGCGGCGCGGGCGCCGGCGGCGACCTCGCTGGGCAGCCGCTTGCCGTCGGAGTAGACGGTGTGCAGGTGGCAGTCGCCGCGGTACCAGGCCTGGCCCCGGCCCTTGGCCCGGGTCGGCGGGTAGTTCGGCACGAAGGCCGGGCCCGGCTTGCCGTAGGTCAGGGTGACCTGGACCTTGTAGTTCATGCCGGTCTGCGCCACCTGGTACGGGCCCAGCGCGATGTGCCAGGTGCCCTTGTTGACCGGGCCGGGCAGGTAGCCGGGGGTGGCCTCGGAGGCGTTGATCGAGAACGCGGTGCGGAAGCCGCCGGACCAGCCGCGGAAACCGGGGCCGCCGAGGGCGACGCCGCGCTCGTCGAACACGCCTATGTCGCACGAGTTCGTTTTATCCCCGGGCACGACGCTGGGGTTGTCGTAGGAGTAGCTGACGTCGATCTGCTTCACCCCGGCCGGGATCACCACCGGCAGGTAGACGAAGTCGACGACGCCGGTTTCGAGGTGCCCGGTGATGGTCTGGGAGACCTGGGTACCGTCGGCCGGGGCGCCGGAGCCGGACCCGCTGGCACTGTCGGCGGCGTGGGCGAAGGTCATGGGGCCCAGGGTGAGCGCCGCGGTCGCGGCGCCGACCGTCAGGACGCCCCGGCGGGACAGGCCGGAGGCGGCGGGGTCGGCCGGCTCGGGCAGCGGTGCGACGTTGTGCTCGCAATAGCCATCTGTGCACATGGTTACCGACCTTCGGTGATGCCGGTGAACCCGGCATGAGCGTCAAGCGAAAGGTTGTGGACGGGGCGGCGAGGAGTGCTGAGGACTCGCGTGGGGTGGCGAGGGACCTGCGGTCTGACCGGGGCGAATCCGGGCCCTGACAGCCCGATGCCAGGCATCGTACCGTCACCGTCCTACGGGATGCCGATCTCGAACAGCATGTATCCGGTGAGGGATCCGGAGGCCAGCGCGGTCAGGACCAGCACCGCGACCCGTCCCGGCGGCTTGAGCCGGTCCAGCGCCATCGCCGCCGGGAGCAGCAGCGGGAACGTCGGCAGCAGGTAGCGGGACATCATGCCGAAGATCTCGTGGGTCCCGACCGCCAGGACGACGGTGCAGACGGTGTAGACCGCGAGCACTGTCGGCGGCCGCAGTTGCGCCAGCACGACGAGCAGGACGCCGGTCAGCAACAGAACCCCGACACCGACCAGGTCTTCGGACGCCGCGGCGGATTCGTAATCGCCGCGGCCGGCCAGGACGGCCACGACCACGTGCGCCGTGGACCGGCCGAAGTCGAAGTAGTGGTCCCAGGCGTCGGACTCCAGGATCGAATAGGCCTTGAGGTCGCCGGTCTGCTCACCGACCCAGCCGAGATAGCCGGCCAGGCCCAGCGGCGCGAGCGCCAGGGCGGCCAGCGGCCGCCAGCGCAAGGACGGAAGCCGCCGACGGCCGTCGGCATCACGGAACGCGATACGTCCGTCCTCATCGCGGAGCGCGGCCGGCACGGCTGCGGCGGCGAGCGCCGCGATCAGCGTGAAAGCGGTGGGGCGGCTCAGACCGGCCACCAGGCACACGGCTCCGGCGGTCAGCCACCGCCCGGCCAGGACGAAGTGACAGGTCCAGACAGCGAGGGCGATGTAGAGGGAGTCCGAATACACCGACCACTCCACGCCCGAGCCCGGCCACACCGCCCACAGCGCGGCGGCCAGCAGGCCGACACGGTGGCCGGCCAGCCCGGAGGCGACCGCGTATATCCCCAGGGCCGCGGCGAAGGAGGCGACGACGGACACTGTCATCCCGGCACCGTAGGAGCCCAGCCCGGTCGTGGCCGAGACGGCACGGATCAGGCCCGGATACAGCGGAAAGAACGCTGCCGAGTTCTGCTCCACCGACCAGTGGCCGCTGCCACCGGGCACCGGAACCAGCTGTGGGTGGTATCCGTGTTCTGCGATCTGTCGGTACCACCAGCCGTCCCAGGTGCTCAGGACGTCCCAGGCGTGGGCACCGCCACCGTAACGCGGCGCCTTGGACCGGTAGTCGCCGGTGGTGTCCAGGAGCCACATGAACACCAGGAAGCCGATGAGCTTGAGGACCCCGTAGACAGCCAGCACCGACGGCGCGGCCTGGCGCAGGGCGACTTGGCGCAGGGCGACTTTGAGGTACTCGGTCTGCGGCCGCTGACGCTGACGCCGACGCTGGGCTCGCGGCCGTGGCGGTTCGGCGGCCGGCAACGTCTTCGGCGCGGGTGATGAGGTGACGAGATCCATGGGCTTTTCCTGGTTCGCTTCCCTGCCGAACGGGTGTCTTGCACTGCGTTCGGGCTGTTTGCGGGCAGGGGGCATCGCTACTTGTGAGCAGGGGGCATCGCGCCGCGGCGACAGATCCGGCGGCGAGTCGGAGTCAGTGCGGAGTCAGTACGGAGTCAGTTCTGAGAGGTGGCCTTCGCTAACCGTGGCTCGTGGACGAAGCGCCAGAGGAGAGGGAGTTGGACGTGGTCGTCGGGGACGTCGTGCCCGAGACCGACGAGTCGGACCCGCCCGGCGAGGTCCTCTGCGGCAGGGGATCAGTTGGCGTCGGCGGCACCATCTGGGTGGGCGCCGGATTCGTAGGCGGGCCCGTCGGCCCGGGACCGGCGTCGACGGCGCGGGGCAGCAGAACCAGCCCGACCGCGCAGGCCGCCGCGGCGATGACCGAGCCGGCCGCGATACGCCGCACCCGGGCCCGTCGCCGGACGCGCACCGCGGCCCACAGCTGTTCCCGGTGCCGCGGTTCGAAGGACCGGGGATCCTGGGGCTGACGCAGCATCCGGATCAGTTCTTGCTCGAAGTCGTCCATCACGCCTCCCTCACCCCGCCGTCTCGTTGACGTCCGCGAAGATCTGACGCAACCGCTCCACGCCGCGCCTGGTGTGCGAGCGCACCGTGCCGATCGGGGCGCCGAGCATCTCGGCCACCTGGCTCTCGGACATGTCCTGGTAGTAGCGCAGCACCACGGCCGCGCGCTGCCGGGGCGGCAGCTGTGCCAGGGCCGCCTCCAACTTCGTGCGCTCGGCCACGGACGCGGACAAGTCGCCCGCGGCCTCGACCTCCGGCACCTGTTCCGAGGGCCGCTCGCCCCACCACCGACGGCGCGCCGAACGGGCGGCCAGCCGCACCAGAACGGTGCGCGCGTAGGCCTCCGGCGCTTCGTCGGCCACCCGTGACCACGCCGACCAGAGCTTGACCAGTGCTTCCTGCACCAGGTCCTCCGCCCGCTGGCGATCGCCGCCGGTCAGCAGGGAGCCGAGCTGGTTCAGCGCCGACCATCGGGCCGCCACGAACCTCTCGAACTCGTCGGTCTGCGACCGTCCCATCGGCACCGTCCTCGTACTTGAGCGTCGTCCTCGTACTACTAGAAAGACGCCGAGCCCGGTTCCGCTATGCAGTGAGAAAAGTGATGTGAGTCATAGCGGTGGCTCATAGCCCGGGGCGCTCCGGCAGCACCGGATACGTCTGCTGCACCACCTCGGTCAGCGCCCGCAGCCCGGCCACCAGCCCGGCGCGGTCGTCCGGGGTCAGCCGGACGACCAGACCGGCGATCTCCCGGTAGCGCTCTTCCATGACCCGGCGGACCAGGTCCGCACCGGCCGGGGTGAGGACCAGGAACTGTTCGCGGCGGCTGTCCGGGTTGGGCTGGCGCTCCAGCAGGCCCGCGGCGGCGAGGCGGTCGGCCATGCGGAGCACGGTGGAGGGGTTCACGCCCAGGTCCGCGGCCAGATCGGCTTGCTTCATCGGCTGCCGGTCGGCCAGCACCACCAGCGTGCGCAGCTGCCGCAGCGTCAAGCTGTCGTCGACCTCGGCCAGGGCGTGGGCCGACAGGCCGACGAACAGGCGGGACGCCGCGAGGACCGCCTCGACGACTTCATGGGTGTCCGGCTCCACAGTCCAGAAGCTACCGCATTGCGGCCCCGGACTGAACCATTGCATAATGCAATGGTAAGGGGAACGCACGCGGGGAGGCCGACCATGGAGGACGAACCGATCCGGGAGTCCTATTCCTTCTTATGCAGCGCCTGCGGCCACGCGTGGCACGAGGACTACGAGATCCGGCGGGTGCACGACAGCCACGGGCTGATCCAGTCCGCCTTCTTCCTCGACGGCCAGCGGACGACCTCACCGCTGACCCAGGGCCGGTGCCCGGGCTGTGCCAGCCCTCGGGTGCTGGTCACGCACCGGACTCGGGGGCGCCGTCCCCGGGGCGGCGCGATGATGGAGGTATCTCCGTAAGCGCGAGGAATGGGAGATCGAGATGACCGGTATCGAAGTCCTGACCGCGGGCCGCTACGGCTACGCCGACCGGCGGATCCACCGCGACGACTTCGCCCGCCAGCTGGCTGTGATGCTGCCCGCCGATGACGACGAGCGTCTGCGACCGGCTGTGGACGTCAACGCCGAGGACCTGGTCAGCGCGGCCAAACTGTGCCGGCACCTGCACGACCGCTATCCGGCCGAACCGCTGGGCCGGCTCGCCGAACAGATCGCCTACCGTCTCGAGCATCCGATCACCCATCCCGGAGCTGTGGTCTTCTACGCCGCCGCCCTGCTGTGTCGCGAGCAGGAGGCGCTGAGCCGGGTGGAGAGCGCGACCATGGTGGCCGCCGTCCTGGAGGCCCGCGCGGCCGGACACGCCGCCGACGCCCTGGAGGCCACGGCCCCGCAGGCCCTGCGTTACACCGTCAAGACCGCGATCGACGGGGACTTCGTCCGCGGCGCGCGGCACCTCAAAGCCCAGCAGAACTGACGCTGCGGCACTGGCAGGCACTGCCAGGCACTAACACCGCGGCACTGGCACCGCGGCCGAACGGGCGATGGCGACCCCGAAAGACGGCGTCCATCCGGACGAATCAAGGACCGTCGTGGGCCGCCATCGGCCGCGTGGGCTGTTGGGGACCGCTCGTGGGCCGCTCGTGGGCCGCTTGGAGGCCGCCGTACGGTGAGTACGGCGTCCCATTTTCCCGTTCGCGACCCGGGACGCCGTCCCCCGCTCCTCACCGCTCCCCCAGACCCGGGGCGGCGCAGCCGACATCCCGGAACTCCAGATCCTGCCCGGTGGACCCGGTAATGTCACTGAATTGCGTCCCCGGCGCAAACCATTGACAGGGACACGTTCGGCGTGCAGGACTGAGTACGAGCGGCAGGCGGAGGTTCGATCCGATGGAGACGATCGACTACGGCACCGGGGATCTGGGCCGGGTCCGCTTCGTGCTGTCGCCGCTCGGACACCTGATACACGGTGTGCACGACGGCCCGTGCAGCCGGCAGTCCCCATGGCGGCAGCGCTGGTGGCCGCGGGCCCGGCGGCAGGTGAGCCTGGGGAACGGCCGGCTGGTCCCGCTGATCAACCGCGCGCATCCGGACGCGCCGGCCTTCCTGCCGCTGGCGATCGCCGGCGACACCGCGGCCCCGACCTTCGAGCAGGAACTGGACCAGCTGCGCGCCACTCCCCCGCATCTACTGGGCTACCGGCTGGCCACGACGCCGGTGCGCACCGACGAGGCCGACCGGCTCATCCGCGGGCTGCGCAACCAGGAGGACGCCTCGCTACGCGCCGTCGTCGACGGCCTGCTGGCGCTGTACCGGGCCACGCTGATGGCGGACTGGCCGACGCTCGCCGAGCGCTTGCAGCGCGACATCTCCATGCGCCAGCGCCAGATCCAGCGGCACGGCACGCTGGCGATGATGACGAGTCTGCACTCTGACATCACCTGGCGGCCCCGCACAGACGCCGACGGCCCGGGCCCGGGCCTCATCCTCGCGCCGTGTCTGTTCGGCCAGCAGCGGACCCATGGCGGCCCCGGCGCGGACGGCACGCAGGTGGTGATCTACCCGACGGCCGAGCTGGACGAGTCCTACGCCGCCCCCGACGACCACCTCGCGGCGTTGCTGGGCGCCGGACGCGCGGCCGTGCTGCGGACGCTGCGGGTCCCGGCTTCCACCTCGGGACTGGCCCGGCGGCTGGGGATCTCGGCGCCGATGGCCTCCACGCACGCCACGTTGCTGCGCAACGCCGGGCTGGTGTCGACGACGCGGGACGGGAAGAGCGTGCGGCATGAACTGACCGCGGTCGGGCGGCAGCTTGTGGAGCTGAACCCGGAGGGGATCGAGCTCTGATTCGCTATCGGCGCTCTCAGCCCTCTGCCTAAGCAGGCGTCTCAGGCCTTTGGCTAAGCAGGCGTCTTAGGCCTCTGCTCGACTCGCGTGCTCAGCGCTTGATCCCGACCCCGGCCAATCCCCAGATCTCTTCCCAGTCCGCACGCGGCTCGCCGTCCGGACGCCACAACGGCCGCGGCACGACACCGGGTTCGACGAGCTCCGTGCCCGCGAACATCGCCGCTATCTCTTCCTGGCCGCGCATATACATCTGCGAAGTCGTCTGGTCCCAGGCCCGCACCGCGGCCTCGGCCTGCGCCGGGCGGCCGCCGTCGGTGATGTGCGAGACCACCAGCGCGCTGCCGGGCGGGACCGCGGCGAGGAACTCCGCGACGATGCCCCGCGGGTCCTCCTCGGGCGCGATGAACTGCAACAGCGAGGTCATCACGATCGCCACCGGCTGCTCCAGATCCAGCACCCGGCGCAGTTCGGGGTCGGACAACACCTCGGCGGGGCGGCGGACGTCGGCCTCCACCACGGCGGTGTGCGCCGGATCCGCGGCGGCCACCAGGGCCCGGCCGTGCACCGCGACCATCGGGTCGAAGTCGACGAAGACGATGCGGGCCTGCCGGTGCTCGGCACGGGCCACGTCGCCGATGTTGCCGGTGCCGGGCAGACCGCTGCCGAGGTCGAGGAACTGGGTGATGCCGGAGGCGATGAGGAAGCGGGTCGCCCGGTTCTGGAACGCGCGGTTCTCCAGCAGGATCTCCCGCGCCTGCGGGACGTGCCGCAGCGCGGTCTCACCGGCCTCGCGGTCCACGTCGAAGTAGTGCATGCCGCCCAGCAGGTACTCGTAGATGCGGGCGGTGTGAGCCTTGGTGGTGTCCAATTCGGGCGGGACCCAGCCCGGGATCAGCGTGCTGTCGATGCTCTCGACCCCGGCCGATTCGGGAAATCCGTCAGTCTTCGAGGACTGATGTTCGTCAACCACCCGCGGCAGCCTAGCGGAGATACCTCTGAATCGGTTCGGGGGCGATCGGTCGGCGGCGGGTCTTGACAGGGCCGTTTCGAGGGTGTTCGGGTCGCCTGTCATTGTCCGGATACGCCTTGGTACCCACTTGTACGTCGTAATGTCGCCCGGCACCTGGTAGAAAGATTTTCCATGTCGAAGAATGCCAGGGCCCGACGAGTACGCCGCCGGCTGATAGCCGGTGTGGCGGTATCCACCATGGTCAGCGCCTCCTCGGTGGCGACCGTCGTCAGCGCGCGGGCCGATGCGACCCCGGCGGCCACGCCGTCAGCGACCCCGAGCACGCCGGATCCGACGCCCACCGCCGGATCCACGCCCAGCTCGGCCGACCCGACCTCGACCACACCGCCGCCGACATCGACACCGAGCACGCCCCCGGCATCGACATCGTCGCCGACCCCGACGCCGACCCCCACGCCGCCGGCGTCGTCGACGTCGAACCCGGCGCCGCCGACGTCGAATCCGACGTCGAACCCGCTCCCGCCGACCCCGACGGGACAGCCGGCCCCGAACCCGAAGCCGGTCCAGCCCCCGGCGCAGCCGGCGCCGCCGGCCAAGAACAAGCCCGCGCCTAAGAATCCGGCTCCCTACATCCCGCCGCCGGACCCGGTCCCGGTTCCGGTGCACCCGCCGGCCGGCGCCGGCCAGTTCGACAACTCGCTGATCGCCACCACGGCCCTGGCCTACGTCGGCCGCTGGGGCGGCATGGCCTGCGTGGACGCCAACCGCTTCCGGTCCGGCCAGTGCCGCGAGTTCGTCGACTGCGTCGTGTCCCTGGCCAGCGGCGGCCGGATCTGGCCGGTCGACCCGAACGGCGACTACCAGGTCGGTTTCAGCTCGGTCGGCGCGGTGCCGGTGGCCCCGGCCGCCGCCGCCGAGGGCGACATCATCCAGATCGGCGACCACGACGACTCCGACCCGCTGCACACCGCGATCGTGCTGTCCAACCACGGCGACGGCACCTACACGGTCGTGGACGCCAACTGGGTCGGCCAGCCGCTGATCCGGGAACTGGTCGGCGTGCACGACTGGACGCCGCCGGCCGCCGCACAGTTCTGGCGGCTGGGCTCGGTCAACCCGAACAACCCCGGCTGGCAGCTGCCGAAGAACGGCGCCGCCTACGGGACCCGGGCCCCGGACACGGCGATCAACCCGGCGCCGCCGGCCCCGACGGTGAGCACGGACGCCGTGAACGGACTGGCGTCCGGGACCATCACGGTGCGCTCGGCCGACACCGATCCGACGCATCCGGCGGTCCGCATGCAGTACTGGGTCGACGGCAAGTCCGACACCGCGATCGACAACGCCCCCGGCGGCGCCCTGCTGCCGCTGGACACCACGACGCTGCCGGACGGCCCGCACGTGATCACCACCCAGGCGATGGCCGCGGACGGCGCCATCTCGGCCCTGTCCGCGCCGATCACGATCAACGTCACGAACCACAAGCAGGCCATCGCCGTCGCGGCCCCGACCGCGCCGCTGCTGTCCGGCACCGTCCCGCTGAACGTCGGCGCGGCCCCGGCCGCCGACCTGGCCGAGGAAACGCTGACGGTGGACGGCGTGGCGCAGCCGCAGCCGCCGGCCGCCAGCAGCGTGCTGAACCTGGACACCAGCACCCTGGTCGCGGGCCCGCACCAGATCAGCGTCGCGGTGACGAACCGCGAGGGCCAGACGGTGACCTGGGGACCGGTGATCGTGACCGTCACCGGCGCGGCCACCGGACCGCGGGCCACCCTGCCCTCGGCCGCCGCCGGGCACTCGGACCTGGTCGCGGTCGACGCGACCGGACGGCTGCTGCGGTATCCGTGGGTCGCCGACGGAACGTTCGGCGTCCCGCAGCCGATCGCGGACGGCTTCGCGGACGTCACCTCGCTCGTGGCGGGACACTTCGCGGGACCGGCCGGGGCGGTGCAGCTGCTCGCGGTGCGCAAGGACGGCAGCGCGCACCTGTATGGCTTCGACGCCACCGGCAAGGCGGTGGATCAGGGGGCTGTCACCGGGGCGCCGTGGAACACGTTCACGCGGTTGGCTGCCGGAGTGTTCAGCAAGGGCGGGCCGGAGGCTGTGGTCGGGATCGATGCCGCGGGGCATGCGCAGCTGATCACGATCACGGTGCCGGCGGCTGGTGGTCCAGTGGCGTCTACTGTTCCGGCTGCTGCTGGTGCTCCGGCGCGTGCTGCGGCGCCCGGTGCTCCGGCGGCGCCGGCCGCTCCGGCAGCGCCGGCAGCGCTCGGTGCTCCGGTCGCAGCGCCGAATGCCGCGGCCGCCACGGCGAAGCCCAGCCTCACGGCCGCGGTGCAGGGGCTGCCGGCGAATCCGGTGCTCGCCGGCGCGGTGACGATCGAGGCCGTGCCGGGGGCGGACGGGGCCGACAAGCTGCTCTCTGTGGACGGTACCGGGGTCGTGGTCACCTACACGCTCACCGGACCGCAGGGGTTCGTTCCGGTCTCGGGTGTGCCTGTCCCGCCCGCCGCGCCGGGTACGGCCAAAACGCCCGCTGGGCCCGCCGTTCCCACCGTGAAGCTGACGACCCCGGCTCCGGCCGCCGCGCCGGTGGCCGGCGATTTCGCCGGGAACGGCCCGGAGATCATGGTGACCGGAGCCGACGGGCAGACCTGGATCGTGTCGCCGGACCATCCCGACCGACCGTCTCAGGGAGCTGCTTTCCTGTCCGACGCCGCCGTCGAGGCCACCCCGCACACCCCGGGCCAGCGCCTCATCCTGCCCGCGGACTGACCAGGCATGTTCATCGGCTGAAATGGTGACAGCCGCCCGGGAACTGGGAGGTCTCCCGGGCGGCCGCCTGTGCCTTGTCTATCAGGTTCGCCGGTCTGGCGCCACGGTGCCGTGGTCGCCGATCGCCGGCGGCGGTGGTGCGGCGACCCCGTTCACGCCCTCCCCGCCCGGTTCGCGGCGTTCGTCCCCGCACCGGTTCGTCAGCCGGACGGCCAGCACCAGATTCGCCAAGCCCAGCACGGCAACCAGAGTCGTCAGTACCGATGAAAGGGACATACGCACTCCTTGCCGAGCACCGCAGCCGTGAGACCGACGCCTAAGGGTGATCAAGCGGATGCTAGCAAAGGCCACAGGGGGTCGGTAAGAGCCCGATTGCGCAGACAGGGCGGCACACGCCCCGAAGTGTCGCAGGGTGCTCATACCGACACCGAGCGGCATCGTTTCCCCGACCCCGGGCCTCCCCCGCGTCCGAATCTGACAGAACCCCGTCATTGCGGCCATCCCCACATCGGGTGAGGATGGGGCCATGGCTGAAGCACGACGGGTGGTGATCGCGGTCTTCCCCGACGTCGACCTCCTCGACGTCACGGGCCCCGCGGAGGTGTTCGCGCTCGCGAACCGCGAGTGCGGACGCGCCGCCTACCGGGTGGAGCTCGCGGGACGGGAGGCTGCTGGCGCGGTCACCACCTCGGCGGGCGTGCGGTTGCTGACCGACGTGGCGTTCGGGGAGGTGGCGTTCGGGGAGGTCGGCGGCTCGATCGACACGCTGATCGTCCCCGGCGCCGTGGACATCGGCGACTCGGGCCCGGTCGCGCGGGTCGATCAGGACGTGGTGGCGTGGGTGGCCGCGGTGGCGCCGTCGGCACGGCGGGTGGCGTCGGTGTGCGTCGGAGCGCACGTACTGGCCGCAGCGGGCCTCCTGGACGGCAAGACGGCCACAACGCACTGGTCGACTGCCGCGCAGCTGGCCGCCGACCACCCGGCAGTCCGCGTGGACCCGGACCCGATCTTCGTGCGCTCCGGAAAAGTGTGGACCGGCGCGGGGATCAGCGCCTGCATGGACCTCGCGCTGGCCCTGGTCGCCGAGGACCTGGGCGAGGAGCTGGCACTGGCGGTAGCGCGCCAGCTGGTCGTGTATCTGAAGCGGCAGGGCGGCCAGAGCCAGTTCTCGGTACCGCTCAGTTCGCCGCCGACTACCCGGCGCGACATCGACGAGCTGCGCGCGTACATCACGGACCACCTGGGCGACGACCTGTCGGCGGCAGCGCTGGCGGCACGGATGTGCTTGAGCGAGCGGCACTTCGCGCGCGTCTTCCGACAGGAGACGGGGACGACGCCGGGGACGTACGTCGAGGCCGCACGGGTGGAGGCAGCGCGACGGCTGCTGGAGAGCACCGACCAGCCGCTGGAGGAGGTCGCGGCGGGGAGCGGGCTGGGGTCGGTGGAGACGCTGCATCGCGCGCTGCGGAAGCAGATTGGGACGACGCCGGCGGCTTATCGGCGACGGTTTCGGATCGCCGGCTGATTCTTCGGTTCTCTGACTCGGCGTCGGCTGTCTGGCCGGCGCTTCGGTTCAACCTATCTATTCGAGGAAGAATTATGTCTGCATCTCATACACTTCGCTCTGTTATCGGCCTCGATGATTCCTTGCCGAGCCTCGGCGATGCCACGCTAGTGATGATCGATTTCCAGAACACGTATCGCGCTGGCGTCATGGCGCTGGAGGGCGCCGATGCCGCTCTTGCTGCCGGCGCGCTGCTGCTCTCAGCCGCACGAGCCGCGGGTTCCAGGATCGTGCACGTCATCAACGACGGCGGCGAGGGCACGCCCTACGACATCCGCGCCGAGATCGGGTCGATCAGTCCGGAGGTGGCACCCATCGCGGGAGAGCCGGTGATCGTGAAGACGTTCCCGAACTCCTTCCACGACACCGAGTTGGAGAAGACTCTGCGCGGCCTGGACGCAGGCACGGAGCTGGTCCTGGCCGGCTTCATGACGCACATGTGCGTGACGTTCACCGCACAGGGAGCCTTCAATCTCGGCTACCGCCCGACGGTCGTCGCCGACGCCACCGCCACGCGCACACTCGCCGCGCCGGACGGCACGCCGCTACCCGCCGCCACGCTTCAGGCCGCTGCGCTGACTACCATCGGCGACCTGTTCGGGGTGGTGGCTCCGAGCGTGGACGCTTTGGTCAGGGGCTGATCGGCAAGCTGGCGCGACGCTGCCGCGGGATCGGTTTCGGCCTGGTCCCGCGGTCGATCAGGTGCTGATAGAGGTTGAGGTAGGCCTCGACCATGGCGTCGTCCGTCAGATGCGAAACCGATGCCCGACAGGCTTGCGGCGACCATCGGTGTGCGTCGCGCGCGGCGTCGATCAAATCAGTCCACTGATCGGCAACGATGCCGGTGACCCCGTGCTGTACGAGTTCCGGCGCCGCGCCACGGTTGAGGGTGAGCACGGGGACTCCACAGGCGAGTGCTTCGACGTACACAAGGCCGAAGGGCTCATCCCAGCGAATCGGATGGAGCAGAGCGGCCGCGCCTTGGAGCCAGGCCAGTTTCGCTTCACCGGACTGTTCGTCGAGCCAGGTGACGTGCTCATCGCCCAGCAGCGGCTCCACCTCCCGCGCGAAGCCCTCCGGATCGGCGCGGTCGGCACTTCCGATCACGACGATCCGACGCCCGACCGCCCGCGCTATGCGGATGGCGAGATCAGTTCCCTTACGCGTTCCCAGGGCGGCGATATGCAGCAGGTAGCCGAACCGGTCGTCGCCCGGGCGGTAGAAGCTCTGATCGATCCCGTTGGGTATGGCGCCGGTCCAGTTGACGTCCGGCGCCGAGCGCATCTGCGCGTTGCTCAGGGCGACGTAGGGATGGCCTGTGGCGACTTCGCGTGCCCAGCGCATGGGGTCGCGGGTGGGGTCGTAGTGCGCCGTGGTGACGGCCGGAACGTCGAGCGCGGCGAAGTCCACGGCCCCGAGGCGCGTGTGGTCGTGGACGATGTCGAATGTGCCGACGTCGGATATGAACCGCGCGGCGACCTGTGTGTGGCGCATCTCAGCAGCCTGCGGATGCAGCCTCCCGACCGGCGCATAGGTCGGCACCTGCACGAGTAGCCGCTCAGTCGGTGAGTCGGTGAGTCGGTGAGTCGGTGAGTCGGTGAGTCGGTGAGTCGGTGAGTCGGTGAGTCGGTCGTTGAATGACTCGGGGTGTGCGAACACAGTGACCCGAACACCCCGCCGCAGCAACCCCTGAACCAGGGACGCGAAGACCCGCTCCACTCCCCCGTATCCGGGCGGCGGGCACGGCAAATGCGGTGGCGCCACCAACGCTACCCGCACCCACGCCCCCAGACCGTCGCGACCTGGGATCTTCCCCGGCCGTACGCGGACATTAGCAACAGGTGGGACGTCTTGTCACCGAACGGATCCGGCGCCTGTCAACACTGGAGTGCGCCTTTCATCGCTGGCGCCGTGCCTCTCACCGCTGAAGCGCGTCCGCAACGATCTCCTCCGCACGCTCCGACGCTGCCCGCGCACCGTCCACATCGCCCTTGACCCGCAACACTTCCGCCAGCCCCCGGTACGCCTCGGCCACCAGCAAGTGCTCCTCGCCGTGCGACTCCTCCGAAAGCGCCACCGCCTCACGCGCCACGCTCTCGCCCTCCGCGACCCGCCCCAGATCCGCGAGCACCGGCCCCTTCCGCACCAGCGGCATCGTCAGATAGGCGCGGCCGTCGGATCCCAGATCCGAGAAGATGCCGATGGAGTCCTCGACGTCCGCCAGCGCCTCGTCCAACGCACCAGTCGCACGCCGCGCGTCCGAGCGGCGGGCCTTCGCGCCGGCGATGTTCGGCAGGTTGCGGTCCGTAGCCCCCTCGCGAGCGGTGACCACATGGTCGAGCATGACCAACGCCTCATCAGCACGCCCGAGCCGGACGAGCACCGTCCCCAGTGACTCCTCAGCCTTGAGAGACATCTCCTGGCTGTCCGATCCCGTGGCCAACGTGAAGAGCTCCAGCGAGTGCTCAAGCGCAACGCGGGCCTCGTCGTAACGCTGCACATCAGCCAGCGCCATACCCAACTGCCGCAACGCGCCACCGGTGCTCGGGTGGCCGACCCCGTACTCGCGCGCCATCGCCTCGACCACCGCCTTCGTGTCGCGCAGCGCCGTACCGACGCGGCCCGACCGCCTGGCGAGGTTGGCCAGCTCAAGACAGACCTCTGACGCCTGCCCGACCAAGCCCGCCGACGGAAGCACCGCGGTCAGCACCTCGTGGCCCTCGTCAAAGCGCCCGGTCTCGCGCAGCACCTGCGCCAGCGCCAGGGCAGCCGCACAGCGGTCGGCGTGCTCAGTCGCCAGCGACAAAGCGGTGCGGGCCTCATCCTCGGCAGCAGTCATATCAGCACCGATGTTGAACAGGACGCGGGATAGACCGGCGTGGGCTCGGCTTTCGCCCGAGGAGTCGTTCACCGCTTGATATCCGATAGCTGCTTGACGAAAGAGGTCGGCCGCCCGGTCCAAGTAGTCGCGATGGTGGTAGTAGCGGGCGACCGCAACCAGCAGACCAGCCCGCGCAGCCGGTTCCACGCCAAACTGTGCCGCTGACTCAGCAGCCTGAGTCGCATGCGGTGCCAGGCTGTCGAACAGTGCCCATTCGGTGGTATCCGTGGGATCGCGAGGGAACTCGGCGGCGAGCATCCGCACGGCTGTGGCGCAGGTCGCGGAATCCGACAGCGCACGGACAGCCGCACGCACGCCGTCGTGGACGCCGATCTGATCGTGCTCGCCGCTGATAAGGCTGTACTCGGTGAGGATCCGGAAGGCCTCGTCCCAAGAAGCGGCGTCGGCCAAGGCAGCGGCGAGTGGTCCGTCGCCGGCGGCTTCACGTGCCTGGCGGCGGATCAAGTCGCCGGGGATGTCAGCGCTGCCGAACCAGCAGAACAGGGCCAGGAGGCCGAAGGCGCCCGGGTGGGCCTTGCGGAAGTCGTCATAGTCGATGGCTGGGGTCGCCGCAGATGTGAGTGGCGCGCTCGCCAAGGCCGCTGCGCCCGCTGTACCCGCTGCGCCCGCTGCACCGCCTGGAGCCGCCACGCTCGCCGGGGTAGCCGCCGGGTCCCGCTCGGGCAAGTTCTCGGCGTCCAGCGCCAGCGAAGCAAGGTAGGCCCGCGGACTCCGCTGCTCCGCACGCATCACCGAAGCGGCCTGCAACATATCCAGCGGACGGCCGCCGAAGGCTTTGGCGATCGCGGCAGTCTCCGTGGCGAAGGCCTCGCTGTCTATGCCGAAGTCCTGGAACAGACGCACGGATTCCTTCAACGGCAGCGGCCCCACCGCGGTCACGACATCGGCATAGCCCTGCCAGTCCGTACCCTGCGTGGTCACGATGACGTCGCCACCGCCCGAGCGGGGGAGGAACGCCTGGACCGCGTCGCGGTCGGGGACGTTGTCATAGACGAGCAGCCAGCGGCCGGTCGCCGCCAGCGCCGGCCACAGAGCGTCGCGCAGATCGTCCCAGGCGATGGACTCGTCCAACCCCAGATGCCGAGCGAGCCGGCTGAAGGCCAGGCCCAGCGCTTCATCGTGGCCGGCATCGAGCAGCCAGATGAAGTCGTAGCGCCCGAACTCCCGTTCGGCGCACGCGTACGCGCCTCGCGACTTGCCGAATCCAGAGGGGCCGTAGATGACGAAGGTGCGAGCGCGGACGGGTGAGGACGCCTGCTTCGAGAAGGATGCGAAGTCTGCGAGCAACTCCTTGCGGTCCACGAACACCGCCGAGGGCGCCGGCATGTTGACCACGCGCCGCGCGCCGGTTCCCACAGCCGCGTCGTGTGACGCCGGCTTGCCCCCGAACAGCACCGTAATCTGGGCACCCGTGGCCACCAGAGCCGCGGTGCTGGCGGCGACCCAAGCCCACCGGCCGTGGCTGCTGACCGCGGCGGTGCCAGCCGTCCCGATCACCGTCAGCACGCTGGCGGTCAAGCCGATCTTCCGGTCCCGCGACACCACGACAAGTCCCCCTCATCAGCCCTTTGATGTCCGGACAGCCTAAAGCACGCGCACGGATAGTGGCGAGATCGACGCGCGCCGCGACATCAGGCGCGCAGGGCCGTCCGCACCGGGCCGTTGAAGGGTGCCAGCGACCACACCTCGTCCGGTACGCGCAGCCGATCGTCCTGTGCGTAGAGTGCCCGCACCTCGTCGAAGGCGACGTTGTCGCTTGTGATCCGCGCCGCCTGGTCATAGGTATCGCGTTGCGGTTCGGACACTTCGCGGTAGTCGTCGATGCCTGTTCCCCAGATATCCCACAGCAGCATCTCGGTCTTGTTCAGCGATGCGAGGTCGAGGCGGACGCTCTGGGCGACGAACCATTCGCCGGCCATCGGGTCTTCGGGGTGCCAGTGGCCGAAGATCTGGGGGTCGGCGGTGCCGGTGCGGATGGCCTGCCATGCGGCTCCGGCCACGTGGAAACGGTCGCGGGGGATGTTCATGGGATCGAAGTCGATGGCGTGGCCGGCGGCGAGTCTGGGATCGGCCATTTGGGGATCGGCCAGGCGCCAGCCGTGATGGGGGTTCCAGTACTCGGTGACCACGTGGTCTTCGTTGCGCTGGGGGTCGAAGTAATCGGCGAAGCCGCAGCGTATGCGGGCTGGGATGCCCGCGTGGCGGAGGAAAGAGCAGTGGAGCAGGGCGAAGTCGCGGCAGACGCCGACGAAGCGATTTCCAACGTTGCGGTGTTGGGGCAGCGGTGAGGCGTCGCGTTCGAGGAGCAGGTGCAGGATTGAATCGACGTAGCGTGTCTCGGCGTCGTCGTGGAGGCGGTCGGTGGCAATTGTGTGGCTGAAGAGGTCGCCCTCCAGGCGGTGAATTAGCAGATTGCGAGCGATGGCGGCGAGTTGGGCTGGATCGTCGGGTAAATCGGCGTATTTAACGGCGTACCGTCCGGGATCGGAGAACGCGCTTTGCGTGCTGTAGTAAGCGGCGGCGGACGGGTCAAGATGCGCGGGCATGGCATGGCCTTCCTGGGAATATGGCCGGTCTGGCCGAGAGCAGGCCAACAGTGCCAAAATTCGGCCGAATTTGTCCAGGAAATGCGCGGGCGCAATAGCGCGCGACCAGATGTCGCATGGCCAAATGGCGCACAGTCCAATGGCGCACGGCCGCGCCACGCCGACCAAACCCGGCGTGACGCGGCCCAACCTCACATCAGGACTCGACCTCAGTACCGATAGTGCTCGGCCTTATAAGGCCCCTCAATCGGTACGCTCAGGTACTCCGCCTGCTCCTCCGACAACTCCGTCAGCTCCGCCCCGAGCGCGTCCAGATGCAGCCGTGCCACCTTCTCGTCGAGCTGCTTCGGCAGCCGGTACACCTCGTCCGAGTAGTGCTCCTGGCGCGTGAACAGCTCGATCTGCGCCAGCACCTGGTTCGAGAACGACGCCGACATCACGAAGCTCGGGTGCCCGGTGGCGTTGCCGAGGTTGAACAGGCGCCCCTCGGACAGGATCAGGACCGCGTGGCCGTCCGGGAACGTCCACTGGTGGACCTGCGGCTTGATCTCCGTCTTGGTGACGCCGGGGTGCGCGGCCAGGCCGGTCATGTCGATCTCGGTGTCGAAGTGGCCGACGTTGCCGACGATCGCGTTGTGCCGCATGCGCGCCAGGTGCTCCAGCCGGATCGCGCCGGTGCCCGCCGTGGCCGTGACGAAGATGTGCGCGGTCGCCACGACCTGCTCCAGCCGCGCCACCTGGAACCCGTCCATCGCCGCCTGCAGGGCGTTGATGGGGTCGATCTCCGTCACCACGACGCGAGCGCCCTGCCCGCGCAGTGCCTCGGAGGCGCCCTTGCCGACGTCGCCGTAGCCGCAGACGACCGCGGTCTTGCCGCCGAGCATGACGTCGGTGGCGCGGTTGAGGCCGTCCGCCATCGAGTGGCGGATGCCGTACTTGTTGTCGAACTTCGACTTGGTGACCGAGTCGTTGACGTTGATCGCCGGGAACAGGAGCCGTCCCTCGCGGGCCAGCTTGTACAGGCGCGCGGCGCCGTTCGTGGTCTCCTCGGAGACGCCGCGGATGCCGGCGGCGATGCGGGTGAAACGGTGGTCGTCCTCGGCGATGCTTTCGGCCAGCAGGGCCAGGACGAGGCGGTGTTCCTCGTGGTCGCCGGGCTCGGGTTCCGGAACACTGCCCGCGGTCTCGTATTCGGCGCCGAGGTGGACCAGGAGGGTGGCGTCACCGCCATCATCCACCAGGAGGTCCGGGCCACGGCCATCACCGAAGTCGAAGAGTTGGCGGGTGCACCACCAGTACTCTTCGAGCGATTCGCCCTTCCAGGCGAACACCGCGGTGCCGGTGGGCTTCTCCGGGGTGCCCTCCGACCCGACGACGACCGCGGCCGCCGCCTCGTTCTGGGTGGAGAAGATGTTGCAGGACACCCAGCGGACCTCGGCGCCGAGCGCTACGAGGGTCTCGATGAGGACCGCGGTCTGCACGGTCATGTGCAGAGAGCCGGCGATCCGGGCGCCGCGCAGCGGCTGCGCCTCGGCGTACTCGGCGCGCAGGGCCATCAGGCCGGGCATCTCGTGCTCGGCCAGCCGGATCTGGTGGCGGCCGGCCCCGGCCAGGTCGAGATCGGCGACCGCGAAGCGCAGGCCGTTGATCTCTTGCAGGTGGTTCTTCATGCTCGCTTTCCCGTCTTCGCATGAGGTGGTGGAACCCGTGGAAGCACGAAGTGCGCCTCCACGAGGGAGGCGCCCTTGGGAAAGTCGTCGGGACCGAGCGTGGCGGATCAGCGATCCGTTGCAGCGCCTCTCAGCTCCGGCGGCGCCGGTGACGGCACACGATCAATGTAGCGCGCGCCGGATCGGGATGCCCGTAGGCCCCGCAGGAGCTCGTAGATCCCGCAGGAGCTCGTAGGTCCCGGAGAATGCTTGTAGGTCCCGCCAGATGCTTGCAAGTCCCGCCGGACGGTCACAGGTCGCGGGTGAAGACCACGCGCGCCTGGCCGGGGCCGGCATAGTCGTCGAAGGTCTCGGCCCGGAAGCCGATCGTGGTGTGGAAGGCGAAGCTGCCCGTGTTCGTGACGGCGGTGATCGCCTTCAAGCTGGTGGCGCCCTGCCCGGCGGCCAGGCGGGCGAACTCGGCGTGCAGCCGGCGGCCGAGGCCGGTGCCGCGGGCGTCGTCGCGGGTGGCGATGAAGTGGATGTAGCCGACGTGGTCGTGGTTCACCCAGCCCATCAGGTAGCCGCGGATGCCGTCCGGGGAGTCGGCGACGACGCAGGTCTGGCCGAACTCGTGGACCAACGGGTAGTGGTGACCCTGGCGCATGTCGCGTTCGCCCCAGTAGCGCGGCATGTCGGCGATGATCTGATTCAGGTCGACGACGGTCATCAGACGCATGTTCTCGGTCATGGGCCGATGGTGGCAGATCCCGGGACCGGCGGGGCGAGCGCCGGTCCCGGGTTTGTGGCGGGTTGTGCTGGCCCTGCGGGTTGCGCTGGTCCTACGAGTTGCGCCGACCCTCCGGGTTGTCCTGGTCGAGGCACCGGAGGCTGCCGAAGTGCCGGTCAACGACCGCGTTTCACGTCCCTGTCGAGGACGCCAACGCCACCGCGCCGCCGGTCGCCAGCAGTATGGCGAGGACCGTGATCACGAGGACTACACGGCCGGCTATCAGGGTTCTCAGCGACGTGTCATGGTTTCCGTTTCCAGATGCGGGCAGGCGCCAGCGAGGAGCAGCGGCCACGGCGGGTGTCCTTCCTAAGTCCGACTAGGGCGAGAGGTGGCGGAGCCGGGTGACGCTGTAATGAGGACTGAAGCGCTCTAGTTCTTCAGTGGCCCGTGCTCGAATCTAAAACCTGGCGGGCCTGAGGTCCAGAGGATCGAAGCCGAGCCTCAGCATTCAGTTCATCGACGCTCACGCTCCGCACGCACACCAGTTCTCTACCTTCGCGGCATGGACACCGTCTCTGTGCGTGATCAAATCTGGCCGACCGGCGCGGCCTGGGCCGATGGCGAGCTCACGATCGCCGGGCTCGGCGTGCGCGCGCTCGCCGCCGAATTCGGGTCTCCGCTCTACCTGCTCGACGCGGCCGATTTCCGGACCCGCTGCTCAGCGTGGCTGGCCGCCTTCCCCGACGGGGACGTGCACTACGGCGGGAAAGCGTTCCTGGCGCCGGCTGTCGTGGGGTGGTTGGCGGAGCTCGGGCTGTGCCTCGACGTGTGCAGCGGCGGGGAGTTGGCGGTGGCCCGGGTCGGCGGGATGCCGCCGGAACGCGTGGTGTTCCACGGCAACAACAAGTCGGTCGCGGAGATCCGGCAGGCGGTGAAGTGGGGTGTCGGGTGCATCGTGCTCGATTCGCGGCACGAGGTGGACCGGGTGGCACGCGCGGCCGAGCAGACCGGCACGCGGCAGCAGGTCATGATCCGGGTGAAGCCCGGAGTCGACGCCGACACCCACGCGTCCTGGGCCACCGGCGGCGAGCGCAGCAAGTTCGGGCTCTCCATCGCCTCCGGCGAAGCGGCGGAGGCGATACGCCGGGTCCTGGCCGAACCAAGCCTCGAACTCGTCGGCCTGCACTCGCACATCGGCTCGCAGATCTTCGACCTCGACTCGTTCGGCGAGGCCGCGCGCCGGATCGTCAGCTTCCTGCGTGACGTCGAGCGCGAGCAGCGCACCGTCATCGGCAAGCTGGATCTGGGCGGCGGCCTCGGCGTCCGCTACCTGCCCGGCGACAAAAGAGCGCCGACTCCGGCGGAACTCGCCGACGTCCTGCACACCGTGGTGCCCGACGACATCCGCCTCGCGGTCGAGCCCGGCCGGTCCATCGTCGCGCCGACCACGGTCGCGGTCTACGAGGTCGGCACGGTCAAGGACCGCTTCGTCGCGGTGGACGGCGGCATGAGCGACAACCCGCGGCCCGCTATGTACGGTGCGGCTTATACTGCGGTCCTCGCCTCCCGCCGCAGCGCCGCCCCGACCGAGTCGATGGCCGTCGTCGGAAAGCATTGCGAGACCGGCGACATCCTCGTCGAGGACGTCGATCTGCCCGCGGATCTGACGCCCGGCGACCTGATCGCGATCCCCTGCTCGGGTGCCTATCAGCGTTCTGCGGCGAGCAACTACAACCTGGTGCCGAGACCGCCGGTGGTCGCGGTGAACGAGAACGCGGCGCACGTCATTGTGCGCCGCGAGACTGAAGAGGACCTGCTGCGCCTCTACCCCTGACCGCTCTGCGAGTCGGCGGTGGGCTCAGCGGTGGGCTCGGCGAGCACCTGGTCCAGGAAGGTGAGGGTCCCGGCGTCGGCGTCGAGCCGGGCCCGCACACCCACCGGATACGTCTGCATCTCGCAGTTGTGCCCGATGTTCACCCCGGCCAGGACCGGGACGCCGAGGTCTGAGAAGCGCTCGTTCAGCAACGCCTCGATGTGCTCGGGATCGCCGCACTCGCTGAACGTTCCGAGGATGATCCCGCGCACGCCACCCAGGTAGCCCTCGGCCCGACGGAACTGCGTGAACACCCGGTCCATGCGGAACGGCAGCTCGTCGACGTCCTCCAGGAACAGAATCGCGTCCCGTGCCGGATACGACGTGTCGGTCCCGAAGTTGGCCGCGATCAGCGTGGCGGTCCCGCCGATCGTCAGTCCCTCGGCGACGCCGGAGACCATGGCCCGCGAGCCCGGGAACGTGAGCTGCTTGACCGATGACGGCGTGAATAGGAGCTTCATCAGCTCCCTGAAGTCATACTCATCAGGACCCTGCCAAAACCCGCCGCACGCCACCATCGGCCCGAACAGCGAGACCCAGCCGAGCTTGACGGCCACCGCCTCCAGGACCGCGGTGACGTCGGAGTACCCGACGACCACCTTCGGCCGGGCGGCGTCGATCCTGTTCCAGTCCATCAGTTCCAGCGTGCGCTGCGAGCCGTAGCCGCCACAGGCGAGGAACACCCCGGCGTACTTCGGATCGGACAGGGCCCGCGTCAGATCGGCGGCGCGCTCGGCGTCGGTACCGGCCAGGTACTCGTACACGCTGCCGGTGTCGCGAGCCGTGCCGAACACCTCCGGCTTGAGCCCGACGGACGCCATGGCACGCAGGCCCGACTCAAGGTGCTCCTGGCTCAGTACGGGCGAGGAGGCGCAGAGTACTGCGACGGTGTCCCCGGGCTTCAGGCCGGGCGGACGGAGCAAAGTCATGCCCCCGCACCCCTCGGGTCGGTCAGCAGATACGTGGCGAGCACACCGGCGCCGAAGGTCAGGCTGTCGGTGAGTACGTGCTCGTCGACGCCGTGGACGTACTCCCAAGCGTCGAAGCCCTCGGGCGTCCGGCCGGGGACGAAGCCGAAACCGGGGATGCCGATCTTCGCGAACGCCTTGGCGTCCGTGCCGCCGGTCATGCAGAACGGCAGCACGATCGCCTCCGGGTCGAAGGCCCGCAGCGCGGCGGCCATCGCGGCGAAGTCCGGGGCGGTGAAGTCGGCGCTGACCGGGCTGCCCTGGTCACCGGTGCGAGTGGCGTCCGGGCCGAGCAGTTCGTCGACGGTGGCGAAGAACTCGGCCTCGGTGCCCGGCAGCAGCCGGCCGTCCAGGGCCACGCTGGCCTCGGACGGGATCACGTTGTGCTTGTAGCCGGCGCGCAGCATCGTCGGGTTGACCGAGTTGCGCAGCGTGTCGGCCAGCAGCGGGGCCGCGGCGCCCAGACCGGACAGGTCCTGTGGGGAGATCTCCCGGCCGAAGTGTTCGGACAGGCCGTCCAGCAGAGCCCTGACGATCGGCACCACCCGCACCGGCCACTCGTAGTCGGCGAACCGGGTGACCAGCGCGGCCAGCTTGGCGATCGCGTTGTCGTCGTTGCGGCGCGAACCGTGCCCGGCGGTGCCGCGGACCGTGACGGTCATCCACGCGCTGCCGCGCTCCCCCGCCGCGACCGGGTAAAGCCGCGCGCCGTCGGACAGGTGCACCGAATGGCCGCCGGACTCGCTGATCGCGGTGTCCACGCCCTCGAACAGGTCGCGGTGCTCGCGGCACAGGAAGCCCGCGCCGAAGTCGCCGGTGTCCTCCTCGTCGGCGACGAACGCCATGACGATGTCGCGCGGCGGCCGTTGCCCGGTGCGCGAAAGGTGGTGCACGAACGCGAGCATCATCGCGTCCATGTCCTTCATGTCCAGCGCGCCCCGGCCCCAGACCGCGCCGTCGCGGACCTCGCCGGAGAACGGGTAGGACTGCCAGTCGGCGGGTTCGGCCGGGACGACGTCGAGGTGGCCGTGCACCAGCAGGGCCGGTGCGCTCGGGTCGGTGCCGGGGATGCGGACCACGGTGTTGGCCCGGCGCGGCGCCGACTCCAGGACCACCGGGCTGAAGCCGGCGTCGGTGATCTGCTCGGCGACCCACTCGGCGCAGGCCCGCTCGCCGCGGCTCTCACCGGCGCCGAAGTTGCTGGTGTCGAAGCGGATCAGCCGGGAGCAGGCGGCGATGGCGTCGGCGGCGAGCTTCTCGACGTCGGCGTCGCCGGGGCGGGGCGCGACGGGCTCGGCCGGTCCGGTGGCGGTGTCAGGAATCTCAGTCATGTCAGGCTCCGAGGACACTCGCGTACAGGTCCAGCTCGGCTTGCAGGCAGACGGTCATCGTCTCGTCCTTCCGGAAGCCGTGGCCCTCGCCGGGGAACCGGTGGTAGGCCCGGACCAACCCGGGGTTGACCGCCTCCACCGCCTTGACCAGCCGGTCGGCCTGATCGGGCCGGCAGATCACGTCGTCCAGGCCCTGGAGCATGATGAACGGCGCGGTGATCTCGGCGGCGTGGGCCAGCGGCGAGACCCGGGCGAAGCGCTCGGTGTCCTGGTCCGGATCGCCGACCAGGTAGTGGATGTAGCGGCTCTCGAAGTCGTGGGTCTGCTCGTCGTACCAGCTCGCCGGGTCGCTGATCGGGAAGTAGACGGTGCCGCACGCGAAGTGGTCGCTGTGCGCGAGCGCGGCCAGCGTGGTCCAGCCGCCGGCCGAGCCGCCCCGGATGCCGGTGCGTGCCGGGTCGGCCAGCCCGGCGGCGGCCAGGGCCCGGGCCACGGCGACCGAGTCTTCGACGTCGGTGCGGCCCCAGGTGTGCCGGAGGCGGTCGCGGTAGGCGCGGCCGTAGCCGGTGGAGCCGCCGTAGTCGACGGTCGCGACCGCGTAGCCCCGCGAGGTGAACAGCGCGAAGTTGAGGTAGCGGGTGGCGACGGTGCCGCTGGTCGGGCCGCCGTGGACGTCGATCAGCAGCGGCGGCGGAACCTCGGAAGGGCCCTGATATTCCGGGTTGGTCGGCGGATAGTAGATATAAGGGACCTGCCATCCTCCTTCGACCTCGACGTGGCGGCGTTCGGGGCGGGAGACCCAGGCTTCGTGCGGGTACTCGGTGCGCTCGACGCAGCGGGTGAGCCGGCGGCTGGCGACGTCGATGCGCAGCGGGGTCGAGGGCTCGGTGGGGCTCGCGGCGACGGCGACGATCGCGGTGCCGGTCCCGGAGACGGAGTTCGCGAACTCGGTCCAGTCCGGCGCGAGATCGGTGGTCTGGCCGGTCTCGGGGTCCCAGCGGATCAGCGTCTCGGCGCCGAGGCTGCGGCGCAGGACCACGCCGGCGTCGGTGACCGCGAAGGAGGTGGAGCCGACGCGCCAGATCGGGTGGCCGCACTCGGACTCGGTCGGGAAGACGTTGGTGGCGGCCGTCTCGTCGCCGGCCAGGTCGACGCGGAACAGGTTCCACCAGCCGTCCGGATCGGCCAGGGCGTACAGGCTGTCCGCGTCGGCCCACTCGGCCTGCGCGACCGCGACCTGTGTACCGACACCGCCTTCGTCGCCGCCCAGGACTCGGGCCTGCGCGACCGCGACGCCGTCGACGATCGAGGCGACCATCAGATCGGTGGTCTCCCAGGGCATCGCCGGGTGGTTCCAGCCGAGCCAGGCCAGGCGGGTGCGGTCGGGACTCAGGCGGATCGTGGACAGGAAGTGGTGGGAGCGGGCCACGACGCGTAGTGCGGTCGGGTCGTCGGCCGCGGCGCCGGAGAGCGGGATGGCGACGACGTCGCGTTTGGTGCGCGGGGCGGGGTCGGTCAGCTCCTCGGTGAGCTCGGTGACCTCGCGGATCGCCCAGATCTCGGTGCCGGACGGGCCCAGGATCGGGTCGGAGTAGTTGGTGCGGGTGACGCCTTCGGGGTCGGCGGGGGTCAGGGGTGTCGGCTCGGGCGCCGAGTCGGGCGAGTCGGGCGAGTCGGCAGACGGTTCGGCGGCGGCTGTTGTGTCGGGGGGCGTCGCGTCGGCGGGCATGTCAGTGATCAGATACAGCCGCTGGTCGCTGGACCGGGAGAAGACCGCGAACTCCGGCGTGGCGAGGTAGGGACGGCCGCCGTAACCGAGGGCCTTGTTGCCGACCGGCCAGCCCGGGCCCAGCACCGGACGCACGACGCCGTCCGTACCGCGCCACATGAGACCCACGGTCGCCGTCGCCGGATCCGGCGCACACCACCAGGTCTGCTCGCCGACGACCGAAGGCCACTGCGGCGCGCCGGGGATGGCGGCGACGTCCTCGGCGGTGATCGGCGACGGCCAGGTGCCATACGGTTTCTCGGCCTTGGTCACAGGGTCTCCTCATCGCGGTCGTGGTCAGGGTCAGGGTCGTCGTGGTAGTCGCGGTCGGGGTCACCGCCGGGGCCGTGGCCGGGCGAGTCGGCCGGCTCGCGGGCCCGGTGGTGATCGATTAGCCTGGCTGAGGCGTCAGCCTGGCCGCCGACGGCCGAACTGCAAGGTGATTGTCGGGTATTGGTGTGTGAGCCGCGAGGTTTTCGAGGCTCGCGCCCGGTCGGCCCGCCAGGACCCACGCTGGATCCGAAGCCGCCCCGCGATCGAGCCGCCAGCGAGGAATCCCTGATGCCCGAGCACCATGTCCGCCGAATCCGCCGCGACCGCGCCGTGCACGCCGCGGTGGCCCAGGGCCTGCTCGATCCGCTGACGACACCGGTGGCGGCGTTCGTCGACCTGGCCGGGATCGCGCAGACCGCGGCCGAACTGCTGGCAGCCTGGCCGCGCGAGGTGGACGTGCTGCACGCGTTCGCCGCCAAGGCCAACCCGATGGTGCCGGTCCTGGCACTGCTACTCCGGAACGGCCTCGGCTGCGAGGTCAGCAGCCCCGGGGAACTGGCGCAGGCCCGCGCGGCCGGCTTCCCGGCGTCCCGGATCGTGCTGGACTCCCCGGCCAAGACCCAGGCCGAACTGGCCGGCGCGCTGCGCGACGGCATCGCGCTGAACATCGACAACTTCGAGGAACTGGAGCGGGTGGACCGGCTGGTCGCCGACGGCGCCGCGGCCGTGAAGGTCGGGGTGCGGATCAACCCGCAGATCGGGATCGGCTCGATCGAGGCCATGTCGACGGCCGGGCGGACGACGAAGTTCGGAATCGCGATGGCCGACCCCGGGAACCGGGAGCGGCTGCTCGCGGCGTACGCGGCCCGGCCGTGGCTGCGCTGGGTCCACGTGCACGTCGGCTCGCAGGGCATCCCCCTGGAGCTGAACACCGCCGGGGTCGCGGAGGCGGTGCGGTTCGCGCTGGAGGTGAACGCGCGGCGGGCCGGGCAGATCGAGGGCATCGATATCGGTGGCGGGTTGCCGGTCGACTTCAGCGGGGACGAGGACAGTCCCACCTTCGCCGATCACGTGGCGGTGTTGCGGGAGGCCGCGCCGGAGTTGTTCGGCGGGGAGCTGAAAGTGGTCACCGAGTACGGGCGGTCGGTGATGGCGAAGAACGGGTTCATCGCCTCGCGAGTGGAGTACACGAAGACCACGGGCGGGCGCGCTATTGCGTTGACGCACGCAGGGGCGCAGGTGGCGGCGCGTACTGTGTTCGCCCCCGAGTCCTGGCCGCTGCGCGTGCTGGCGTATGACCGGCACGGGTTGACGAGTACCGCGGAGTTGGAGGTGCAGGACGTCGCGGGGCCGTGTTGCTTCGCGGGAGACCTGATGGCGCGGGAGCGGAAGTTACCGCTGCTGGCGACGGAGGACATCGTGGTGGTGCCGGACACCGGTGCGTACTACTTCTCCTCGCCGTTCCAGTACAACAGCCTGCCGATGCCGCCGGTGTTCGGGTTCGAGGTGTCGGAGGGCGACGTGGTGCGGTTCCACGTGCTGCGGGCCGCGGAGAGCATCGATGAGGTGGTGGCGCGCAGCGGTGTGCTGCCGGCGAGTCTGCGGTGAGTGGTCTGTCGCTGGTGTTGCGTGGGGGGTTGGTGGCTGACGGGACCGGGGCTCCTTTGGTGCGGCGGGATGTGGGGGTGGTTGATGGCGTGGCTGGAGGGCGGGTCAGACTTCTGGCAGCGGGAGGTGATGCTTCCGCCACCGAGGTTGTAGACGTTTCGGGGTTGGTGGTCGCGCCGGGGTTCATCGACGTGCACACGCACTCCGATACCGCCGCTATAAACGGCGCGGAGGGGCGGCTTGATACGGCTCAGGTGTTCGCCTCGGTGGTGCAGGGGGTGACGACCGAGATCGCCGGGAACTGCGGGCACAGCGTCTTTCCCGGGCGGTATTCAGGGTTGGCTGCGTTAAGTCGGGCTCATACGGCGAGTGCTATAGGGCGGGTTAACCATCTCGCGTCTCTTGTAGGGCACGGCACTGTGCGCGCCGCCGTAGCCGGGCTATCGGCGCGCGCCGCGAGTGCTTCGGAGATCACTCGGATGGCGGCAGTGGTGGATGAGGCTCTGGCGGGCGGGGCAGTGGGCTTCTCTACAGGGCTCATCTATACGCCGGGCTCCTATGCGGACACTGCGGAGGTCACTGCGTTGGCGCGGGTGGCCGCGCGCCATGGGAAGCCTTATGTCACGCATCTGCGCGATGAGATGGCCGGGGTGGAAGGGGCTCTGGAGGAGGCGATCGCTATTGCGCGGAACAGTGGTGCGGCGCTACATGTGTCGCATCACAAGACCGCCGGGAAGTTCGCGTGGGGACGGACCGAGGTGACGTTGGCGCGGTTGGCGGGGCTTCGGGACGCGGGGATGGATGTGACGTGCGACGTCTATCCGTACACGGCCGGCAGTACAGCGTTGGGCGCGATGCTGCCGCCCTGGGCTCATGACGGCGGTCCGGCGCGGCTGCTGGAGCGGCTGCGCGACGCCGGGCAGCGCGATCTGCTGCGCAAGGCGATCGCCGAGGGCGTGCCCGGCTGGGAGAACACGGTCGGGAACGGCGGCTGGGACCGGATCGTGGTCGCCGGGGCGCCACGGCACGCCGGGTATCAGGGACGGACGATCGCCGACCTCGCCGGGTCGGCCGGCGTGGACGCGCTCGACCTGGTCGCGGAACTGCTGCTGGACGAGGACGGCGACGTGACGATCATCAGCCACTCGATGCGTGAGGACGACGTACGGCGCGTGCTGGCGGCCCCGTTCGCGATGGTCGGCTCGGACGGCGTGCCGAAGCCGGGGCTGCCGCATCCGAGGTGGGCGGGCAGCTTCGCGCGGGTGCTGGGACACTACGCGCGGGAGGTAGGACTGTTCGGGCTGCCGGAGGCGGTGCGCAAGATGACGGGGGCGCCGGCCGCACGCTTCGGGCTGCCGGACCGTGGAGTGCTGCGCGACGGGGCACACGCGGATCTGGTGGTGTTCGACGCGGCGCGGATCTCGGATCGCGCCACGTTCGCGGAGCCGCTGCTGCCGCCGACAGGCGTGCGGCTGGTGGTGGTCGGCGGCTCGGTGGTGGTGCGGGACGGGGTGGTCACGAAGGCTCGGCCGGGGCGGGTGTTGGCTTGTTGAGCGGCGCTGACTTCCCCGACGTCCAAGACCTCCCCGACGTCCGGGGCCTCCCCGGAACCCTCGCGTTCTGCGTCCCCGGCGCCGGCGAGCACCGCGCGGACGATGTACTGCCGTTGGCCAGCGTCGGAAAGCTCCTGCTGCTCGCCTCGGTGGCGCAGGATTTCGTGACCGGCGCGCTGGATCCCGACGAGCGCCTGGCCCTCCTTGACCAGGACTACAGCGCGGGTTCGGGCCTGCTGCTCAAGCTCTCGGCGCGCGAGTGGACGCTGCTCGACTTGGCGCGGCTCACGGCCGCGGTCAGCGACAACACAGCGACCAACGCCTTGTTGCGTCGGGTCGGGTTGGAGCGGGTGTCGGCGGGTGCTGCGGCGCTCGGGTCGGTGCACACGCGGATCTTGGACTTCATCCGGGAGCCCCGGTTGCCGGAGCACCCGCCGACGTTCGCGGTGGGGACGGCGCGCGAGTTGGCGGCGCTCGTCGGCAGCATGGCCGGCGAGCGCACGTGGGGGGCGTTGGTGGTGGAGTGGATGGCCGGTTGCCTGGATCGGAGCATGGTGCCCGCCGCGATTCCGCACGATCCCGAGGACTCGAGCGTGCGCGAGGTACCCCTCGCCGGCTTGTGGGTAGCCAACAAGACCGGTACGGATGTGGGGACGCGATGCGATGTCGGGGTGGTGCGCGGCGCCCGGCAGGTCTGCTACGCCGTGCTGACGCGCTGCGACCCCGGGCACGAGTTCGAGATGGTACGGGGTATGCGCGAGATCGGGGCCGTGGTGGGGCGGATCGCTACCCGCGGGTGAACTGGACCGCCGTGATGGAGTCGCCGTAACGGTGACCGTCGTCGTGCGCGCAGGGGATCGTGCTGTCCGGGTTCGGGACAAGCGGCAGCGCGCCGGTGAACCAGATGAGGACGAGCTGCGTCTTGACCGGCTTGGCGGGGGTGAGCACCGTGGTCGATCCGACATCGGTGGCGCTCGCGACCTTGGTGAACCCCGCGGGCGGCTGGCCGGGGCGGATGACGGGCGCCCCCCCTACGCTGGAATCGTCGGCCGTCCACATCTCCAGGTTGGCGCCCGGGGTCCCGACGTTCACCGTCACGCTGCCGATCGACGTCGCGCCGCCGAGGTCGAAGACCACGCCGGTGCCCTTAGCCATGCCGGCGCGGGTCGCGTACTGCCCGCAATACTGGTCGGTCGTCCAGGCGCCGGTCGCAGACAACAACTTGTTGACCGTGCCCTTACCCTCCTCGCCGTTGTCGGAGTCGTAGACGGATACCCCCACCGGCGCGACGCGGTTCGACGTCGACGATGTCGACGGCGCCGTCGGGGCCTGGGACACCGGCGTGGACGTGGTGTGGGTAGTGGCCGAACCCTTGCCCGCACCGCCGCCCCCGCCATGCATCGTCACCGCCGCGGCGGCCAGCGCGACCGAAAGCACCCCCGCCACCACCCCGCCCTCCGACAGCCGGTGCCGTCGCTGCGCGCGCCGCAGCCGTGTCGGGTCCACCCGCACCGGGCCGATGTGCGCAGTGGCCTGGGTCATCACGGCGTGCAGTCGTTCCTCGGCACGCCCGAACTCGCCGTCTCCCGCCTCCGGCTTTCCCGGAAAGCCCTCGCTCATCGCTCACTCCTCGCTTCCGCGGTCATCAGTTCTCGAAGACGTTCCAGACCGCGCGCGGCCTGGGACTTGACGTTCCCCGTGCTGCACCGCAGCAGGTCGGCCACCTCCTGCACGCTCAGCTCCTCCCAGTAGCGGAGCACGACGATGGTGCGCATCCCGTGCGGCAGCTCGTCGAGCGCCCGCAGCAGGCTGTCGCGCAGCGTGACGCCGTCCGCGTGGTCGGCGGCGCGGCCCGCGGGGGCGGCGACCAGGGCCGAGGCGTCCGGGCCGAGCGGCAGGGTCACCGTCGGCAGCCGTTTGGCCGAGCGCCACACAGTGTGTGCGTCGTTGACGATGATCCGCCGGACGTATGCCTCCGGCGCGTCCATCCGGCGCACCCGCGACCAGCGCGGGAAGGCCTTCTCCAGCGCCGATTGGACCAGGTCCTCGGCCGCCTCGTTGTTGCCCACCAGGAGGTAGGCGGTGCGCATTAAGGACTGCGAGCGGACGGCGACGAATTCCTCGAAGCCCCGCAGCCGTTCATTGTCGTGGCCCACCCTGGTCCCGCTCCCCTCGTCTGGCCGGTGTCACTGTCTCAAGTGCGGGACGGGGCCATCGGTTGCACGCGGCGCGGAAACGCACCGAAGATGATCAGTGTCCGGCAGGCGATCGGGGCTCGACAGACGATCAGTGTCCGGCAGGCGGTTAGTGCCCGGCAGGCGGTTAGTGCCCGGCAGGCGATCAGTGTTCCAGCCGGCGATCAGTGCCCGGCGCGCAGGTTCGCCGCCGTGGAAGCAAGATAGGCCAGGAACGAAGCCAGCACCGGATTCGGATTGGTCGGCCGCGAAGCGACCCCGATCTTCCGATACAGCCGCGGCCCGGAGATCCGCGTGGTCTCCACGCCGCTGGTGTCGCTGATCCCCAGGCTCGGTATCAGCGCGATGCCGAGCCCGGCCCGCACCAGACCGGTGATGACCTCGTAGTGGTCGCTGCGGCAGCGGATGTTGGGGACGAATCCCTCCAGCGCACAGGCCCGCTCCAGCACCGACAGCACCGGGGAGCCGGTTCCGAAACTGGTGATCCACTGCTCGCCGGCGAGCTCGTCCAGCCGGACTTGGCCGCGGCGTCCAGCGGGGTGGCCGGTCGGCACCACCAGCAGCTGCGGGTCGTTGAACAGCTCGCGGACCTCGACGCCCTCCGGCGGCGCCCAGGGGTCCAGGGCGTGTTCGAACATCACCAGGACGTCGATCTCACCCTGCTGGACAGCCGGCGCCAGCTCATGCGGCTGCCCCTCGACCAAGTCCAGCTCCACCGCCGGGTAGCGGTGTGCGAAACGGGACAGGGCCTGCGGGACCAGGCGGCGGCCGGCCGAGGCGAAGTAGCCGATGCACAGGTGCCCGGTATCGGCGCGGGAGTGCGCCATCAGGTCCTTCTCGGCGGCGTCGAGCAGGGCCAGGATCTCCTGGCCGCGCAGCGAGAGGCGACGGCCGGCGGCGGTGAGGCGCAGACTCTGGGCGCCGCGCTCGACCAGGCTGAGGCCCGCTTCCTTCTCCAGCTGCGACAGCTGGTGCGACACCGCCGATGGAGACAGTTTCAGCTCGCGTGCCGCCCCCGCGATGGATCCGGACCGGTGGATTTCGGCCAGGATGCGGAGGCGGTGCGTATTGAGCATGCGGGCAGGCTATCCCTTACCCGCGCGTTGCCGCTTCCGCTGGTTTGGGAACGGCGGCGGGGCTGTCAGCAGGGCGGCAGGGGGCGGCGGCGCGGTAG
>NZ_JAAFZA010000089.1 GCF_015356865.1 Catenulispora pinisilvae
CCCCAAAAAACTACGCCCCAGCCCCACCATCCACCGGCAGAATCGCGCCGGTCACAAACGACGCCCGGTCGCTGAGCAGCCACGCGGCCGCCTCGGCGACCTGCCTGGGCTCGGCCATCCGGCCCAGCGGGATCGAGGCGTTGATCTTGTCGACGATGCCGGGGGTGGCCCTTTCCCAGGCGTCGATCATCTCGGTGGCGGTGCCGCCGGGGGTGATGCCGTTGACTCGGATGCCGTCGGCGGCCCAGTTCACGGCGGCGCTCTCGGTGAGGCTGTTGAGGGCGCGCTTCATGGCGCCGTAGGCCGGTAGGGCGGGGTTGGCGCGGCGGCTGCCGATGCTCGAGGTGTTGACGATCGCGCCGCCTCCGGTGCGGCGCATGAGTTCGGCCTCGGCGTTCATCGCGGTCCAGTGCGAGCGGAAGTTCACGGCGAACTGCTCTTCGATGTCGTCGTCGGTGGTGGTGTCGACCGGTCCCGGCTGCCGCTGGATGGCCGCGCCGTTGTTGAAGGCGCCGTCGAGGCGTCCGTGGAGTTCCGCGACGCGCTCGACGGCGGCGCGGATGGCTGTGCGGTCGGCGAGGTCCAGGGGGACGGCGTCTGCTCGGCCGCCGTCGGCTCGGATCTCGGCGACGATGCGATCGAGGGCGTCCGTGCCCCTGGCGGCCAGCACGACCGAGGCGCCCTCGGCGGCGAAGAGCCGGCCCGCCGCCTCCCCGATGCCGCGGCTGGCGCCGGTGATGAAGATGACCTTGCCGGTGAGCAGGCCGATGGGGGTGCTGATGCTGCTGGCGCTGCTTGCTGTGCTAGTGCTGCTCGCCGTGCTGATGCTGCTGGCTGTGCTGGTTGTGCCGTCGGTGACATGTGCGTTTTCGGTCATGCCACCAGCGTCCATCCGCGCCGGGAACGGATACAGGCACAGGCTGTACCACGATCCGCCGCCGGGGACGATGCACACTGGGGGTATGGACAAACAGGAGCTCGGGGCGTTCCTCCGCAGCCGCCGTGAACGGCTTCAGCCGCAGGACGTGGGCCTGCCGTCCGGCCCGCGCCGCCGGACCCCGGGGCTGCGCCGGGAAGAGGTCGCGGTCCTCGCCCACATCTCCACCGAGTACTACGTCCGCCTCGAACAAGGCCGCGCCGCTTCGCGCCCGTCTGGCGAAGTCCTCGCCGGGATCGCCGGTGCGCTGCGCCTCACCGACGCCGAATCCGACCACCTGCACACCCTGGCCGGCACCGCGCCCGCCAAGACCGGCCTGCTCCAGCGCGAAGTGCGGCCCAGCATCCTCGCCCTGCTCGAACGGCTCCCGCAGACCGCCGGCATCGTGGTCTCCGCCGCCTTCGAGGTGCTCGCGTGGAACGACCTCGCCGCCGCGCTGATGGAGGACTTCGCCGTACTCACCCCCGACGAGCGGAACCTCGCGCGCAAGGCATTCCTCGGCTCGTCGCGCCCGGAAGCGCCGATGTACGGGATCTCCGACGCCGCCGAGTTCCGCCTGAACGTCGTCATGCAACTCCGATCCACCATCGCCCGCTACCCGACGGACCCCACGGTGACCGGCCTCGTCGACGACCTGCGCGACGGAAGTCCCGACTTCGCCCGGCTCTGGGAACGCCGCGAGGTGCGCGGCGCGCCGGTCCTGACGAAGACCTTCCGGCACCGGGCCGTCGGAGAGGTCCGCGTCGACTGCGACGGCCTCGCGCTTGAGGACAGCGACCAACACCTCGTGCTCTACAGCGCGCCGATCGGATCACCCAGCGCCGATGCCTTGGCGCTGTTGAACATCCTGGGTAGCGAGGCTCGTAGCTCTGCGCGGTGACGCCGCGAATCCGAGGCACCCGGTCAGTGCCCCCGCACTACCCCTGCACCACCTCCGCACCACTCCGCACCACCCCCGCGCCCCGACCTGTTAGCCGGATGTGCCGTGCGCCGCCGCCGTCAGGACACGCGGTTCGGCGAGTCTGAGTCGGCGAATAATGCGTGCCGAGGGGAGCGGAATGATGTTACGGAGGAACCGGCGGCTTGCGGTGTCGGCCGCCGTGGTCGTCGCGCTGGTGGGGACGACGATGGCCGGGGCCGGAGGCACGAGCGCGAGTGCCAACGCCAACGCCAGTGCCAGTGCCAACGCGCAGACCGCCGCGGGCACGAAGCCCGGCGGCGACGGCCAGCCATGGCTCCCGCCGACGCCCGGGCAGTGGCCGTTGGTGGTGAACGCCTCGCGGACCGCGACGCAGGAGATCACCCGCGGCGTCGACTACCAGACCGACACCTACCAGACCGTCGGCGGGGTGCAGCATTCGACGGAGCTGAACGTCGACCTGACCGATCCGAACGTCCGCCTCGGGGTCGTCGAGTCGCACGACGAGCTCAGCGATCCGAACGACGAGGTCGTCTCCTCGATGGCGAACCGGACCGGCGCGGTCGCGGGCATCAACGGCGACTTCTTCGACATCTACGGCTCCGGGCGGCCACACGGCATGGTCGTCGTCAACGGGCGCCTCGTGAAGAGCCCGAACCCGGCCTGGAACCAGAACCTCGTCGTGCGCGCGGACGGCTCGATCGCGATCGGCGCCGAATCGTATTCGGGTACTGCGACCGACGGCGCGGCGACCCACCCGATCACCTCGGTCAACCTGGTCGACGACCTGTCCGCCAACGGCCTGGTGCGCGTCACGCCCGACCTCGGCGACAGCGGCAAGATCCCGGCGTCGGTCGTGGCCTCCGGGCACCGCGATCCGGCCGATGCCAATGTCCTGATCATCGACAGGGTCACCTCGGGCGTCACGGACCTCACGCCGCTTCCGACCGGCACCGAAGACCTGGTCGGCTCCGGCACCGCGGGCCAGTGGCTCACCGCGACCGCGCACGTCGGCGACCGGGTGCGGATCGCCGAATCGATCAGCCCGGACAGCGCCCCGCGCCAGGCACTGTCCGGCGGCGCCGTGCTGGTCCAGAACGGCACCATGGCCGTGCCGTTGCAGGGCGGCGGCGAGAACAACGTCAACAACCCGGTCACCGGCCTGGGCGTGACCAAGGACGGCAAGCACGCGATCGTCGCGGTGTTCGACGGCCACCAGCCCGAGGACGCGGCCGAGGGCCTGACCCGCCCGCAGCTCGCCGGGTGGATGCTGGCGCACGGCGCGTACAACGCGATGATCTTCGACTCCGGCGGCTCCAGCGAGATGGTCGCCCGCCAGCCGGGTCAGCAGCAGGTCAGCGTCAGCAACACGCCGTCGGACGGCCACGAGCGCCCGGTCGCCAACGGTCTGTTCTTCTACAGCACCGAGGCGCACCCCGGCCCCGCGGTCCGAGCCGTCGCCAACTCCGGCGCGCCGCTGGCCGTGCTGACCGGCACCAAGGTCCCGGTCTCGGCCTACGCGGTCGACGCGCTCGGCAACCCGGCCAGCGATCCGGTGCAGCTGGCGGTGCGGCCGGCTTCCAGGGCGAATATCAGTACCGGAACAAACGGCGCGACTATCACGGCATCCGGCAAGCCGGGTAATGGTGAACTGACCGCCAAGTCCGGTCGGGCCCATTCCTCCGTGCCGCTGCGCGTGACCGACAAACTGAACTCGCTCACGGTCAGCCCGGCCACCGCCGACCTGAACAACGGCGGTACCCAGCAACTCGCCATCACCGCCACCACCGGCGACAAGGCGCCGGTCACACTGCTGCCGGCCTCGGTGACCTGGACGGCGAGCCCGTCGAACCTGGGCGCCGTCGACCCGGCGACCGGCCTGTTCACCGCCGCGACCGACGGCGAAGGGCTGGTGACCGTCACCGCCAGCGCGGGCGGGGCGACCGCCACCGTCTCGATCGCCGTGGGCCAGCGTTCTGAGGTCGTCGACCCGATGACCGACGTGAACAACTGGGCCGTGAACACCAGGGGCGGCGCGACCGGCGGCATCTCGCTGTCCACCGCGGTCAAGCGGCTGCCTTCGGACACCGGCTCGATGGACGTCAAATACAGCATCCCGGCGGGCAACGGCGTCAAGCAGGTCGTGTTCTCCCCCACCGGGCACGAGTCGTTCCCGCCGGCCGGTGAGACGCAGCTGCCGAACGCGGTCGGCGTCTGGATCAAGGGTTCCGGCACCGGTGGCTCCGGCACGCCGCTGGGGCTGGGCAACCTCACGCTCGCAGAGGCCTACTACGAGGTGAACGGCCAGTACGTCGACTTCTACCCGTCCACCGTGACCTACGACGGCTGGCAGCTCATCATCGCCAACCTGCCCGCCGGCCTCCAGTTCCCGATGAGCGTCGACTTCCTCGACTTCCTGGTCATCAGCCCGAGCCAGGCGCTGGCCGGCGACCTGTATGTCAGTGATCTGCAGGCGCTCTACTCGCCGCGGCCGCTGGTGACGCCGCCCTACGTGGCGATCCCGCACAACCCCTCGTGGCTCCAGTACACCGAGGACCCGGCGAAGTTCCGGCCCGGCGGCACCACGCTGGCCGCGGTGGACGACGCGCACACGCACGCCGACGACCCGAACTCCACCGGCAGTGTCGTACTCAAGCAGGACGGCGCCGATCTTCGGAGATTGACACAGATCAAGGCCCCGCCGTCCAGCCGGACCGGCCCGCTGTCGCTCCAGACCATGGGCGACATGAGCGACACCGGCAGCATGGCCAACCTGGACTACCTGAAGTCGCTGCTCGACGGGTTCGGCGTGCCATACCACGAGGGCGTCGGCAACCACGAGATCACCCAGGGCGCCGATCCGGAGAACAAGAACTGGACCAGCCTGTTCGGCCCGACGCACTACGCCTACACCCAAGGCGCCGCCAACGTCCTGGTGACCGACAGCGCGCACATCGGCATCCTGCCCTCGGACCCGTATCAGGTCCCGACGACGGACCCGGCGCAGTACCAGTGGCTGGCCGACCAGTTGTCCGCGAACCGCTCGCCGGTGGTGTTCGTGGTCAGCCACGTGCCCGCCTACGACCCGCACCCGCAGCAGGACAGCCAGTTCGCCGACCGTTGGGAGGCGCAGATGTTCGAAACGCTGGTGCAGAAGTATCAGGACTCTCATCCGCACACCCACGTCATCATGCTGTTCGGGCACGCCCGCGGCTGGGCCGAGAACCTGCTCGACCCGACCGGTCACAACACGCCGAACGGGCTGCCGAACTTCGTGGTCGCCGACGCCGGGGTCGAGGCCTACGCACCGGCCAGCGAGGGCGGCTTCTACAACTACGGGCTGTTCCACGTGCTGCCCAACGGCGACGTGCAGTTCGCCGCGATCCCGACCCTGGCGAGCATCGCGGTGACCGGCACGGCGACGACGCTCAAGCCGGGCCAGTCCACCCAGCTCAGCGCGACCGGGACCACGCCGACCGGCGACGACCTCCCCGCGCTCAGCGTTCCGATCGCCGACCCGGCCTCGCACGTGTGGAAGAGCTCTGATCCGCGCGTCGCGACGGTCGACCCGGTCACCGGCGCGGTGCACGCGCGGTGCCCGGGCACGGTCACCATCTCCGTCTCCTCGGACAACGTCGCCGGCTCGGTCGCCTTGACGGTCGCCAAGTGACGAATACATAGCTCGCCCCCGAAACGGGCCCCTTCAGCCGAGTCGGCTGAGGGGGCCCGTCGCCGTGTGAGGGCTCGACCAGGACCGGTCCTCCGGCCCCGCCGTTAGCCTCGAAGCCGTCGATCAACGGGAGGCAGCGCATGGCCAGCGTCGAAGAGCTCATGGAGATCGAGGAGCGCTTCCGCACCATCGGCTACGCCGAGGGCCTGGGCCGGATGTGGGGCTTCTACCCGGCACTCGCCCGGCCCGCGAGCCGGATCTGGCCCGACGTCAGGATGAACAAGCGCGACGCCGGGAAGGCCGCCGCCACTTTCGAGTCCGGCCTGACCGTGCTGACCGACCAGCAGCAGATCCTCATCTTCCGCTGGCGCGACACCACCGCCTTGCAGCGCATCGTCGAGCACCGGCGGAACGGCACGCTGCTCCGCGCGACCTACCGGTACCAGCTGACCGGGCCCGACGGGGTGCCGCTGACGCTGGTCGGGGGCCTGGCCGACCCGCAGAAGTGGGGCCGGGAGATCCAGGACGGCATCACCCGGGCCCGGCTGCCCGTCGCGTTGCAGACCGTGGCCAGTGGCAGTGCCCTGACCTTCGGGCCGATCGAGGTCACCAGGCGGACGGTGACGGCCGGCGGCCGGTCGGTGCCGTGGTCGGATGTCGAGCGGATCACGGTGGACAAGGGCGGGGTGTCGGTGCGGGTGGCCGGGAAGTGGCTGGCGCTCATCCGCACGGAGGTGAGCCGGATCCCGAACGTCTTTGTGTTCTACGCTCTTGCCGAGGCCTTGCGTACCTCGGCCGGGAGCGGCTGAGCGCCGATCGGCACCAGCCGGCGGCCCGTACGATGCTGGCGGTATTTCTACGGGCACCAGCAACGGCGGTCCATCCCTATGGTGCCTTCATGGACGCGCTGTATCAGCAAACCGCCGACCGACTGGCGAGAGCGGATGCCGACGGGCAGCGCTCCGCCTTGCAGGAGCTGGAAATCCTGGCCCGGGAAGATCCCGCGCAGCGACAGCCGATCGCCGACACGGTATGCCGCTACCTGCGCGAGCCGGCCGAGTCCACCGGGTCTACCGGGTCTTCCGGGTCCAACAGCTCTACCGGGTCCACCGGGTCTGAGTCCGCCGACTCCGCCGATGAATCGGCCACCGCACGGGAGCAGGCCGTCGCGCTGCTCGCGGCCCTGGCCCGTCAGCACCCCGAGGTCGCCGCCGCCTCGGCGGACATCCCCTGCGACATCGACTGCGAGCACTGTCTCGACCTGGAACTGGACGGCGCCGTACTGCCGGACGTCGACTTCAGCGGCTGCCGCCTCGGGGACGTCGGCTTCACCGACACCCACTTCCGCGGCACCTCCGTCTTCGCCGGCGCCCGCTTCGCCAAGGTGGCGATGTTCCAGCGGTCGGTCTTCGAGGCCGACGCGTCCTTCGCCGGCGCCCGCTTCAGCCGGACGGTCGACTTCGGCCGGGCCAGGTTCCGGGCGGACGCCGACTTCTCCCGCGTCCGGTTCCAGGACATCGCCTGGTTCGGACGGGGCGAGACGACGATCTGGGAGGACGACGAAGAGTTCTGGGAGGTGATGGAGAACCGTCGCCCGGTCGCCTGGGACGAACTCAACGAGGACGACCCGAACTGGCCCATGGCCGAGCTCATGGGCGACTACCAGACCTGGGAGGAGGGCGGCGACGGCACCCGCTTCAACCACCGGGTGTCCTTCGCCGACGCGGAATTCGCGGCCGAGGCGTGGTTCTGGAAGGCCCGCTTCGGGGACGCGGTCTCGTTCCAGCGCTGTAGTTTCGGCGGCCGCGTCCACCTCATCCAGCCCGCGGTGGACCTGACCGGCGCCCGGCTCACCGCCGACGCCCGGGCCAAGGGCCAGGAGTGGCCCGAGGGTCAGGACTGGCCGTTCGGCTGGATCACGGAATCAGAGCTCGAAGCGGACGGTGGCGCGCTCGTGGTCCACGACGACTCGCTGTCCCCCTATCGCCGCCAGCTCGCCGACGCCGATCCGGACGTCCGGCTCAGCGGACTGCACATCCTCGGCGAGCTCGGGGACGCCGAGCCCGCGCTCCGGGAGCGGATCACCGAGACCGTCTGCGCGTATCTGCGGACCCCGCTGTCGTTCGACGTGACCACCAGCGTCTTCGAACTCACCCCTTCACAGTTCGCTGAGTTGCGCACCCGGCACGCCGCACAGCGGCTGCTCACCGACCGGACGCGCCCCGCTCTGGGCCGGACGTTCTGGGAGGGCATCGCCCTCCAACTCTCCGGCGCCACGCTCATCGACTTCGACGCGAGCGACTGCCGCCTGGCAGACGGGGACTTCACGGGCACCCAGTTCTACGGGAAGACCTCGTTCGCCGGAGCCGTGTTCGGCGACAAGCCCTCATTCTTCGGTCCGCAGATCAGCTTCGCCCTGCCCGGCGGCGGAAGCGGCCGGGCCGCCTTCCACGGCCCGGTGGACTTCTCCGGCCTCGCCGCCCGCAAATCCGGAATCGTGCGCTGCCGCTTCCACACCGACAGCGCCGTGCGCGCCGCCGGTACCGATCAGGACCTCATCAGGGTGCTGCTGGGAGCCAGGATCGACACCGATCCGTCGAAGGTGACCGTCGAGTTCCAGCAGGCGCTGGGTGCTGAGAACCCGCACGTGGAGTACGGCGTGGTGCCGGGTCCGGCGGACGCGCCGTGGGAAGCCCGGACCGGGCTGAAGGTGACCGGGACCGACGTGCTGCTGACCGAGGTGGCCGGCCGGCTCGACGGTGCCGACGCGTTTCCTCAGCTCAGTCCTGAGCAGTGGGCGGCGGCGACCGGGATCATCAGGGCTTTGTTGGAGGCGCTGGAAACGCGCTGAGCTGGTGGAGCTGAGCTGGTGGAAGCGCGCTGAGCCGCTGACGGCCGCGTCCGACCGAACCGCGCGCAGCCCCTGGGACGCCTACCAAGGGCTGCGCGGTCAGGCCTAGCCGCGGTCTGGGTCAGCAGGACAGGTTGCCGGGGCCCACGTCGGTGCCGAGCTCGGCGACGAACTTCTTGAACAGGCTGATGCGGTCGTTGCGCTCACCCGCGTTCTTGCCGTTGCACTCCAGGTCGCCGTTGAAGCTGCGGATGGTCTCGCCGAAGCCGCGCCCCTTGACGATGGCGTCGTGCGAGGTCGTCGAGCCCGCACCCGCCTGGCTGTTCCAGAACCACAGGCCGGTCTTCCACGCCACGGCGGCGTCCCTTTCGACCAGGAAGGGGTTGTGGAGCAGGTCGAGGTGCAGAGCGTCGCCCGCGGCCTTGTAGTTGAAGTTCCAGCTGATCTGGACCGGGCCGCGGCCGTAGTAGGCCGAGCTGCCGGCCGGGCAGCCGTAGGGCTGGCTGCGGTCGCAGTAATGCGAGTAGTTCGCCTTGTTCTGTTCGTCGACGAACTTCAGGCCGCCGGTCTCGTGGCTGACGTTGGCCAGGAAGGCGGCCGCCTCCCGCTTCCTGGTCTTCTCATCGCCGGTGGTGGTGAAAGCCGGGTACGCGCCCAGGGCGGCGACCAGCCCCTGGTACGTGTAGAAGGAGTTGCGACTCGGGAACATCTGGTTGAACTGCGCCTGGGAGACGACGAAGCTCGCGGCGGAGGCGCTGGGCGCGGCCGGGCCGAGCAGGCCGGCGACCAGCGCGGTGGCGGTCGCGAAGGCGGTGAGGAAACGACGTGGTGTCATGGCCACATCGTCTCCTCAGTTGTTACCAAGGCTTTGTCAACACGCCGAAGCCGGCCCGGCATCGCCGCCCCGGTTCACCGTCGCGGGTAGCAGGCGGGTACTGGCGGGTGTACCAGCGAGTACTAGCTCTGGTCGTCGAGCAGTTCCAGATCCTGCGCGGTGAGCGTCACCGTCTTGACCAGCTCCCGGATCAGATTCACGCTCAGCGTCGAGCCGACCGGCTCCCCCACCTCGTCGCGCATCAGCCCGCGCACGCCGCGCCGGTGCAGGCGTTCGCGCACCTCCTCGACGGTGTTGGCGACCGTGCGGAAGTTCCAGACCTTGGTGGTGAACGGCGAGGCGTTGGCGGTCTGCGCGGTGTCCTCCCAGGTCAGCGGGAGCGGGAAGGCCTCCGCGCCCTCCAGGTAGCGGCGGGCCAGCGCAGTGAGGACCAGGCGTTCCTGCGGAGACAGCTCGTACACGGTCTCCGAGTCGATGGTCTCCTCCTTGGTGGTGGAGCGCGGGTGCTGGTCGTCGTCGTCGACCAGCCGAACCTCAACGAGATGTGAGCGCTGCTTTGAGGAGTTGATGACCAGCGGGGTGTATCCGGGCTCGATGAAGCGCCGGTGGCCGGTGAGCATCAGCGCGCCGTTGGGCAGTTCGATCGGCAGGTGCCCGGTGTTGGTCAGCCACCAGCCGCCGTCCAGGCCGGTGCAGGTGAAGACGCCGTGTCGGCGGCTGACGGTCGGGTCGTCCACGCCGACCGGCACGTGCACATCCTCCCGGTCGCGCCCGAACAGCAGCGTGTAGCGGCGCGCCGGCACCGCGTACCCGCCCTCCGGGCCCAGCACGAAGATGGTGCCGGGCGGTGCCGCCGGGACGCCCTCGGACGGGCTGCCCGGGGGCAGCATCAACGGGCGGAAGTTCGTGTTCGGCATGGTTTGGGTCGCCTCCGTTCAGCCGTGAGCCAGTGTAGAAGCCAGCGCAGAGGACCGGTCCTCAACGATCATGACAAATTGCACGCGCCCGCCGGTGCTCGATAACCTACGCGGCGTGAGTGCACGCAGCGGGGGACGGCGCGCCCATGGACAGTGACGTCGCCGAGCCGCTGGGCCCGGGCGATCCCCGCGAGATCGGCCAGTTCACCGTCATCGGGCTGCTCGGCGCCGGCGGGATGGGCGAGGTCTATCTGGCCACCCGCGAGGGCCGCTACGTCGCCGTCAAGCGCGTCCGGCCGCGGCTGGTCTCCGGCGAGCGGTTCAACCGCGAGGTCGCGATCTTGCACCGGGTGCCGTTCGGGGTCGCCCCCACCCTGCTGGCCAGCGACAGCACCGCGCCGGAGCCGTGGTTCGCCACCGAATACGTGCCGGGCCTGACCGTGGACGACGCGGTCCGCTCCTTCGGCCCGCTGCCCGCCGACGCCCTGTGGCTGCTGCTGGCCGACACCGCGTCGCACCTGCACTCCGTGCATGACGCCGGGATCGTGCACCGCGATCTCAAGCCGGCCAACATCATGCTGATCCGCGACGGGGTCAAGCTCATCGACTTCGGCATCGCGCTGGCCTACGACCAGTCGCGGCTGACACGCACCGGTTCGAGTTCGGGAACGCGCGGGTTCACCGCGCCGGAGCAGGAGGCCGGGGACCGGGAGGTCTCGGCGCCCTCGGACATCTACTCGCTGGCCGCCACGCTCGTGTTCGCGGCCTCGGTCCGGCCGCCGGGCGCCCTGCCCGATCTGCGCCCGATCCGCTCGCTGGACGCCGGGCTGGCCGCGATCGTGGAAGCGTGTCTGGCCGCCGAGCCGGCAGAGCGGCCGACGGCCGCCGATCTGGTCGCCGCGGCGCGCGAGCACGCGGCGGCGGGCCCGTCCTGGCCGACCGAGGTGATGGAGCGGATCGCGAAGCGGCGGAACTTCGCCGCGACACCGGTGAGCGTGATCGACACGGTGCTACCGCCGGCTCCGGAGACGCTGCTGCCTCCGGAGATCGTGCTGGAGACGGAGCCGCAATCCGGCCCCACGCTGGCCCTGGCCGACCGTGACAAGCGGCAGACGCGGCGCCGGCTCCTCGTTCCGCTCGTGACGGTCGCGGCGCTGGGCGCCGTGACGGCCGGGGTGGTCACGGCGCTGGCGATGTCGCATGGCGGCTCTGGGAACCATCCGTCTTCCGCGGGCTCGGGTATCGGCGTGGTGCCCGTAGCCGGGACGGGATCGTCGTCGGCGAAAGCCGGGGGCTCGAACTCGACCCCGACCGGTCCCCTGCCGACTCCCACTGGTTCCGGCAGCAATTCCAACCAGCCGAACGGGTCCGCCTCCAACGGGGCGAGCGGGGCGACCGGACCGGGTTCCGGCACCACCGGCCACACCGGTTCCACGTCCTCGTCACGAAACGGCGGCGGCACCTCGCCGAGCCGGTCCGGCGGTTCCAACCCGCCGACGAGTTCCGGCCCGAACCCGCCGCCGAGCTCCGCGCCCGGCGATTCCGGCCCCAGCCCGACCGCGTCGTCGATCACCGGGGTGGACAGCGCGAAGGATCCGGCGCGCGTCACGAACTCCGAGGCCGACACCTCGTGGCTGGGCAACGACGCGGCCTGTTCGGCGTGGTTAGACACCGACGGTTCGGGCAAGCTGGCGGGGGTGCTCAACACCTCCCTTGAGCAGTCCTGCGTCGCCGAGGTGATCCGGAGCGACGGACTGGCGTACACGTTCAGTGCCTCGCAGGGTGCTGAGAAGACGAACTTCCTCACGGTGCCGGGCGGGACCACGATGCAGGTGTGTGTCTGGCATGCGGATGAGAAGAGCGGCGAGGCGTGCTCGCCGCAGTTCACCATGAACGGCAGCACGCCGGTTCAGAAGTAGTCCGGTCGCCGCTCCCCGCATCTCCATCTTCGAACTCTGATTCCACCCTGCTCTCCTCCGTTTCCCCAGCTGGTCACGCCGTGACGACGCGCTCAGGACCGGTCCTCCGCGCACTTGCCTAGCCTTCTGCTCAGCACGACGGCTGTTCGGGGAAAGGGAGGCGATCGGGATGCCCGAGGCGAGAGGTGTGCTGCTGCCGGCGTATGTGCTGGTCGACGAGTCGGCATCGATGGGTCCCTATGTGGACGAGCTCACCGCCGGCCTGGTCTCGCTGTGCGAGGAGTTGCGCACGGCGCCGACGTTGGCCTCGAAACTGCGCCTGGCCGTGTTGGGGTTCTCCGACGACGTCCGGGCGCACCTGACCGTGGCCGACATGCGGGTGCAGGCCAGCCTGCCGCAGGTGTCGGCGCGCGGCCGTACCGACTACGGCGCGGCGTTCGCCGACCTGACCGCGCGCATCCCCACCGACGTACGGTATCTGCGCAGCGAGGGCTACAAGGTGCACCGTCCGGTGGTGTTCTTCCTCAGCGACGGCCAGCCCACCGACTCCGGCTGGAAGCGGGCGCTGCTCAAGCTGACCGACCGGCGGCGGACCCCGGCCGCGCCGAACATCATCGCCTGCGGCATGGGCTCGGCCGAGCGGCGGACCATCGCCGAGGTGGCGACCCGGCCGGAGTTCGGGTTCGTGGCCCCGCGCGGCACGGATCTGGGCCAGGCCGTCTCAGAGTTCTTCCAAGCCTTGACCACCAGCCTGATCGCCTCCAGCCAGGCGCTCAGCTCTGACGAACCGACGCTCGTGGTGACCCGGCCCGAGGGGTTCACCATCGCGCTGGACGAGGTGATGACATGACCCAGAGTCCTGATTATCACGGGGCGGCCCTAGCCGCCGCCCCGGACGACGCCACACCGGACGACGCCGTGCCGTGGCCCCGGACCACCGTGGACAGCGGCCGGCCCGGCGCCGAGTTCGAGCCGCGGCCACCCGGCCAGTCCGTGTTCGACGTCCCGGACACCGAATGCGACGGATGGTCGACTCCTGATTTCACTGTGCGGTCCGCGTCGGTGCGCGGGGCGGGCCATCGCTTCTCCCGCGAGGCGCGTCGGGACTGTGCGCGTGTCGCCTGGCACGAGGCGTCGGGGGCGGTGGTGTTCGCCGTCGCCGACGAGCCCCAGCAGCGTGCGGCGCAAGCTTGCCGGGCGGCCATAGATCAGCTGCTGTGTTTGCTGGCGCAAGGCGGCGGGGTACTGGACTTCGACAGCTTCGCGCACCACACCGCCGAGCGGCTGCGGCGACTGGCGCCGTCGACCGAAGCGGTGACCGGGACGACGGCCGGGACGATGGCGGCGGACTGGTACGCGACGACGCTGGTCGCCGGGGTCGTCCAGCCGGAGCCGGGTGGGCCGAGGATCCAGGTGTGCCGGATCGGGGATTCCGGCGCGTGGCTGCTGGACCGCACCACGGGTTCCTACCACGCGCTGTTCAGAGCGAAGAAGGGTTCTGATTCGGACATCGACCCGTTGACGTCGGTGACAGCGGCGGCAGCGGCGGCGGCAGCGGCGACCGAGCCGGTCGAGCACGTCGTCGAGCACCTGACCGGCTCCGAGATACTCCTGGTCGGCAGTAACGGATTCGGCGATCCGCTCGGCGACGGGGACGGCGCGGTCGGCGAGCTGTTCGCCCGTCACCTCACGGTGCCCCCGACGCCGCTCCGGCTCGCACACGTCCTGGACTTCGCCGGCCAGCGGTTCGACGACGACCGGACGCTGGTCGGGGTCTGGCCAGCGGATCGCTGACCGGCTCTGGTCCGCCCTAGGTGACGCAAGCGGGCGCGGTTCCTCAGCCGGCGGCCGGCTTGCGCGCCAGCACCCCGAGGCACGGCGCCATTCCGGTGTGGCTCTCGTTCAAGTTCGGCACCCACACCCGGATGTCATCCACCCCCGGCGGCTGGATGTCCAGCCCCGACAGCCACGGCGTGATCTGCCCGGCGGTGCGCGGCGTGAACGGCACGCCGGTGCGCGCGGCGTAGTCGCGGGCCGCGTTCTGCTGAGCTTCCAGCGCGGCGTTGTCCGGGGCGCCGTGGGACAGCGCCAAGTAGCTGCCGGGCGCGCACGGTTCGGTGAAGGCGCGGACGATCCGCTCGGCCTGGTCGTCGTCCGGGATGAAGTGCAGCACCGCGAACAGCAGCACGGCCACCGGCTTGGACCAGTCGATGCTGTCGCGAACCACCGGGTGCTCCAGGACCACGCCCGGCTCGCGGACGTCGGCGAGGGCCGCGTGCGCCGAGGGGTTGTCGGCGAGCAGTGCCCGGGCGTGGGCGATCGCGACTGGATCGATGTCGATGTAGACGACCGTGGCCCCGGGATCGACAGCCTGAGCCGCCTCATGCACATTGCCGGCCGTGGGAACCCCGGAACCCAGGTCCAGGAACTGGGTGATGCCCCGCTCGGTGACCAGTTCCTCGATGACGTGCCGGAGGAACACCCGGTTGGCCTGGGCCGAAACCGGCAGGTTCGGCATCGCCTGGGCCGCGCGCCGGCCCGCCTCGCGGTCTGCTTCGAAGTTCTGCGAACCACCCAGCCAGAAATCATAGATCCGCGCCGGGCTCGGGCGTTCCGGGTCGACTTCGGGCAGGCTCAGGGCCAGTTCGGCCGCGTCGATCGAATCCATGGCTTGATTGTGGCATCCGGGCGGCGTCGCGGGCGGGAGATCGCGGCGGCTGGACGGCCCCTGACAGTGGGTTCCTGGAGTAGCGGCACGACCAGCCGGGCGGCTCCTACAGTGGCGGCATGACCAGTGAGATGCCGACCTTCGCGCTCAGCTACACCACGCCCTTCTTCGGTCCCGACCCGGATCGCCTGGTGGCGGTGGCGAAACAGGCCGACGCTCGCGGCTTCGAGGGTTTCTACGTGCCCGAACACGTGGCGCTCTATCCGGGTGCCCGGATCGGCGCCTGGGAGATGCCGACGGACCTTCAGTATCTCGACCCGCTGGACGTCCTGACCTTCGTCGCCGCCCACACCGAGCGACTGTTGCTGGGCACGTCCGTCCTGCTGCTTCCGTACCACCACCCCGTCACGCTGGCCAAGCGACTGGCGGGCATCGACACCCTGTCCCACGGCCGCATGCGCCTGCTCGCCGTCGGCGTCGGCGGCCTGCCGGGCGAGGCCGCCGCGGTCGGCGTCGACTACACCACCCGCGGACGGCGCGCCGATGAGGCGATCGAGGTGCTGCGGCGGCTGTGGGCCGAAGACGAGAACGGCGCCACCTTCCACGGCGAGTTCTTCAACTTCGACAACATCTTCAGCTACCCCAAGCCCCTCGCCGAGTCCGGACTCCCGATCCACGTCGGCGGGTCGAGCCCGGCGGCGGCTCGGCGGGCGGGCCGGGCCGGCGACGGCTGGCTGCCCGGCGGCATGCTCAAGGACGACGAGCGCCAAGCGTTGTGGGAGCTGGTGAGGTCGACGGCTCGGGAGGCCGGTCGGGACCCTGAGGCGATCTCCTACACGCGCATGGGATCGCTGGAGATGACGGCCGAGGGGGTGGAGAAGATGGCGGCGCAGGGGGTCACGCGCATCATCGTGGCCGCGCCGGCGGGTGAGCCGGAAGAGCAGTGTGCGGAGCTGGCGGAGTTCGCGTCCCGCTTCGGGCTCGGCTGAGGCGCGCGTACGGGTGGGGGTGGGGCCGCGCCGGGCCCCCTACCCCGCGCAGATCCGCTCCACGAACTCGGCGAGTTGCCGCTCACCCAGATGCGCGGCCAAGTCGGCCTCGCTGATCATGCCGACCAGCTTCTTGTTCTCGACCACCGGCATGCGGCGGATCTGGCGGCTCTCCATCTCGTGCAGTACCTCGCCGACGTCCGTGGCGGAGTCGACCCAGCGGGGGGTGCCCTCGCAGAGGTCGGCGCAGCGGACGTGGGCTGGGTCGCGGCCCAGGGCCACGCACTTCACCACGATGTCGCGGTCGGTGATGATGCCGCACAGGCGCTCGTTCTGGTCGCTGACCGGTAGGGCGCCGACGTCGAGCTCGCGCATCAGCTCCGCGGCTCGGTCCAGGGTCTCCTCGCGGTAGATCCACTGGGCACCGGCGTGCATGATGTCCTTGGCAGTGGCCATGATCGCCTCCTGGGAGTGGGTCCCCTCGGGGCTGCCACTTCTATCCTGGGCACCGTCAGCGGGGACGCGCCACCGGAGCGCCGGGGAGCGGGAAGAGGCTCCGGACGAAAGTGTTGCGGAACTTTCCGTCCGGATCGTGCCGGTCAAGCAGTGCCTGGAAGTCGGCGGCCTTGTCATACGTGGCCAGCGCGGCCTTCGGGCCGCCCAGGAAGACCTTGCCCCAGTGCGGCCGCGCACCCAGCGGCAGCAGTACCCGCTCGACTTCGGCGAGCGCGGGTTCCACCGCTGAGCGGTCGGGGAGCCAGGTGAAGTGGATGGTGAGGCTGTCGCGGTGGTGGGCCGGGCTGAGCCAGAGGTCGTCGGCCGCCACGGTCCGGAACTCGGAGATCTGCACCACCGGCGCGATGAGCGGGCCGAGGTCGCGGACGGCGGCGATCGCCTCGGCGGCGCGCGAGCGGGGAACGAAGAACTCTGATTGCAGCTCGGCGCCCGCGCTCGGGGTGAAATCGGGGCGGAAGTGCGGCAGTCGCTCGTGCCAGGGACCCGGGATGCCCAGCTGCTCGGTGCAGTTCTCGGTGGCCATGCCGGGGATCGGGTGCGCGGGGCGGTCCGCGAGGCGGCCGCCGAGCCAGTCGGATCCGGGTCGCCTAGGCTGCGTCCCGTCCGGCGACACCTTCACCTTCAGCCACACCGACGCCTCGCCGCGCCAGCCGGTGAAGACGCTGACGCTGTACGCGGCCGAGAACACCTCGTCGAGCCGGGTGATCACTTCTTGCAGCGGCACCGCCTGATACACGTACTGCGCGACGTCGAAGGTGGGCACGACGTCCACCGTCATCCGCGTGACCGCGCCCAAAGCACCGAGGCCGACCACGGCACCGTCGAAGTCGGGCGACTCGCCCCGCGTCAGGTCGCCCCGCGTCAGGTCGCCCCGCGTCAGCTCGACGACGTCACCGCTCGGCCCGACGAACTGCATCCCGCGAACCAGCCCCGCGAGGCCCTGGTTGCCGTCCCCCGACCCGTGGGTCCCGGTCGCGCAGGCCCCGGCCAGCGAGATGTGCGGCAGCGAGGGCAGGGCGGCCAGCGCGAATCCGGCGGCGTGCAGGCGGGATGCGAGCTCGGCCAGGCGCATGCCCGCGGTGACGGTCGCGGTGCGCGCGTCCGAATCGACCTGCACCTGTGGCGGGAGCCGGTCGAGCGTGACGAGATCGCCGGCGGTGTCGGCGAGGCGGTTGAAGGAGTGCCCGGTACCGAGCACCCGCACCGACGCGGCCTCGGCGATCAGGCTCCGGAGCTCGTCGAGCGAGCCGGGATGGTGACTGCGGACCGGGCGGAATTCGACGTTGCCGGCCCAGTTGCGGATCTGTTCGGTCATGGTCGGGGTCTCCCGGTGCTCGCTGTCGACGCTGACCATCGAGTCATGGAGCGGGGGCAGATGTCAACGGCCCGACATCCTCGAGCCCTGAGCCCCGCCGCTTCTACGGTAATCAGTGGGAGTCGGTGCACGGACCCGCTCAGGACCCGCTCAGGACGCGGTGGGTATGCGGGTGGGGTCGGCGGCGGCTCTCAGCGGCGCGGCGCTCCCGGCGGCCATCGATGCGCGGACCTCCGGAATCGCCCGGGCCAGCGACCCCACACGCTCCAGTTCCAGCGCCCAGACCGGTTCTGGGCCGGCGGCTGCGGCGAGCGCGGCGTAGCCGAGCAAGAGGTGGCCCAAGTCGACGGCGCCGAGGACTGCTTGTAGGGCGGCGTGCAGCGCGGTCGCATCGCTAGCGATAGCGCTATCGCTGGAGGCGAGAAGCCGAGTGAGGGCCTTGGTGCCGGGCACTCGGCTTTCCAAAAGCCTCAAGAGCGAAGGGTGCGGGCCACCGGCGCTGTAGGAGCGGATGACGACCCCCGTGCGCAGTTGATAGGTTGCATCAGGATGCTGATATATGGCGGAGAGTGCACGCGGCTCGGCCGGGTCCCACGCCGCGATCCGCCACAACATCGCCAGGTCGGCACCCAGATTGCCAGCCAGCTTGAACCGCATCGCCGGGGTTCCCTGCGGTCCCAGCGCGAGCTCGGCCAGAACCGGCAACAGGGGTTCGCGGCTCAGGAGTCGAGTCACGTCCTCGACCGCGGCCGGATCCCAGCCTTCGAGGTGTGCGGCCAACGTGCTCGCGAAGATCGGCCGCGGCATGAGCAACGCCACCACGGCGATCGGGTCCGCGGTGCGCAAGTCCTCGCGCGAGCCAGCCGCAGCGCCAGCCTCACCCGCGTCGTCCGGATCCATGGTGCACAAGTCGTCGCGTGAGTCGTCCGCAACACCAGCCCCACCCGCGACTGCCGGGTCCGCGGTGCGCAAGTCCTCGCGCGAGCCATCCGGAGCGCCAGCTCCACCCGCGCCTTCCGAATCCACGGTGCCCAAGCCGTCACGCGAGCCAGCCACAACGCCAGCCTCACCCGCACCTTCCGGATCCGCGATGCCCAAGCCGTCACGCGAGCCAGCCACAACGCCAGCCTCACCCGCACCTTCCGAACCCGTGATGCCCAAGCCGTCGCGCGAGCCATCCGCAACGCCAACGTCACCCGCGCCTCCCAGCGAGCGCCTCGGGAACCCGACCGGCGGCGGGCCCGCGTTCCCAGCCGCGTCGCGCGCCATCTCGGCGGCCAGCTCGGTCAGCGTCCCCGGCCAGGTCATGGCCCGGTGCAGGAACCAGGCCCAGGCCGCTGGATCCTGACTCAGCACCGGAGCCAACACCGCTTCCGCCTCCTCCCGCACCGTCGCGGCCAGCCATCGCCGCGCGTCGTCCGGAAACGCCAGCGGGCGCAAGGCCAAGCGGTCGTGCCACAAGTGCCTGGTCGGCGCCAGGAACGCGAGCAGCGCCGTGACCGGCCGCATCGTCGCGACCACCTCGGCGGCGTCGAGCGACCCGCCGGCTAGGCCGCGGCGCAGCAGCACGCCGAGCGCGAACCGGTCGGCCGGGGTCGTCGGCTCGACGCCGGCCAGTGCCCGCCGCACCGCCTCGATGTCCGGCCTGGGCACCAGCCAGTGCGCGGCGGGATGGATCGCTTCTAGGGTGGCGCGGATGTCGGCGGGGAGGTCGGCGCGCCGGGCCAGCAGTTCTCGGGCGTGGTTCGGGCGGGGGTGGCTCTCGGCCTTGGCGAGCAGGGCCTCCCAGTCCGGGGCGAAGCGGCGGAAGTCGAGGTCGTCATCCTTGTCGGGCTTGAGGCGGCGGTCGGCGATGGCCTGGGCGATCTGCGGGTCGTCGGCGACGGCTGCCGCCGCCCGGAGTTCGGCCTCGATGCGGGTGGGGCGGCGGCGGCTCTCGATCTGTTCCAGCAGGCGTTCGCGGATTTCGTCGTCGATGATCGGGCGGCCGTCCGGCCCGCGCCGGTCCGCCAGGATGGCGTAGCGGGCCGGTTGGGTCCCGTCGGATCGTTCGCGGTGGAAGAACAGGACAGCGTCGGCCATCCGGTTCGGCATACGAAGCAGATCCCTGATGACGTCGTCGGGGTCGGCCACGGTCCGCCCCTTCAGCGCCGCCCCGGCCAGTCCGAAGACCGAGGCCCGGGCGTCGGGGCGGGTCGGTATGTGGTCGCTGACCGCCATCGCGACGTCCAGCCGGCAGTGGCCGATGCTGCGGGCGAGGTCCTGATCGGTCATCGACGCGGCTCGGGCCAGGGCCTGGGCGTAGGGCATTGTGTGCATCACGTCCAGCTGACGGCCGACCGCGGCCCTGGTCGCCTCGTCCATCCCGATTACCGGCACCGCATCCGCTCCCTCGATCCGCGTCCTCGCGTCATTCTCTTCCCTCCGCGTGGCCGAGGTGTACCTGGTAGAACTCGGCGAGCTTGGCGATGGCCGGCGTGACGTATTCGTCCTTGTCGTAGAAGTCGACGTGCGATGCCCCGTCGATCCAGTGCAGTTCCTTGGGTCCGCGCGCGCTCTGGTAGGCCTCGACGCTCATCCAGGACGTCACTGCCTCGCGACCGGCGATCAACAGCAGCGGACGCGGCGCGATCAGGCCGACCGCGGCGAAGGCGTCGAATGCCGCCATTCGGTCGACGCTGGACCAGGTCAGCGCCTTGGCCGAGCGCGGGTGGGCGGCGCGCGGGGTGCAGTAGTACTCCCAACCTTCGTACACATGCGGGCCGCCGAGACGCGCCTCCTGTTCCGATGCCGGAAAGAGGTCGAAGCGCTGGACGCCCTCACCCCGCGCCTCAGCGGTGCGGGCTGACGCGGCGGCGTCGAGCATGCTCTGGAACACCGCCGGGTCCTGGGAGCCGTCGGCGCCGACCTTGAACTGCCGCGCGATGTCGACGCCGCTGACCGTGGCGACAGCGCGGATGCGGTGGTCGCCGGCCGCGGCGGCCAGGCTGTAGCCGCCGGAGGCGCAGATGCCCAGGACGCCGATGCGGTTCGGGTCGACCGCCGGGTGTGTGGTCAGGAACGACACGGCGGACTTCAGGTCTTCGACGCGCTGGGCGGGGTCCTCCAGGCCGCGCGGCTCGCCCTCGCTCTCGCCCTGGTAGGCGGCGTCGAAGGCCAGGGTGACGAAGCCGGCTTCTTCGCCCAGGCGGCGTGCGTACAGACCGGCGGCTTGCTCCTTGACGCCGCTGCCGGGGTGGCCGACGACTACGGCGGGCCTTGGAGCTGCGTTGGCGTCGTCTCGGGCGTGGTCTCGGGCGTTGTCCCGGCCCTCGTCCTGGAGGTAAAGACAGCCCGAAATCTTCAGGCCATTGCTGGAAAACGTCACATCGGTCCTCATCGGTACCGGACTCCCATCGTGGGTGCTGTTCGAGCTTGATCTCCACGGTGGCCCGATCGCGAGCCCGCGACCAGGGATGATCTCGCCTATGCAAGCCAGTACCAGGCACGGCGGCCGCAACCCGTGGAGACTGGAGGACATGGCCTCCGCACAACCCGCTCGCGGCGACACCGGACTCGGCGACTTCCTGCGCTCCCGCCGCGCGGCCGTCGATCCGCACGAGGCCGGGATGCCCGACGACGGGCGGCTCCGCCGCGTCCCCGGGCTGCGGCGCGAGGAGCTGGCGATGCTGGCGCACGTGAGCGTGGACTACATCGTGCGGCTGGAACAGGGGCGCACGACCCGGGTCTCCCGCTCGGTGCTCGACGCCCTCGCCGACGCCCTGCGGCTGAAGCCCGACGAGCGCGACTACCTGTTCACGGTCGCCGACGTCACGCCCGGCGCGGTCAGTGTGGGCAGCATGGCCAGCGCGGCCAGCGCCCCGACCCGCCGCCCGAGCCAGCCCGAACCGGCCCCGCGATTGCGGCAACTGCTGGACACCATGCCCGACGTCCCGGCGATCGTGGTCGATCACAGGATGGACGTACTGGCCTGGAACCGCGGCGCCGCGGGGCTCCTGACCGATTTCAGCGCCCTGCCGCCGGCGCACCGGAACCTGATCCGGCTCACCTTCCTCGACCAGAGTTTCCGCGCGCTTTATGGCGACTGGCAGCGCGCGGCGAAGGACTGTGTCGCGACGCTGCGGATGGAGGCCGGACGCCGGACCGATGATGCGGCGCTGAACGCACTGGTCGGGGAATTGAGCGTGCGGGATCAGGATTTCCGGACGTGGTGGGCGACGCATCAGGTACGCGGGCCGAGTCAGCTGGTCAAGACGTACCGGCATCCGATCGCCGGCACTATGGATCTGGATGTGCAGCAGTTCTCTGTGGACACACATCCTGATCAGAAGCTGATCGCTTTCACCGCGCAACCGGGATCCACTTCGGAAAAAGCACTTCAGTTCCTGCTTCAGTGGTCGAATACCCATGTGATGGCAGATGATTGACATCAGGGCGGTTCCACGCCTGCTTCACACGGGGAGATGATCCTGAAGTGCGACATGTCAAAACACTGTCTGCGCTGATGCTGGCATCGACGCTGGGTATTACTTTGACCGCCGCCGGCCAGGCGCCGAGTAAGGCTACCGACTCGCTTCAACAGCAGGCGAACGCGATCGTCGCCGGTGGCGCGGTGGGCGCGCCGGCCGAGGTCAGCACCCCGGATGGGCAGCGTTCGGTGAGTGCCGGGACGGCTCAGGAGGGCACCGGCAGGCCGGTTCCGAAGGACGGGGAGTTCCGGATCGGCAGCGCCACGAAGACCTTCGTAGCCACCGTCATCCTGCAACTCGCCGACGAGGGGCGGCTGTCGCTGGACGACACGGTCGCGCACTGGCTGCCCGGCGTGGTCGCCGGAAACGCGAACGACGGCGCGAAGATCACCATCCGGCAGCTGCTGAACCACACCAGCGGGATCTACGACTACACGCAGGACCTGTCCGAGATGACGAGCGCCACGGCGTTCCAGCAAGACAGGTTCCGTACATACACCCCGGAGCAGCTGGTCGCGATGGCCATGCGGCACGCGCCGGTGGCCGCGCCGGGCACGGCGTTCGCGTACTCGGACACCGACTACGTGCTGGCCGGGATGATCGTGCAGCGGGTGACCGGCCACACCTGGGCCGAGGAAGTCGATGCCCGGATCATCGCGCCGCTCGGCCTGAAGCACACCGTCGTCCCGGGCACGTTCCCCTTCATCGTCGGCCCTTACGCGCATGGCTACATGAGCTTCGGCGCCGGCAAGCTGCTGGACGTGTCGGCCTTCAACCCGAGCGCCGCCGACGCGTCCGGCTCGATCATCAGCACCGCGGACGACCTGACCCGCTTCTACACGGCGCTGGTCGGCGGGCGGCTGTTGAGCGCGGCGCAGCTGGCCCAGATGGAGACGACGGTGCCGGCGTCCGCGCTGGGCCTCGGCGTGCGCTACGGCCTGGGGTTGGGCTGGGTCCCGCTGTCGTGCGGCGGCGGCTACTACGGCCATCCCGGCGGGATCTTCGGGTACAACACCTGGGACGGCGTCACGGCGGATGCGCAGCGTGCCGTGGTGGTGTCGGACACCGGCGACGGTAGTGACGCGAGTCAGCAGGCTGTCATCGGACTGGTGGACCAGCAGCTGTGCGGGTGAGTTCGGGCAGCTGACTGAACTGAACTGGTGGACCAGCAGTCGTTCGGGTGAGCTCAGGCAGCTGACCTGAGCCGACCTGACCTGACCTGAGCCGAGCAGGCCTAAACCGACCCGCCTTACCGCTCCCGCCCCGCCCCACTGGAAGCCCGAACCACAAGCTCGGGCGCGAACCGCTCCACCCGCTCCTCGCGCGCCGCCGCATCGCCGTGCAGCAGCGCTATGGCCCGGTCGGCCATCGCGTCGAGCGGGTGGCGGATCGAGGTCAGCGGCGGGTCCAGGACTTCGAGGATCGCGGTGTCGTCGAACGCTGTCACCGCGACCTCGTCGGGTACCGCGACGCCCGCGCGGTTCAACGTGGTGACCAGGCCGATCGCCAGCACGTCGGCGGCGCACACCACCGCGTCGACGTCCCCGCGCATGCGGATCAGCCGCCGCCCCGCCTTGCGGCCGGCGTCGGTGGTGATCGACGGCAGCACGATGGCGCGGCCGGCCTGGCCGAGGCGGTCGCGGAACGCCGCTGAGCGCTCGGCGCCGGACGAGGAGCTCTGCTCGGCCGCGACCAGGGCGATCTTCTCCCGGCCCTGGCCGCGCAGGTGGTCGATCAGCATGCTGATGGCGGCGTGGTTGTCCATGGTGACGGCGACCGTGCCGGCGCCTTCGGACCAGCGGTCGAACTGCACGATGGGCCGGATCGAGGCCGCGGCCTTGATGGCCGTGCCGGACTCGGCGGTGGTCACCGGGACCACGATCAGGCCGTCCACCTTGCCGTTGACCAGGGTGTCGATCTCGCGGGCCTCGATGTCCGGGGTGTTGGCGGCGTCGGAGACGACCAGGACGCCGCCGTCGGCGCGGACCCGGCGGGACAGGGCCTCGATGAGCTGGACGAAGTAGGGGTTGGCCAGGGAGGGGACCACCACGCCGAAGGTGCCGGTGGTGCCGGTGCGCAGGGCCCGGGCCGACTGGTTCGTGCGGTAGCCCAGTTCGCGGGCGGCGCGCTCGACGCGCTCGATGAGTTCCGGCGCGACGTTGCGGGGGGTCCCGGCGATGACGCGGGAGGCGGTCGCGCGGGAGACGCCCGCCAGCTGTGCGACATCGACCAGACGAGCCGTCACGCCACGTCCCTTCCCGATCCGGGCGCCGAGCCGTGCGCCGGCGCACCGCGGCGGCGGCCGGGGCCGTGCCGAAGTTCCGGGTCGATGGTACTTGACGGTGTGGTGAACATCATGCAGGGTATGGGAAATCGATCTCCCAGGAGGTGAAGATGGCATCGGTCACAGTGGTCGGCTCCGTGAACCGCGACGTGGTCCTGCAGGTGCGGGGCCTGCCGCGGCCCGGGGAGACCGTGCACGCGGTCGGTTCGCGCGAGGGCATGGGCGGCAAGGGCGCGAACCAGGCGGTGGCCGCGGCGCGCCTGGGGAGCACGGTCCGGCTGGTCGCCAAGGTCGGCGGCGACGCGCGGGACATCCTGGCCTCGCTGGCCGGAGACGGCGTCGACACCGGCTGGATCGCCACGGCCGAGCGCACCGGCACCGGCCTGGCCCTGATCACCGTCGACGAGCCCGGCGAGAACACCATCGTGCTGGACGGCGGGGCCAACCGGGAGCTGACCGTGGCCGACCTTCCCGAGGTACTCACGACAGCCGGCGATGTGCTGATGACACAAGGGGAGATCCCGCCGGAGGTGACCGGCGCGGCCATCACCCGGGCCGCGGCGCAGGGCGCGACCGTGATCCTCAACCCGGCGCCGGCGTATGCGTTCGACGACGACGTGCTCAAGCGCGTGGACGTGCTCGTCCCGAACCTCGGCGAGCTGTGCACGCTGCTCGGCGTGCCGGTCCCTGCGACGTCCGGCGAGGTCGGGAGATTGTTGGCGCGGCATCCGCTGCCGGTCTCGGCGCTGGTGGTGACATTGGGCGCGGATGGTGCGATCGTTCATGATCAGGATGGAACGGTCCATATCCCCGCCCCGCGCGTCGCGGCCGTCGACACCGTCGGCGCCGGGGACACCTTCTGCGGCGCCCTCGCCGACTCGCTCGTCCGGGGCCGACCGCTCCGCGCGGCCGCCGAGCGCGCCGTCCTGGCGGCGGCCCTGTCCGTGACCGGCGTGGGAGCGCAGAGCGCGATGCCCACCGCCGAAGAGGTTGACCTATTCGCACAGCAGCAGGAGAAGACCCGATGAAGACCCTCAAACTCGGACTGTTCGAGAACGCGCAGACCAACTCCGGCGGCACCGCCACCTGGCGGCACGAGGACAGCGAACGGCACCTGTTCGACACCCTCGACTACTGGAAGCGGATCGCGGCGCTGTGCGAGGACGCGAAGTTCGACTTCCTGTTCCTGGCCGACGCCTGGGGCTGGTCGGAGGTGCGCGGCACCCGGCCGGCGATCGCCAGCGAGGAGAGCCTGGACCTGCCCCGCCTGGACCCGGCGATAGTCGCGGCGGCACTGCTGTCCGCGACCTCCGAGCTCGGCCTGGTCATCACCGGCTCGGTACTGGTCGAGCCGCCGTACTCGTTCGCGCGCCGGATGGCCACCCTGGACCAGCTCTCCCAGGGCCGGCTGGGCTGGAACATCGTCACCACCGGCACCGCCGACACCGCCGTCAAGGCGTTCGGCATGGACATGGTCGCGCACGACGAGCGCTACGCGATGGCCGAGGAATTCCTCGAGGTCGTCTACAAATACTGGGAAGGCGCGTGGGAGCCGGGCGCCCTGGAGAAGGACAAGCAGGGCCGGTTCGCCGACCCCGAACGCGTGCACCTGGTCAAGCACGCCGGCAAGTACTTCCGTTCCGAGGGCTACGGCAACACCGCCTACTCCCCGCAGGGCACGCCGGTGCTGTTCCAAGCCGGCGCCTCCCCGGCCGGGCGCCGGGTGGCCGGCCGGCACGGCGAGTGCGTCTTCATCGGCGACGGCTCGGTCGAGCAGTTGGCCGGGCACACCTCGGCGATCCGGGCCGAGGCGGTGAACGCCGGACGCCGGGCCGAGGACCTGAAGATCATGTCGGCCCTGGCCTGCGTAGTCGGCGCCACCACGACCGACGCCGAGCGCCGCTACCAGCGCATCCTGGACGCCCAGCGGCCCGAGGTCACCGTCGCCAGCTACGCGATGTTCACCGGGATCGACCTGTCCTCCTACCCCCACGACACCCCGATGTCCGAGCTGAGCACCGAGATCTCGCAGACCCAGCTCGCGCGGTTCGCCGACAAGACGGTCGGCGACGTGCTGCGGGACTGGCACACGCACGGTGTCGGCGCCAAGCCGATCGTCGGCACCGCCGAGGAGATCGCCGACCGGATCTGCACCCTGGCCGAGGGCGCGGACCTGGACGGGTTCCTGCTCGCCCCGACCGTGCAGCCGGCCTCGACCACCGACTTCATCGAGTCGGTGCTGCCGGTCCTGCGCCGGCGCGGCGTCGTGGCCACGGAGTACCGGGACGGCGAGTCGCTGCGCGAACGGCTCACCGGCTCGGCGCGGCCGACGCTCCCGGCGAACCACCCGGCGGCCGGGCACCGGCACGGAACTCAGTGAGCTGACATGACCGTCCAGGGCGCCGGAGGATGGCTGGGCAAGGTGGTCGGCACCGTCGTCCACGGCGCCGGGCGCGGACGCGGGCTGGGATTTCCGACCGCGAACGTGGCGCCGGACCCGGCCGCCCCGGTACCGCCGGCGGCGATCTACGCCGGCCTGATGGCGCGGCCGGCCCACGGCTGGCTGCATCCCGTCACGGTGAGCGTCGGCACCAATCCGACGTTCTGTGACGGGGACGAGGTCCACATCGAGGTCTACTGCCACGACCTGCACGACCAGCTGTACGGCGAGCATGTGGTGGTCTGGCTCGTCACCCGCATCCGCGACACGGTGCGGTTCGGCTCCGTCCAGGCCCTGGTGGCCGCGGCGGCCCAAGACGTCGAGACCACCACCGCCACCCTCACCGAAGAACACCGGGCCCGCGCACTGGCCGAACTGTGCGCGAGCCCGGCGCGAGAAACGCAACAGCCGGCTCCCTGAGCAGGCAGTACATCGAACGGGGAACAACCACCACCCACGGAACACTGGAGATACGTATGCACGCGTTCGATTGGCTCAACCACCAATTCAGCTTCTTCGGGCTCCCCGTCTACTGGTCGGACTTCCTCGGCAACATCTTCGCCCTGGCCACCGTGGTCCTGGCGCTGCGGCGGCTGGTCATCTCCTGGCCGGTGCAGATCCTCGGCTCGATCTGTCTGCTGGTCGCCAGCCTGAACGTGCACCTCACCGGGAACGCCGGCCGGCAGATCATCATCATCGTCGCGGCCACCTGGGGCTGGGCCACCTGGCGCCGGAACAAGGCGAGCCAGGGCTCGGTCGTGGTCGGCTGGGCCTCCTGGCCGGTCCGGCTGACGCTGATCGCGGCGATGGTCCTCGGGACCGGGGTGCTGGGCGCGTTCCTGAAGGCGATGAACTGGTCCTTCTACCCCGGCGCGCCGTGGTGGATGGTGCTGTGCGACGCCTGGATCTTCACCGGGACGGTCATCGCGATGTACACACAGGCCCGGCGCTACGTCGAGTTCTGGTTCGCGTGGCTGGCCGTGGACCTGGTCGGCGTGCCGCTGGCGGTGCACTCGCACCTGTACTTCTCCGGGATCGTCTACGGGATCTTCTTCTTCATGGTGCTCGCCGGGATCCGGGACTGGGCCTCGCGCAGCCAGACCCAGGTCTCCTCGCCGGTGCGGTCCGCGGTGACGGTCGAGCCGCACGTGGACAATCTGGCCGCCGAGCCCTCGGCCTGAACCCGGATTTCGGCCAACGCACTGAATTCGGCTAGAGCACTGAATTCGGTTAGAGCACTGAACAGGATCCGCCATGACTGACGAGTTCATCGACTTCATCGACGACGCCCACGACATCCGGAGGGTCTTCGGCGACATCCCGTCGACGGTGGCGGCGGTCGGCGCCGTCGTCGACGGCACGCCGGTCACCATGGTCGTGTCCTCGTTCACCGTCGGCGTCTCACACGAGCCGCCGATGGTGTCGGTCGCCATCCAGCGCACCTCCACCACCTGGCCGGTGCTGGCCCGGGCGGCGCACCTCGGGGTGTCCGTCCTGGGCGAGAGCCACGCCTCGAAGACCCGGCAGCTGGCCTCGCGCGACAGCGCGGGGCGGCTGGCCGACATCGCCTGGCATCAGAACGAGAACGGGGCGATATTCCTGGAGGGGTCGCCGATCTGGCTGGAGTGCTTCACCCAGCACGAGTATCCGGCCGGGGACCACGCGATCATCGTGCTGCGGGTGGAGCGGGTGCATCGGGAGGCGCGGAACCGGGCGCTGGTGTGGACCCGGGACCGGGCGAGTTGCTGAGTCCGTGCTGTCGTCGTGCTGATGTCGCACTGATGTCGTACTGATGCGGTGCCGACGGCCTTGCCACTGGCCGTCGTATCGCCCGCGCTACCCGCGCCCACCCCTGGCGCCCGTCGCCGATATCCAGCGAATGGTTCACGCCCACTGATCTGTTCGCTACTCTCCACCCCAGACGGCGACGCGACAAATCTCCCAGCGGCTGCCGCGCACACCGGTGAGGCCGGGGAGAGGAACGCACTCGGGGATGAACCAGCTCGGGGGCTCGGCGCCGACGGAACGGGACCAGGCCGGCACCGTCGTCCGCGCGCCGGCCGACCCCCTCGGCTCGCGCTCGTTCTCGCGCATCGCCTCCAGCGGCCCGGAAGTCGAGCCGTGATAGCCGCGCTCATCCTGGGTTCCTACGCCTTGCTCCTGGTCCTGCTCGGCCCCCGGCTGCTCACCCGCTGGCCGACCGAACGGCTGCCGCGGCTGACGGTCGTGATGCTCCAGGTGGTGACCTGCTCGTTCCTGACCGCGGCCACGACCGCCGGGCTGGCGCTCGGGCTGACGCTGCTCGACACGCTCTCGCACCTGGATCCGGAGATCGACCGCTGCGCCGACCAGCTGCCGATCAACGACGACTCCTCCGTCGGCCCGTTCCTGGGCTGGTTCGGCCTGATCGCCGCCGGGGCGCTGCTACTGCGGGTCGCATTCTGTTTGACGGCCACGTTCTACTCGGCCTGGCGGACCCGGCGCAAGCACATCGAGATCCTGCGGATCCTGGCCCGGGCCGACGAGGAGTTGGGGGTCCTGGTCCTGGACCACGACGAGCCGGGCTGCTACTGCCTGCCCGGCCGGCCCGGCACGATCGTCATCACCAGCAGTGCCCTGACCCGGTTGTCGCCGTCGCAACTCGGCGCGGTGCTGGCGCATGAGCGCGCGCACCTGGCCGGCCGGCACCATTTCGCCGTCGCCTTCGCCCGCGCGATCCACCGCACCGCGCCGCGGATCCGGTTGCTGGGGCTGGCCGAGGAGGAGACCCGGCGGCTGGTGGAGTTCATCGCCGACGACGCCGCGGTGAAGCGCAGCGGGACGGCGGCGCTGGTCTCCGCGCTCGCCGTGCTGGGGGCCGGGGCCGGGAGTGCGCCGGGCTTCGCACTCGGCATCGGGATCGACCGGCGGCCGGCGGCCTCCTCGCGGGTGACCCGGCTTTACCCGCAACGCAAAATCGGCCGGCGCGGACTGGCTCTGGGCGCGCTCGGTTCGTTGCTGCTGATCGTCGTCCCGGTGCTGCTGGCCGCGATCTCGGTGGTGTCGGTGGTCCACGGCTGTCCGCCGGACCCCGACGGCGACGCGCTGGGCTTGTCGGTTTCCGCCGTTTCCTTCCGATAAGTCCGGTAAATCAGCGCCGCTATATCGGTTTCGTATTCGCGATCCGGGTACTAGCTCTCATCGGCGCCGACAACGGGACGAAACCCCACTTCGTCACTGTTTACCAGGGTTCGGCAAGGGTTTTCCCTATTCGGGCTTTACTAAAGCTTTGCCGCTGTCGCCCTTTATGAACGTTACTACGGTCAGCGATAGTACTAGCACGGATCAAGGTGTTGTGAACTCTCGCGCCGCCTGGTCCGTACCGCCACCACACTCGCCCTACTTCGACAAGGAGCAAGAGTGTTCCACCTCACACGGAACAAGCGGGGACACGCAGCGCCGCGTGTCGCCGCCGCCCTCCTGGGTGCCAGCGCGCTGATAGCCGGGGGCGCGGTCGCCGCCGAGGCCGCGCCCGCACCGGCGGCGTCCGGCCCGACCTCTGCACACGTCTGTAGCCAGGCCGTGCACCCGGGCTACGCGACGTGCTTCGCCTTGAAGCGCACGGACAAGAAGGCGCGCGCCATGTCGGCGAACGACACGCCTTCCGGCTACGGACCGTCGGACCTGCAGAGCGCCTACAACCTGCCGACCAACGGCGGTTCGGGCCAGACGGTCGCGATCGTGGACGCCCAGGACGACCCGAACGCCGAGTCGGACCTGGCGACCTACCGCTCCACCTACGGCCTTCCGGAGTGCAGCACCGCCAACGGCTGCTTCTCCAAGATCGCCCAGGACGGCAGCACCAACTACCCGACCGGCGACACCGGCTGGGCCGGCGAGATCTCGCTGGACCTGGACATGGTCTCGGCGACCTGCCCGGGCTGCCACATCCTGCTGGTCGAGGCCAACTCGGCGAACATGTCCGACCTGGGCACCGCGGTGAACCAGGCCGTGAGCCAGGGTGCGAAGTACGTCTCGAACAGCTACGGCGGCAACGAGGACGGCACCGAGGCGCAGTCCGACTCCAGCTACTTCAACCACCCCGGCGTGGCGATCACCGCGTCCTCCGGTGACGGCGCCTACGCGGCCGGCACCGAGTACCCGGCGTCCTCGCCGTTCGTGACCGCGGTCGGCGGCACCTCGCTGACCAAGGACTCGAGCAGCCGCGGCTGGAGCGAGTCGGTCTGGAACACCAGCAGCAGCGAGGGCGCGGGCTCCGGCTGCTCCTCGGACGAGACCAAGCCCACCTGGCAGACCGACACCGGCTGCACCAAGCGTATGGTGGCGGACGTCGCCGCGGTCGCGGACCCGGCCACCGGCGTGGCCGTGTACCAGACCTACGGCGGCAGCGGCTGGGCGGTCTACGGCGGTACCTCGGCGGCCTCGCCGATCATCGCCTCGGTCTACGCGCTGGCCGGCACCCCGGGTGCCAACGACGTCCCGGCGTCGTACCCGTACGCGCACACCAGCAACCTGAACGACGTGACGACTGGCAACAACGGCACCTGCTCGCCGTCGTACTACTGCACCGCCGGACCGGGGTATGACGGTCCGACCGGTCTGGGCACGCCGAACGGGCTGGCGGCTTTCACCGCCGGTAGCTGAGCGGCGCGTACGTGCCGGTCGACAGCCGGCACAGTCACTGCTGAGGACTGGTGTTGTCGAAGGCGGTACCGCTGCGGAGCGTACTGCTGAAGACAGCAGGTATTGCTGACAGAGAACAGCGCTGAGGGAGCGGCCCCGCCTTTTGGGCGGGGCCGCTTTCGTGTAACGCTCCCAGCGGCACGTCGTCCGATACCCTCGTCCGATGACCACGACCGCAGCCCCGCCCCCGCGGGGACATCGTCGGCTCCGGCTCGCGGACGGGGCGGGGCGGTTGCGGCTGATGGCGCTGGCCGGGATCGCCACCGTGCTGATTACGCGGGCCTATCTGGCCGCTACCGGGTATCCGCGCATCGGGGGCGGCGGGATCCACATCGGGCATGTGGTGTGGGGCGGGCTGTTGATGATCGCCGCGCTGACCGTGGCGCTGGTGTGGGCCGGGGAGCGGGCGCGGGTGTGGACCGCGTTGCTCGGCGGGGTCGGGATCGGGCTTTTCGTGGATGAGGTCGGGAAGTACCTGACCACCACCAATGACTATTTCTATCGGCCGGCTGCCGCGATCATCTACTTGGTGTTCGCCGCGTTGCTGGTGGTGGCCTCGCTGTTGGGGCGGGACACGGTCGCCGATGCCGGTGAGGAGGCCACGCGGCTGGCCGGTGCGGCGCAGATCGCGGCCGGCGGGTTGGTCAGCGGCCTGACATCGGATGAGCGTGAGCGGGCGGCCCGGCTGCTCGACGGGTGCCCCGCGCCCGACGGCGACGCCGTTCTGCGGTTGCTGGACCTGGCTCGGGTGCGCGAGCCGAGTGTGCTCGTGCGGGTCACGGCCTCGGTGCGTCGCTGGGCGTATCGGGTGGCCGAGCTCCGCTGGTCCGAGGCGGTCGCGTATACGCTCCTGGTCCTGTCCCGCGTCATCGTCGCGATCATCTTCATCGCGCAGGCCCTCACCGAGACCCCGCACAGCACGGACAACGCGTCCATCACGGCCAGCGCCGTCACGCGCGGCGTGTCAGCGGTCCTGGTCGTGGCCGCCCTGGCCCTGCGGCTCCGGGGACGGAAGCTGGCGTCCTACCAGCTCGCCAAGACCGCGCTCCTGCTCGATCTGCTCGTCACCGAGATCTTCAACTTCCACGACAGCCAGTTCGGGGCGACCGCCGAGCTGCCGCAGTTGCTGGTGGGCTTCGCGTTCTTCAGCATCCGGCAGCGGCAGGTGGGTCAGGAGCGGGAACGGGCGCAAGAGCAGGGGCAGGGGCAGGTCTAGAGGTGGGCCCGGGCGCTAGGCCAGCCCGTTCTCGTAGGCGAAGATCACGGCCTGCACCCGATCCCGCAGGCCCAGCTTCGCCAGCACGTGCTTGAAGTGGCTCTTCACCGTGTTCTCCGACAAGAACAGGTCCGCCGCGATCTCAGTGTTCGACTTACCGAGCGCCACCTCGATCAGGATGTCCCGCTCCCGGGGCGTGAGCCGGTCCAGTCGGCTGTCCGCCACAGCGCCGGACGAGCTCGGCAGCCGATGCGCCACGGTCTCCAGCAGCCGCCGGGTCACCCGGGGCGCGACGACCGCGTCGCCGGCGGCGACCGTGCGGATCGCGGATAGCAGATCGGCGGGCAGTGCGTTCTTGAGCAGGAAGCCCGACGCCCCGGCCCGCAGTCCGTCGAACGCGTACTCGTCGAGATCGAACGTGGTCAGGATCAGCACGCGCGATTCCGGCACGGCCGCCACGATCGCCCCCGTCGCCTCGACCCCGTCCATCACCGGCATCCGGACATCCATCAGCACCACCCGGGGCCGGAGGCGACGCGCCTGCCGGATCGCCTCGACGCCGTCGGAGGCCTCACCGACCACTTCCATGTCGGGCTCGGCGCCGAACAGCAGGCCGAAGCCGACGCGGGTCAGCGGCTGATCATCGACCAGCAGGATGCTGATTCGCTCGTCGTGGGTCACATCGCCGCCGCACCCGTGAGCGCCGCGTCCGTGAGCGGCAACCAGGCCCGGACTCGCCAGCCCCCGCCGGCCCGCGGACCGGCGTCGAGCCGGCCGCCATACGCCGCGACGCGTTCCCGCATCCCCTCGACCCCGTGTCCGGCCTTCGACGACGCACTCGGGTTCAGACTCGGGCTCAGGTTCGGGCTCGGGCTCAGGTTCGGACTCAGACTCGGGTTCAGACTCGGGCTCGGGCTCGGGCTCGGGCTCGGGCTCGGGCTCGGGCTCGGGCCGCCGGCATCGCAGACCTCGATGTCGACGTAGTCCTCCCCGCGGGTCACCCGCACCCGCGCGTCGCCGCCGGAACCGGCGTGCTTCAACGTGTTCGTCAGCGACTCCTGAACCACCCGATAGACGGTCAGCTGGACCGCGGTCGGCAGCCCGGCCGCGTCGCCCTCGAACGCCAGCCGCACCGGCAGCCCGGCCGCCCGAACCGTGCGGGCGAGCTCTTCGAGCTGGGCGATCCCCGGCTGCGGATGCCGTGCCGCGTCCGGCTCGTCGTCCCGCAGCACCGCCAAGAAGCGCCGCATGTCGACCAGCGCCTGCCGTCCCGTGGTCGCCACCATGCCCATCGCCTCGCCCGCCGGGCCGGGCCCGGCCGCGGCCTTGGCGCCGTCGGCGAGCGTGACCATGACCGACAGGCTGTGGGTGACGACGTCGTGCATCTCCCGCGCGATCCGCTCGCGCTCGGCCCGCGCGGCCCGGTCGGCGACGGCGTCGAGGTAGGCGCGCCGGCTGCGGACGTACGCACCGATCGCGGCCGCCGCGATCACCAGAGCGGCCATCCCGATCGCGGACTCGACGACGGCCCAACCCGAGGTGTGGTTCGGGACCAGCCGGAGTCCGTCCAGCAACACCAGGATGGACGTCATCGCGCCCAGGGACCAGACCGTTCGCAGCTCCCGGTTCACGGCCACCAGGTACAGCGCCACCAACAACGCCGCATCACTCGGCACGTTCACCGGCGTCACGAGGTACTGCACGAAGACGATCGCGTATACGACCCCGAACACGGCGACCGGCGACCGGCGTCGCCACGTCAGCGGCACCACCAGACCGAGCTGGAAGGCCAGCAGATACAGGTGGCCGGAGAACACCGACGCCGCGATCAAGACCGGGATCACGGCCGCCGCCGCGGCCAGCGCCAAATCGGTGGCGCGGCTACGGCGGCGGCCCAGAGGAGCGATCACGCGTCGCGTCTCTTAAGCAGCACCGTGGCCACGGCGAACGTGCCGGCCACGTATAGCGCGAACAACCCGAATCCAGGCCATGGATACAGCGTATGCGGCGTGTGGTAGAGCCGGGTGATGTCGGTCCCGGCGTTGCTCGGCAGGTACGGTGCGAGGGCGTTGTACCAGTTCTCCGGCAGTCCGCGGGCGACCAGCGGCAGGATCGTGATGATCCCCAGCAGGCAGGAGATCCCGCCCGGGGTTGAACGCACCAGCGCGCCGAGCGCGATGCCGAACAGGCCCACCAAGGTCACGTAGAACGCGGTGCCGAAGATCTCACGGGCCACGCCGGGCGCTGACAGCGTGGTCCCGATGTGCTTCCCGGCGAACATCGTCTGCCCGGCGTAGAAGGCAGCCAGGCATCCGATCATGCTGAGCACCAGCGCGGCCGCCCCGAACACCGCGGCCTTGGCCTCCAGAACCGGCCAGCGTTCGGGCACGGCGCCCAGCGTGGCCCGGATCATCCCGGACGTGTACTCGCCGGTGACCGTCAGCACGCCGAGGACGCCGATCGAGAGCTGGGAGAAGGTGAAGCCGATCTGGCTCCAGCCGGCCGGGTCCCAACGGGCTTTCAGGTCGGGGGCCATCCAGGCGTAGTGGTCGGACTGGCCCCAGCAGGTGACGATCGCCAGGCCGATGGTCACGACGAGGGTCAGGGCGGCGGTGATGTAGGTCGAGCGGATCGTGGAGAGCTTGAGCCATTCCGAGTGCAGGACTCGGGTTTGCGTGACGCGGCCGTGGAAGGCCGCGGGCGACGGCGTCACGAAGTCGGCGCTCATGCGACGGCCTGGTATTCGGTCGCGTCCTTGGTCTGTTCCATGAAGGCCTCCTCCAGCGATGCCACCTGGTCAGTGAGCTGATACAGGACGATGCCCAGTCCGGCGGCGATCCGGCCGATCTGCTCGGCGGTGCGACCGGAGACGATCAAGTCCCCGGTGTCGTCGCCGGTGATGGTCACGTCCGGCCCGGCCAGTCGTGTTCGCAGCAGTTCGGCGTCAGGGGTTCGAGCCCGGACGGTGTTCTTGGCCGCGCTCCGGGTGAAATCGGCGACCGAGCAGTCCGCGAGCAGTCGGCCCCGGCCGATGATGACGAGGTGCTCGGCGGTCAGGGCCATCTCGGACATCAGATGGCTGGAGACGAAGACTGTGCGGCCCTCGGCGGCGAGGCGCTTCAGCAGGGTTCTGATCCACAGCACGCCTTCGGGGTCCAGGCCGTTCACCGGTTCGTCGAGGATCAACGTCGCCGGATCGCCGAGTAAGGCCGCAGCGACGCCCAGGCGCTGCGCCATACCCAGGGAGAAGCCGCCGGCACGGCGCGTGGCCACCGATCGGAGCCCGACGAGGTCGATGACCTCGTCGACCCGGCGCGACGGGATCCCGTGGGTGGCGGCGAGGGTGCGCAGGTGGTCGCGCGCCGAACGTCCCGGGTGCACGGCCCGGGCCTGCAGCATGGCGCCGACTTCGTGCAGCGGTGCGGGGTGGTCGGCGTAGGAGCGGCCCCGCACCGTGGCGCGGCCTTCGGTGGGCAGGTCCAGGCCGATCAACATGCGCATCGTCGTGGACTTGCCGGCCCCGTTCGGGCCGAGGAAGCCGGTGACGATGCCGGGGCGGACGGAGAAGGTCAGGTGGTCGACGGCGGTTTTGTCGCCGTAGCGTTTCGTCAGGGCGGACGCTTCAAGCATTAAGTCAATCCTCAGATATCGGACCAAGCGGGAGATCCGCCTAAGAAGTCACGCTAGGTTGCGAACCGGGTTCGGCACGAGATCCCGGAGGAGGAGATCGCGGCCCGGGTTCTCACCCTGTGGGGTGAGGACGGCATGGGGCGCGTAGGGGCGTATTTCCGGCGTAAGCAGAGCGCTTAAGCTCGCCCAAATCGGGTATGCCGCCGGTTTCGGCAGAAAGGAGTCTGATCCGATGACGATCGAGGACCATCTCGACACCCGGCCGTCCGACCAGGAACTGCGACGACTGCTGTCCGGCACGACCCCGGAGCCGTCGTTCGCGCACCTGGCGCGGATGAGCGACGACACCGGGTTGTTCGAGCACGCCAGGGGACCGATCCCGAAACGATGGCACGGGTACTGCGTGGACGATGTGACCCGCGGGCTGATCGTGGTGTGCCGTGAGCCCGAACCGTCTGAGCAACTGGTGCGGCTGGCGGAGATCTACCTGGCGTTCCTGCTGCACGCGCAGGACCGCGAACGCGGCTTCCACAACCGGATGGGGCTGGACCGGGTGTGGCACGACGAGCCGGAGACCGGCGAGTGGTGGGGGCGCGGGGTGTGGGCGCTCGGCACCGCCGCCAACCGGGGGCCGACACCGTGGATCCGTGCGGTGGCCCTGGAACGCTTCGACGACGGCGCCAAGCTGCGCGCGGGTCTGGGCCCCCAGAGCCGCCTCAACCACGCGATGGCCTACGCCGCCCTCGGCGCGGCCGAAGTCGCCGAGGCCCACCCCGGCCACCCGGCGGCGCTCAGCCTGCTCGCCGACGCGGCCGTCACCATCGGCCGGCCGGGGTCCGACCCCGCCTGGCCCTGGCCCGAGCCGCGCCTGGAGTACGGGGACGCGGCCCTGCCCGAGGCCCTGATAGCCGCCGGCCAACACGTCGGCGACGAAGCCCTGCTGCGCGACGGCCTGGCGCTGCTGGAGTGGCTGCTCGCGCTGTCGACGCGCGAGGGACACCTGTCACCGACCCCGGCCGGCGGCTGGTCCCTCGGCGACCCGAGACCGGCCTACCACCAGCAGCCGATCGAGGCCGCGGCCTACGCCGACGCGTGCGCCCGCGCGTACGCGGTGACCCGCGATCGCAAGTGGCTGACCGGCGTCCGCATGTCGATCGACTGGTTCCTCGGCGTGAACGACAGCGGCATCCCGCTGATCGACGAGGCGACCGGCGGCGGCTACGACGGACTCGGACTGGACTGGCGCAACCCGAATCAGGGTGCGGAGTCGACCATCGCGCTGATCTCGACGTTGCAGCACGCGCGGTGGCTGGAGCGGATTCCGACGGTGGCGGCGTGAGCGGCGGGTGGCGGCGGCGCGAAGTTCACGAGCGGCGGTGGCGGCTGGGAGAGCGGTAGCGGATGGGAGAGCCGTAGCGGATGGGAGAGCCGTAGCGGTTTCACAAGCGGCGGCTGCGCAAGCGGCGGTATAGCGAGCAGCGGCTACGCGAGCAGCGGTAGCGAGCAGCGGTATGGCGAGCAGCAGCGGCTTGACGAGGAGATGCGCGATGCGGTGAGGCGGCGGGGTCTCATCGGAAGTGATCGGGTCGCGGCGGCAACGGCGCCGGGCGGCCCGATTGTTGTTTTCGGGGCCGGTTCACATTGTTGGAGCCATCCTCACGTGCCGCGCAACTCCCCCACCGCGGCCTCATATGCCAGCAGCGTGTCGATGACCGTGCGGCGTTGGGCGGGGGTCAGGGGACTGAGGGCGCGGCGCCAGGCGGCGGCGCCGGGAGCGAGCCAGGTCTCGATGGCGGGGCGGGCCGTGGGGGTGATGCTGATGATGCGGCGACGGCGGTCGGCGTCGTCCTCAGTGCGGTGCAGGACGCCTTTGCGGCTGAGGTCGGCGATCAGGAGGCTGGCGGTGGTCGGGGCGAGTTGGAGGCGCGCGGCCAGGTCGTTGACGGTCATCGGGCCGTCGAGGAGGAGGAAGACCAGGAGCGACAGGTGGCGGGGGCCGAGGGTGAGGTCGCGGAGCGCCTCGGCCCGCGCCGGATCGCCGTCGAGCGCCGCCGCCGCTTCCCGGAC
>NZ_JAAFZA010000009.1 GCF_015356865.1 Catenulispora pinisilvae
GTGCTGGTGGGGTGCGGTGTTGGTCGGGAGTAGTGCTGGTGGGGCGCGGTGTTGGTGGGGCGCAGTGCTGTGGGCTGTTCGGGATTCGGATCTTCTTTGGGGGCTGGAGTTTGCGGGCCGGGTGCGGTTGGTGTGTGGGTTGAAAGGCGATTTTTACGGCCTTCGGTTATGGTTGTGCCGGTTCGGGGTTCGGGTCGGTGGGTGTGTTTGTCGGCTGCCGGTTCCTGCGTTCACGACCCCGCCATGCCTCAGGCCTCTTCAACTCCGGCAAGTTAGAGCAAGAACCAGATCAACAGCAAGATCAAGAGCCAGATCAAGGTCAAAAACTGTGATGAAGAGCCCGGCGCCTCCGGCGGGGGCTCTCGGCTCCCTCGGGGAACTGGCGCAATTCCATAGGGTGGTCCGGTCAGGGCCCTGCGCTGGCGGTTTGTGAGGTGGTTGCGGTTCGTTCCCCACGGTCGCGTCGTCAGCCCCAAGGGGTACAGCACCGGTGTCCGGGAGTAAAGTCCGCGCGCTTGCGGTCGGGGCTGCATGCTGCGGTTTGTATAGCGCGAACTTGACTCCCGGCCACCGGCACTGTAGGCGAAGCCCTGCCGACGCGACCGAGGGGAACGAACCGAAAACCGGCCGGATAGGTGCAAAGCCCAGTGGTGCGGGTACCGGCGACTCGGCGAGTTCGGCCGCCGGTCCGGCGTGTGGCGGCGCGGCAGTCCCAGAGTGCGCATTCTAGGCTGGCGAGTGCGAGTGCGAGTGCGAGTGCGAGCGCAGATGCGGGCGCGGGCGCGGGCTCGCCAGGCCGCCAAGGCCGATGCTGGCGGATAGCAAGGTGCGCGCTGGGGGATGTCGGCAGTCGGAGGCAGACTGCTGTGAGCGCGGCCGGTCCGTTGCCGCATACCGCACCCGGGCACGCCGTTGACCAACTGACCAGCGGCCCGTCGCCACGCTCTTACCGGCAGCGGCACCGCCCAGCCCGCGTCTACGGGCCCTGCGGTTGCTTTTCTTCCGGTCGGTTTTCGGTTCGTTCCCCTCGGTCGCGTCGGCAGGGCTTTGCCTACAGTGCCGGTTCTCGGGAGTCAAGTTCGCGCTGTACGCGGCTGCCACCTGCGCGCGTATCGTAAGGGCGCGGACTTTACTCCCGGGGTTCGGCGCTGTACCCCTTGGGGCTGACGACGCGAGCGAGGGGAACGGACCGCACCACCTCACAAACCGCCGCCGCAGGGCCCTGACCCGGCCACCCTATGGAGCAGCGCCAGTTCCCCGAGGGAGCCGAGAGCCCCCGCCGGAGGCGCCGGCCCTTCATCACAGCTCTTGATCTTGTAGTTGATCTTGCCTGTGCAGTTGATCTTGTGATCTTGCCTGTGATCTTGCTCTTGATCTTGCTCTTGATCTGGCTCTTGATCTGGCTCTTGATCTGGCTCTTGTTCCAACTTGCCGGGGTTGAAGAGGCCTGAGGTGCGGCGGGGTCGTGAACGCGAAGACCGGCAGCCGACAAACACACCCGCCGACCCGAACCCCGAACCGGCACAACCATAACCGAAGGCCGTAAAAAGCCTTGAAAACCAACAAAAAAACCGCAGCCCAGCCCGCAAACTCCGAGCACCTCTAGCCCGCTGCCGGCTTGCGCACCAGAACCTGAATCCCAGCTGCCGCGTTCCCGTTCATGGTGGCCACGCCGATCCGTCGGGTGTCCTGGACCTCGAAGCCGTCCAGCAGCGTCGCGAAGTGATCGGCCGGGTGGTGCCGGCACACGGCCCCGTCGCTGGTCTCGAAGACCCCGTAAGCGAAGACCCCATTAGTGCCGTTGCCGTGTGCCGCAGCGAATCGTTCGTAGCGTTCGCGGCTGCGCGGGTCGTCGCCCAGCAGGAGGTCGCTGACGTAGAGCAGGCCGCCGGGTTTGAGGATCCGACTGAGCTCGTCGATCAGCCGTCGCTGGGCCGCGTCGCCCGGGATGCAGGTCAGGACTGCGAACAGGACTGCCAGGTCGAAGCTCGCGTCGGGGAACGGCAGTGTGGGCGGGGTGTCCACGAGCTCGAACCGCATCGTCGGGTGCTGCGTGCGGGCCGTGCCGATCATCCCCGCTGAGCTGTCGGCGCCGGTCAGATCGGTGAAGCCGAGCTCTGCGAGGTCTGTCATGGTCCGGCCGTATCCGCAGCCGTAGTCCAGGATTGCGGCGTCCCGGCCGATCGCCGCTGTCCAGGGCGCGTGCAGCGGGTGGGTGAAGCGCTTCGTTGTGGCGACGGCGTCCCAGTAGGGGGTCTGGTTGTCGAGGTCGGTCATGGTTGGGTCCTCCCGTCGTCCTCCCGTCGCGACGTTACCTGCCGGTCAGGATCTCCGCTGCGGCCTGGAGGCAGACCCGCGAGGCTCCGTAGCTCGCGATCCAGGCCGCGCCGCCCGGGTCGATGTGCGCGACGCCGAGATCGACCACGATCGTATCGGGGCGGTCCTTCACCAGGCTGGTGACGCGTTCCAGGTCCTCGGGGGAGCGTTGGATGCCGCGGACCACGATGACCAGCGGTCGGTCGGCGGGGACCTCGGTGGTGGCGGCGAGCTGCGAACTCGTGGTGCCGGGCAGGAGTTCGGCGAGGCAGGTCGCGAGGCTGCGGGGGAGTACGGCCTCGACGACGTGCGGGGCGGCTTTCAGGGGCAGCGCGCCGTCGTCGGCACGCAGCACCGTGGCCGCGCGCCGGGCTGCCGCGAGTCCGATGCTGGCGCGCGCGGCATCGGCGGCATTTGCGATGTCAGTGGCGTCAGTGGTGTCAGTGGCATCGGCGGTGTCGGTCGCATCGGTCGCGTCGGCGGCGTTGACAGGGGTCTCCCGCGCCGCCCGCCGCCACTCGGCGAACGCCGCGACCCTCTCAGCAGCCTCCACCAGCCGCGCCTCGCTCAGCGTCCCGTCCCGCAACGCCGCCGCGACCGCGTCGGTGATCGCGGTCAGGTCGGCGTCCGTGGTGTTGCTGTCCACACAAACCAGGTCGATGCCTGCGGCCAGCGCTCGCACCGCCGCGCCCGCGAGCCCGTAGCGCTCCCGGACGGCGGCCATGCCGATCGCGTCGCTGACCGCCAGGCCGTCGAAGCCGAGCTCGGAGCGGAGCAGGCCGCCGATCACCGCCGGGCTCACGGAGGCCGGGTGTTCGGCGTCGAACTCGGGCATCAGCAGGTGCGCGACCATCACCGCGCGCACCCCGGCCTCCGCCGCGGCCGCGAACGGGGGCAGGGTGTCGCGCCGCAGCTCCGCCAGGGTCGCGGTGACGGTCGGCAGGCCGAAGTGCGAGTCCACGACCGTGTCGCCGTGCCCCGGGAAGTGCTTGGCACACGCCGCGACCCCGGCCGCGTGCAGGCCGCGGACGGCGGCGGCGACGTGCCGCGCCACCAGCGTCGGGTCCGATCCGAACGAGCGCGCGCCGATCACCGGGTTGCGCGGCTCGCTGTTCACGTCGGCGACCGGCGCGTAGTCCAGATCGATACCGGCCGCGCGCACCAGCGCCCCGATCGAGCGCGCCGCGGCTTCGGTCAGCGCCACGTCGTCCACGGCCCCCAGCGCCAGGTTCCCGGGGAAGGACGATCCCGTGGCCGCCTCCAGCCGCGTGATGTCCCCGGCCTCCTCGTCGATGGCGACGAACATGTCCGGGTTCTCCGCCCGCAGCCCGTCGGTCAGCGCCCGCAGCTGCGTCGGCGACTTGATGTTGGCCGCGAACAGGATCACCGACCCGAGCCCGTCGGCCAGCCGGCGGCGGACCCAGTCCGGAATCTCCCGGCCGTCGAAACCCGGCTGCAGAACGCGGGCAGTCAACACATCCAGCTCGGACATCAGCACTCTCCATCGCGCGCATACAACAGATACGGTTCCCGCTCCACCTCGGCGAACCGCCGGGCCGGCTCCCGCCACTCGTCCAGGATCTCCTCGGCGGAGCAGCCCTTGTTCAGCGCCGTCCGCAGCCTGTCGGACCCGGCTAGCAGGTCGAAGTGCTTGTCCCGGAACCGCAACCGGCCCAGCCAGCCGTCGCGCAGCGCGCACAGCACCGTCACGCCGACGGTCAGCGGATCGACGGCCTCGGGGTCGGTGACGTGCAGCTGCGCGCCGCAGATCAGCTGGCCCGCGTATCGGTCGAAAGCAGGGGTCGCATACGCTTCCCGCACCGCGATCCCGGCCGGCTCGGCGGCCCGCAGCCGCTCGGCGAAACCGCGGTCCAGCCACGGCGCGCCGAGCAGTTCGAACGGCGTCGTGGTGCCCCGGCCGACCGAGACGTTCGTCCCCTCCAGGAAGCACGTCCCGGGGTAGATCAGAGCACTGATCGGCGTCGGCAGGTTCGGCGACGGCGGCACCCACGGCAGCCCGGTCGCGCTGAACAATCGCGCGGGGTCCCAGCCGGCCAGCGTCACGACCTCCGGCGCCTCGACGCCGAGCCGGGCAGCGAACAGGCCGCCGAGTTCGCCCATCGTCATGCCGTGCCGCACCGGGATCGGAGCCCGTCCCACGAACGAGGAGTACGCCTCGTCCAATATCGGCCCGGCGACGGCTTGTCCGCCCAACGGATTCGGCCGGTCCAGCACGCACACCCGGACGCCGACCATCGCCGCGGCGGCCAGGGCGTCGTAGAGGCTTGATTCGTAGGTGAAGAACCGGGCTCCGGCGTTCTGCAGATCGACGGCCAGCACGTCGATCCGTGCCTCGGCCAGCATCCCGGACAGGTGCTCGACGCTGTGATTGTAGGTGTCGTAGACCGGGAGTCCGGTGCTCGAATCGGTCGCCGCGGACTCCGATTCCCCGGCCTGCGCGGTGCCCAGCACTCCGTGTTCGGGGCCGAACAGGGCTCGCAGGTCGGTGCCGGCGTCCAGGAGCGCGTGCGCGGCGTGGCGGCCGTCGGAGGTGATCGCCGCCGGGTGAGTCAGCAGCCCGACGCGCTGACCGGCGAACGGTTTCCCGGCGTGGACCAACCGTTCGAGCCCTGAGACGGTCATGCGGTGACCGGCTTCTCGAAGGCCCAGAAGACCCGGCCCAGGCGCGCCCCGACGGTCTTGGAGTAGAACCGCGCCGGGCCGACCCAGCCGATCTCGACGACGTCGATCCCGGCGGCACGCTGGTCGGCCAGGCAACGGCGCAGCAGTACGGCGCCGATGCCCAGGCCGCGCGCCGCCTCGTCGGTGCCCATCGGCCCGAACATGCCGACGCGCTGCATGCCGTGGCCGGCGAAGCCGAGGAACGCGCCGTCGCGGACCGCGACGTGCAGCGTCGGCGGGTCCTTGCGCAGCGCCATCGCGGCTTCCTGGCCCCAGGTGCCGCCGAACTCCTCGTCGGACCAGGCGCGCAGGGCGGCCTCGTCCTCGGGCCGGCCGCGCCGCACCTCGATGCCCGCCTCGGCCAGGCGTTCCACGTCCTGTTCGGTCGCCAGGTCCGCCGCGGCCAGGTTGACCAGCATGCTGTTGGCGTCGAGCAGCCGCTCGTAGCCGGCGGCCGCGGCCAGGCAGACCGCCGGGGTGTAGCGGATGTCGATGCCGGGCCAGGCGAAGTTCGGCGGGTTGCCGCGGATGCGCAGCCGGGCTGCGCCCACGGTGACGAGGCGACGCTCCAACTCGGCGAGCAGTGCGCGTCCGTGGCCCTGTTCCCGGTGCTCCGGGCCGACGACGATGAGCTCCACGTGTCCGGTGGCCGGCTGTTCGTCGCGGGCCGGGCGCAGTGAGCCGAGGGCGAAGCCGATGATCCGGCCCGAGCTCTCGGAGTTCGCGGCGGCCGCGCCGCCCGCCCTGTCGTCGCTGTCCGCGCTGTCCGCGCCGTCCTCCAGGACGATCCGGCACCCTTCGGCGGCGGAGGACCACAGCAGGTCGACGACCGCGTCGGTGTCGGGGTCGTAGATGAGGCCGGTGCGGGCCAGGGACCGCAGGGCCGGCAGGTCTTCGGGAATCGCTTGGCGCATAGCGGCTCTCTGTCACTAAGCTCTGTCACTAAGCTTGTCGTCATTTGCTAACGTCTTCAGGCATGTTGACGGTGGAAACCTACCACCGGCCCCACGCGGGAAGGAACCGATGGTGAGCGGCGATTTTGTGGTGGGTGCCGATCCCGGTGAGATCGTCGCCGAGGCCGTGCGCGCGGGCGTGGTGCCCGGCGCGGTGCTGATGTACGGCCGCGGGAGCGACGGGCCGGTGCACGGCGCCGCGTTCGGGGCCGGGGTCAGCCCGGACACGCTCTACGACCTGGCGTCGCTGACGAAGGTGACGGCCACGCTGCCGTGCGTCTTGCGCCTGGTCGAGGCCGGGGAGATCGGGCTGGACGATCCGGTGCTGAAGTACCTGCCCGGATTCGGGAAGCACCAGGTGAAGGACCGGGTAAAGGACCGGGTGACCGTCCGGCATCTGCTCGCCCACTCCTCAGGGCTGCCCGCGATCCTGGAGGTGTGGCGGCTGCCCGGGACGGCCGAGGATCGGTTAGCGGCCGTGCTCGCCGAGCCGTTGGAGGCGCCGGTGGGCAGCCGAGTTAAGTACTCCGACCTGGGCTTCATCCTGCTGGGGCAGATCGTCGCCGACCTCACCGGCAAGCCGTTGCAGGAGGCGTTCCGCGAGCTGGTCGCCGAGCCGCTCGGCATGACCGCCACCGGCTACCTGCCTTCCGGGCCCGCCGCCGCCACCGAGGCCAACTGGTTCGACGATCCCGGGCGTCAGGACGCGAAGTCCGGCGTGGTGCACGACGAGAACGCCGAAAGCCTCGGCGGCGTCGCGGGCCAGGCCGGCCTGTTCGGCACCGCCTCCGACCTCGCGGCGTACCTGCGCGGCGGATGGCTCGCCGAGGACAGCCCGATCCTGTCCTCGGCCATGCGCGCCGAGGCGTTGCGCTGCCAGACCGAGGGGCTGGACGGCCGGCGCGGGCTGGGCTGGACGCTGCGCGGCGACTCGTTCGATTTCATGTCCGACCGGTGGCCGCCGACCGGGGCCGGGCACAGCGGGTTCACCGGGACCAGCCTGGCGTTCGACCCGGTCTCGGGGATCTGGTGCGTGTTGTTGACCAATGCGGTGCTGTATGGCCGGGACAACCGGGCCCGGCAGTTGCGGCGCTCGCTGCACGGCGCGGTGGCCGCCGCGTACGGGGTCGGGCACGGGGATGCCCACGGGGTTGCCGACGGCGTCGCCCACGGGTTCGAAGTCCCACCTGGTGACGTGCGGGAAGGCGGTTCCGGAGGCTCCCTCAACGGCGGTACCGACGGCGCCGGGCCTGGCTCTAGGATCACGTCATGAGCAGTGGCGCGAATCGGCAGTCCCGCGGCGGCCGCGGCGCGGTGCCCGCCGCCTCGGCCGCGACCGGCGTCTCCACGCTGGTCATCGGCGAGGCCGGGCCGCCGCCGACCGTGCTGGTGCGGATCCGGGCCCTGCTGCCGACGCTGCCGCCCTCGGAGCGCCGGGTGGCCGAGGCGGCGATCGCCGACCCGGCCGGCGTCGCGGCCAAGACGATCAGCGAGCTGGCCGCGGACTGCGACACCTCGGAGACCACGGTCATCCGCTTCTGCCGCGCGGTCGGACTCAAGGGCTACCCGGAGCTGCGGATCGGGCTGGCCGCCGCGGCCGGGATCGAGGACGCCGCCGCCACCGCCCACACCGCCGGCGGCGACATCGGGCCGGGCGACTCGCTGGCCGACGTGGTGACCAAGCTCGGCTACGCCGACGCGCGCGCCGTGGAGGACACCGTCGCGCAGGTGGACCTTCAGGTGCTGGAGCGCGCGGTGGACGCCGTGGTGTCGGCCGGCGCCGTGGACGTCTACGGGATCGGGGCCAGCGCCCTGATCGCCCTGGACCTGCACCAGAAGCTGCACCGGATCGGGCACCGGGCCTTCGCCTGGCCGGACGCCGAGGCCGCGCTGACCTCGGCGGCGCTGCTGGGCCGGGGCGACGTCGCGATCGGCGTCTCGCACACCGGCGCCACCCCGGCCACCGTCACCGCCCTGGCCGAGGCGCACGACAACGGGGCCCGCACCATCGCCATCACCAACTTCCCGCGCTCGCCGATCACCGACGTCGCCGACCTGGTGCTGACCACCGCGGTCCGCGAGACCACGTTCCGCTCCGGCGCCATGGCCAGCCGGATCGCCGCGCTGACGGTGGTCGACTGCCTGTTCGTGGGCGTGGCCCAGCGGAACTTCAGCCGGACCACCCGCGCGCTGGAGCGGACGCGCAGCGCCGTGCAGGGGGCGCGGGGGCGGTAGCTCGGTACGATCTCGACCATCGCTAGGGAGGGGTGGTTCTGATGGACTTCACGTTGACCGGCCGGCTGGTGGGGCTGCGGATCCTGCGGGAATCGGATCTGGACTCGCTGGTCGCCTGGTGGTCCGACCCGCAGACGATGGCGCGGCAGACCCACGGACCGTTCGCGGCCAGGCAGGCCGCCGACGTCCGAATGAGGTCACGGCGGCGGCGTCCGTTGATCATCGGACCGGCTGCCGCGCCGGGAACGGACCAGCAGACCGAAGAACGGCAGCCACGGCAGCAAGTCCCCGAGGATCTTGCGCGCCCGTTCCGCACGCTCCGCCTTCGCGAACACCGCGGGCGCGATGACGATACCGAACAGAAGGAACAAGAACACTGCGCTCAGGCAGGCCGGAACGAGCACGAGCCCGAAGGCGATGGCACCAGCTGAGTGCAGAGTCATGGACGGATCTCCCTGGGGCTGTTTCACAGCACGCGAAAACAACACCAGGAGTCTTCTCCGCCTGAAGCCATCGGCTCAGGCTCGGTGGCCGGGAGCGTGTGAAGCTCCGTGATGACGACCACGCCGATTGGGGAGTACTCCCCCCTGGGGTTCCAAGGGTAGCGGCGAGTGCTGATGGTCGCCAGCAACTGCTATTAGTGACCGGCAATAGTGGACTCAAATCCCTGTGGTCTAAACCACGCCGGTGTGAGCGCCGGGTACCCGCCGACCCCTATGCCGCGCCGACAGCCGAGAGCTGAGAATGGTGCGTGCTACGACTACCACCCACCTAGCGGCCGAGCTGGATCGGCGCGCACCGCGACCGTGACCCGCAGAACCGCTCGCCCGCCGTTTTGGATGTCGCCATCCGCCACCCGCAGAACCGCCACCCCACCCCACAGCGCAGCGGCCCCCACGCGGGGCTCAGGTCCGCGTGGAGGCCGCCAGTGCCGCCCGCACCTGCCCCGAGGCGGCGGTCAGCGCGCGCCGGGCCTGGTCCGGCGCGACCGCGCTGAGCAGGCAGACCAGCGCCGTCTTCAGTTCGCCGTCGGCGTCGGCCAGGGCTTTGGCGCAGACGTCTTCGGGCAGGCCGGTGGCCTCGGTGAGGATGGTCAGGACCCGGCCGCGCAGTTTGGTGTTGGTCGGGGCGAGGTCGACCATGAGGTTGGAGTAGGTGTGGCCCAGGGCGATCATCGCGGCGGTGGACAGGCCGTTGAGGATCAGTTTCTGGGCGGTGGCCGCTTTGAGGCGGGTCGAGCCGGCGATCGCCTCCGGGCCGGTGTCGGGGCCCAGGTGCACGTCGGCCTCGTCGGCCAGGGCCGCGGCCGGGTTCGCTGACACCAGGACCGTGTAGGCCCCCGCCGCTCGGCCTGCTTGCAGCGCTCCCGCGACGTAGGGGGCGCGCCCGCTGGCGGTCAGTCCGACCACGACGTCACCGGCCTTGACCTCGGCGGCGTCCGCCGCGCCGCCGGGCACCGAGTCCTCGGCGCCCTCGACCGGGATGGTCAGGGCCTTGATGCCGCCGGCGATGTGGGCGACCACCACTCCCGGCGGGAGGCCGAAGGTGGGGATCAGCTCGGCGGCGTCCATCACCGCCACCCGGCCGGAGGTGCCGGCGCCGAAGTAGTGGACGCGGCCGCCGGCGCGCAGCCGGCGCACCGTCTCGTCCACCACGTCGGCCAGGGCCGGCAGGACGGCGCCGACCGCGGCCGGGACCCGGGCGTCCTCGGCGTTGAGCAGCCTGAGCACCTCCACCGTCGGCACGGCGTCGATGTCCGCGGTCGCCGGGTTGCGCGCCTCGGTCGGCGCGGCCACGCGCTCTGCGGTGGGCGGGGTGAGGGAGCTCATGCGTGGCGTTTCCTCTCGGGGGTCAGCCGGGGGTGGGGAAGTGGCTCTTCGCGGGTCGTGCCGTTGGCAAGTTACGGAATGAACGCGATTCGCGCAACTCATTGACGAAGGTTGGCGCCGCGCCCTACGGTTCCACTCACCGACCCGGCACCGCCGTGTCCGCGCACTTGGAAAAGCCAGCCCACACCCCGTCCCACCGACCCGAACGGAGATGTCAGGACCATGTCCCGACCCAAACCACTGGTCGCGGCGATAGCCGTCGCGGCGGTCGCGGCCACCGCGCTGTCGGCGTGCTCCAGCTCCTCTTCCTCGGCGAAGAAAACCAACGGTGGCGGCGGCGGTACCGGCGGCGTCTTCACCAGCATCGACGCCAACAACAAGATCACCGCCGGCGCGCCGATGAACCCGTACAACGCCTCGCCGAACATGTTCAAGGGCTACAACTGGATGCAGCTGGCCTTCACCAAGAACGACCCGTCGGACCCCAACGCGGTGCTCCCGGGCCTGGCCGCCAGCTGGACGTCCTCGGACTCCGGCCTGACCATCCAGCTCCAGCCGAACGCCAAGTGGTCCGACGGCACCCCGGTCACCGCCGCCGACATCAAGACCTCGCTGGCCATCGCCTACACCCAGGGCACCGCGGGCCCGGTGGCCAGCGCCGGCGGCACCGTCGTGGCCGGCAGCAACTTCGAGGTGTCCGACGTCAAGGACCTCGGCGGCGGCAAGATCGAGATCGACCAGCAGCCGGGCGTGAAGAACCTCTACTTCCAGCGCCTGGTGCTCACCGCGACCATCGTCAACGACAAGGTCTACGCCGGCCAGCTGCCGGCCGACATCTGGACCCAGATCGCCGCCGTCCAGGGCACCGACCCGGCAGCGGCCAGCGCCGCGGCCGACAAGCTGGCCGCCGAGGGCAAGACCATCGCCGCCTTCTCCCCGGCCAAGGACGTCTCGGCCGGCCCGTTCGTGGAGACCCGGGTCAACCCGGGCGAGGCGCTGCTGGACCGCAACCAGTACTTCTACGCCGCGAACAAGATCTCGCCGAAGCAGGTCATCCTGCGCAGCTACTCCGGCAACCAGCAGATCTGGGGCTACATGAACGGCGGCGAGCTGGACTACGCGCCGTACACCTCGATGCCCACCAACATCTTGAACCAGGTCCTGAAGGCCGGTTACACCCGCATCGACGCCCCCAGCTACGTCAGCGCCTCGATCGCGTTCAACGAGAAGCAGGCGCCGTACAACCTGACGCCGGTCCGCCAGGCGCTGGCCTACGTCATCGACCGCGACGCGGTCACCAAGGTCGGCGAGCCGGTCGGCGGTATCACGGCGCCGACCACCACCGGTCTGGTCGGCTCGCAGTCCGACTCGATCCTGTCCGCCGACCAGAAGGCGGCGCTGAACCCCTACAGCCCGGACCCGGCCAAGGCCGCGTCGCTGTTGCAGGGCGCCGGGTTCACCAAGGACTCCTCCGGCCAGTGGCACCTGCCCAACGGCCAGCAGTGGAAGATCACGCTCCAGACCGTGAACGGCTTCTCCGACTGGATCGCCGCCTCCACGATCGTCGCCAACGAGCTGACCGCCTTCGGTATCCAGACCACCGCAGCCATCACCGCGGACTTCGCCACCTACCAGAAGGAGATGGCCGCCGGTAAGTACGCGGTCGGCTGGTGGCTGGTCGCGCTGGGCCCGCAGACCGACATGGCCTACGCCCGCATTTACGGCTCCGCCGACGGCTACAGCGTCACCAACGGCCAGGCCGCCCACGACGACAACGCGGCCACCAACTGGGAGCACACCCCGGCCAGCTACACCGTCAACGGCCAGAGCATCGACCCCGGCCAGCTCGCCGCGCAGCTTTCGACGACCCCGGTGTCCGCCCAGCAGCCGATCATCGCCCAGCTGGCCGCGGCCACCAACCAAGAGCTGCCGGTGATCCAGATCTGGAACTACACCCACGTCATGTTCGACCTGGACAAGCGGTTCACCAACTACCCCAAGACCGGGCAGGACGACCTGCTTGCCAACCCGCCCGGGGTGTGGATGATGCAGGGCTACGTGCAGGGCAAGTAAGCGCGAGTACGGGCACCGGGTCAGTAGCACAGACGGGGCCAGGACAAAGAACAGGGCCAGGACACAGACAGGGCCACCGACCATGACAGGAAGAGGGAGGGGAAGAAGATGACGGCGTTCGCCCGGCGACTGGCCGGCAAGCTGGCGGCCGGACTGGTGATGGTCTGGGTCGTGGTGACGTTCACGTTCTTCCTCGTGCACGCGCTGCCCGGCAAGCCCGGCGATGTGCAGTACGAGCAATACATCCAGTCCGGGATGAACGCCGAGCAGGCGGCCGCGAAGGTGAAGGCGATCTACGGCTACACCTCCCACGACTCGATGCTCTCGCAGTACGGCGGGTATCTCGGCAAGCTGCTGCACGGCGACCTGGGGCAGTCGATCAGCTACTCCGGCGTCCCGGTCAGCCGCCTGATCTGGGCCGCGCTGCCGTGGACCGTGATCCCGGTGCTGTCCGGGCTGCTGGTCAGCTTCCTGATCGGGGTGACCGCCGGCGTCGTGGCCGCGGTCCGGCGCTCCAGCCGCTGGGGCGGTCTGCTGACCGTCTCCGGCTCGCTGTTCGCCGGCGTCCCCGCCTTCGTCCTGGCCCTGCTGCTCCTGGTGGTCTTCCACACCGAGTGGAACCTGCTGCCCGACGCCGGCACCAGCGACATCCAGTACGACCCGGGCTGGAACCTGCCGTACATCGGCTCGGTGGTCCAGCACGCGGTGCTTCCGGTGTGCGCGTACGCGCTGCTCAGCTATGGCGGCTGGCTGCTGGCGATGAAATCCTCGGTGGTGTCGGTGCTCGGCGACGACTTCATCCTGGCCTCCGAGCTGCGCGGCATCGCCCCGGTCACCCGGGCCCGCTACATCGGCCGCAACGCGATCCTGCCGTTGTTCACGGTGCTGGCACTGTCCTTCGGCGTGATGTTCGCGGGGTCCTTCTTCATCGAGGACACCTTCGACTACCCGGGGTTGGGCGACCTGCTCCTGAAGAGCATCGGCACCCGCGACTATCCGGTGATGGCCGGGGCGTTCCTGCTGATCACGGTGTCGATCATCATCGCGAACATCCTGGCCGACCTGTGCTACACCCTGATCGATCCGAGAGTGAGGCGCTGAGATGGCCGCCACCGCCACCCTGGCCGCGTCGGTACGCAGCCGCCGCCCGGCGCTGACGGCCTTCCGCAAGGCCGTGACCCGCAAGCCCGGCCGCATCATCGGGCTGGCCATCATCGTGTTCTTCGTTCTGCTGGCGATCTGCGGGCCCTGGTTCTACGGCCGGCTGGCCGTCGACCCGAACTCGCTGTACGCGGCCCCCAGCGCCAAGCACTGGCTGGGCACCGACTTCGCCGGCTCCGACGTGCTCCAGGAGGTGGTGACCGGCGCGCGCTACGTGCTGGCCACCGCCGCCCTGTCGGCGTTGTTCACCAGCCTGTTCGGAGTCACGATCGGCCTGGTCGCCGGCTACCAGCGCGGCCTGACCGACAGTGCCCTGATGCGGCTGACCGACTTCGTCCTGACCATCCCGGGCCTGCCGCTACTGATCATCCTGTCCACGGTGTGGAACTTCGGCAGCCCCTGGAAGATGGGGCTGATCCTGGGCGTCACCGGCTGGGGCGGCGTCGCCCGGGCCGTGCGCTCGCAGGCGCTGTCGCTGCGCGAGCGTGGGTTCCTGGAGGCGGCGCGCGGGCTGGGCCTGTCCCGGCGGCACATCCTGCTCAAGGAGATGCTGCCGAACGTCGCGCCTTACGCGGCCATGCAGCTGATGCTGTCGATGATCGCGTTCATCGGCGCCGAGGTCGGCCTGTTCTTCCTCGGCCTGGTGCCCTTCTCCAGCACCAACTGGGGCGTGATGCTGAACCAGGCGGTCTTCTCCGGCGGGGCGATGGAGACCCCGTCCGCGCTGATCTATCTGCTGGCGCCGCTGGTCTGCATCCTGGTGCTGACGCTGGGCATCGTGCTCTTCCTGGACGCCATCGACGAACTGTTCAACCCGCGGCTGAGGGAGCGCGTGTGAGCGAGGTAGAAGTACGCGATCTCACGGTCGAGTACCAGACGTCGGTCGGCTGGCTGCCGGCCGTGGCCGGGGCTTCCCTGGACCTGCGGGCCGGGCAGATCACCGGTCTGGTCGGCGAGTCCGGCTCCGGCAAGTCCACGCTGGCGCTGTCGCTGCTCAACGCGGTGCCGGCGCCGGGCCGGATCGCCGGCGGCACCATCGAGGTGGCCGGGGTCGGCGACCTCACGCGGCTGGGCGGCAAGCAGCTGCGCAAGGCGCGCGGCGGGGCCATCGGCTACGTCTTCCAGGCGTCGCAGAACTCGTTGAACCCGCTGAAGACCATCGGCCGGCAGCTGCTGGACTTGGGGCGCTCGCATGAGGTCGGCGACCTGCGGGCGCTGATCGCCCGGGCCAAGGATCTGGCCAACCGGATGGGCCTGGACGGTGACCGGGTGTTGGATTCCTACCAACACGAGCTGTCCGGGGGCATGCGCCAGCGGGTCGGCATCGTGTTCGCGCTGGTGCTGAACGCCAAGGTGCTGATCCTGGACGAGCCGACCACCGCGCTGGACATGCTGTCCCAGGCCTCGGTGCTGGACATCGTGCGCAAGGTGCACGACGAGAACCAGCTGTCCACCCTGATCATCACCCACGACATCGGCGCCATCTCCGAGATCGCCGACCGGCTGGCGGTGATGTACGGCGGCCGGATCGTCGAGGACGGCCCGCTGCTGGACGTGCTGCGCCGGCCCACCCACCCCTACACCAAGGCCCTGATAGGGGCCACGGCCCGGATCACCGGCGACGTGGACGGCGCCCGCGCGCTGCCCGGCCGGCCGCCGGACCTGACCACCGTGGCCCGGGCCGGCTGCGTCTTCCGGGACCGCTGCCCGTTCGCGGTCGAGGTCTGCGCCCAGACCGAGCCGGAGTTGGAGACCTTCGAGAGCGGCCGGCGGCGCGCCTGCCACGTAGAACCGTCCACTGTGCTGACCGGACCCGTGCTGACCGGGACCACCGGGACGCCCGCGGCCGTTGGGGAGCCGGCATGATCCAGGCCCGCGGTATCACCCGCACCTACCAGACCCACGGCTCGTTCACCGGCGACCGCACCGTGCGCGCGCTGCGCGGCGTCGACTTCACCCTGCCCGACGGCGGCGCGGTGTCGTTCATCGGCGAGTCCGGCTGCGGCAAGACCACGCTCGGCAAGATCCTCACCGGGCTGGAGACCTTCGACGGCGGCGAGCTGGTCGTGGACGGCGTCGAGCTGTCCAAGCTGCGGCCCCGGCAGCGGGAGAAGTACTTCCGCCGGATCCAGATGATCCATCAGGACCCGTATTCGGCGCTGAACCCGACCCGCACGGTCGAGGCGACGCTCGGCGATCCGTTGCGGATGCGGGCCCGGGAGAAGGCAGCGGCCGGCGAGCAGGCCGGCAGCTGGCGCGAGCGCGCCGCCGAGCTGCTGACGCTGGTCGGCCTGGAGCCGACCGCGGTGCTGCCGAAATACCCGCACCAGCTCTCCGGCGGGCAGCGGCAGCGCGTGGTCATCGCCCGAGCGCTGACCGTCGACCCGACGGTGCTGATCGCCGACGAGGCGGTCTCGATGATCGACGTCTCGATGCGGCTGGGCATCCTGAGCCTGCTGCGCGACCTGCGGGCCCGGCTGGGGATCTCGCTGGTGTTCATCACGCACGACGTGGCCACCGCGCGGTATGTCGGCGACGGCGGCGAGCTGCACGTGATCTACCGGGGCGAGGTCGTCGAGCGCGGGCTGACCGACGAGGTGATCCTTTCGCCGGTGCACCCCTACACCCAGTGCCTGCTCTCGGCGGTGCCGGTCATGCGCGGGCTGGAGGAGCCGGGGCCGGACCGGACGGCACCGACCGCGGCGCTGGACGAGCGGACGCCGACGCCGGGGTGCCTGTTCCAGCCGCGGTGCCCGTTCGCCGGTGCGCAGTGTGCTGAGAAGCATCCGGTCCTGGTCCCGTTCGGGCTGGACGCGGCGGGGCAGGGGGAGGCGGCCGCCGCCGAAGACGGCTCCGGACACGTACACGCGTGCTTCTATCCGGAATCCCGCCGCGTGGTCGGCGTCGAGGTCGGAGCCGCGAGCGCGTGAGAGTCCTGGGTCTGAGCTCCGGCACCTCCCACGACGCGATCGACGTCGCGCTGGTGGACTTCCGGCTCGACGGCGACGTGCTGGTCGGCGTGCTCGAACACGCCGGCCACGTCCCGTACCCGGACGACCTGCGCGCGCAGATCATCGCCGCGCTGCCGCCGAACCCGACCGACCTCGGCGCGGTCTGCCGCCTGGACACCGGGATCGGCCAGGCGTTCGCGGCGGCGGCGTGGCAGGCCGTGCAGGCCGCGGGCCCGGTGGACCTGGTCTGCTCGCACGGCCAGACCCTGTTCCACTGGACCGAGGACGGCGCGGTGCTCGGCACGCTGCAACTGGGCCAGCCGGCCTGGATCGCCGAACGGGTCGGCGTCCCGGTGGTCTCCGACGTCCGCACCGCCGACGTGGCGGCCGGCGGCCAGGGCGCGCCCCTGGTCTCGCTGCTGGACCTGTTGCTGCTGCGCGGCCTGCCCGGCCCGGTCGGCGCCCTGAACCTGGGCGGCATCGCCAACCTGACGGTCGTCGCCGACCCGCCGGTGGCGTTCGACATCGGCCCGGCCAACGCCCTGCTGGACGCCGCCTGCCGCCGGCTGACCGGCAAACCCTACGACCGCGACGGCCGCCTCGCCGCCGCCGGCCTGGTCCACCCCGGCCTGCTCGCGGCGCTGATGGCAGAGCCCTACTACGCCCGGCGCCCGCCGAAGACCACCGGCAAGGAGCTGTTCCACGACGCGTACCTGGCCGCCCACATCGAGGCCTTCCCGGACCTCACCCCCGAGGACCTGATGTCGACCCTGGCCACCCTCACCGCGATGACCGTGGTCGACGCCGTCCGCTCGCACGGCATCGCCACCCTGGCGGTCTCCGGCGGCGGCGCCGATAACCCGGAGCTGATGAAGCGCATCGCCAAGCGCCTGCCCGGCGTCGAGGTGCTGCGCTCGGACGCGTACAAGGTCCCCTCCGACGCGAAGGAGGCGATCGCCTTCGCGCTGATCGGCTGGTTCACGGCCCACGGTCTGCCGGGAACGGTCGCGGCCTGCACCGGCGCCTCGGGGGAGCGGGTACTCGGGCGGATCAGCCCGCCGGCTCGCGGGGCGCTGGTACTGCCGGAGCCGGTGGAGAAGGCGCCGAGGTCGGTGCGGTTCGAGGGGTAGTGCCGAAGGGCTGCCGTTGCTGTCGTCGCTCAGATCGCCGTGGTGCCGCCGTCGACGACCAACTCCATCCCGTTCACATAGCTGGAGTCGTCCGAGGCCAGGAACAGCGCGGCGGTCGCGATCTCCTCGGGGCTGCCCATCTTTCCCCGCGGGATCAGGGATTCGAACTGCCGCTTCGTCGCCTCGTCGAACAGTTCCTCCTGCTTGGCGGTGGCGACCTGGCCCGGGGTCAGCACGTTGACTCGGATCCGCCGGTCCTTCAACTCGGCCAGCCACACGCGGGCGTAGGCCTGCTGCACGGCCTTGCTGGCCGCGTACACGCTCCACCCGGGGTAGCCCTTGAGTGAGGCGCTCGACCCGGTCATGAAGATCGAGCCGCCGTCGTTGAACAGCGGCAGCGCCTTCTGCACCGCGAACAGCGTGCCGCGCGCGTTCAGTCCGAACGTGGCCTCGAAGTGCTCTTCCGTGATCTCGCCGAGCATGCGCTGCTCGCCGGTCCCGGCGCTCGTCCACAGCACGTCGACCGCGCCCTTCTCCTGCCTGACCGTGGCGAACAGCCGGTCCAGGTCGGCCAGGTCGGCCGAGTCGCCCCGCACGCCGGTCACGTTCTCGCCGATCAGCTTCACGGCCTCGTCCAGCGCTTCCTGCCGCCGGCCGGTGATGAAGACATGCGCTCCTTCGTCGACGAACAGCTTGGCCCCGGCCAGCGCCAGGCCGGTCGTTCCGCCCGTGATCACCGCTACCTTGCCATCGAGCTTGCCCATGATCGCTCCCTTGAAGTGGTGGATGTTCCAGATGAATTGGCGGCTATTCCAGACAGCTATGCACACCGATCTGTGTACTTAAGCTAGCGGCCGACGCCCGATGGCGCAAGCTATGTACACCGATCGGTACCGAACGGGGCTAAGCTGGGGGCATGACGGAGTTGGAGAAGGGCCCCCAAGGCCTGCGGCGCGGCCGGGGCGCGCGCGAGCGCATCCTGGGCGCCTCACAACAGCTGTTCCGCGAGCAAGGCATCAACCACACCGGCATGGACCAGCTCTGCGCGGTGGCCCAGGTGTCGAAGCGCACGGCGTACCAGCACTTCACCGGCAAGGACGAACTCGTCACCGAGTACCTGCGCCGGTTCGATCCCGACGTCATGCCCGGGGTGTTCGACCGCACCGACCTCACGCCCCGCGAACGGCTCCTCGCCGCCTTCGACGTGCCCAAGACCGGGCCGCAGAACCTCACGCCCCTGTGTCCCTACATCGCGGCCTCCGTCGAGATCCACGACCCCGAACACCCGGCACGCCAGCAGGCCCACGACTACAAGGCGGCCGTCGCCGCGCGGCTCGCCGAGACCGCCCGCGAAGCCGGCGCCACCGATCCCGAACAACTCGGCGAGCAACTGGCGCTGCTCCTCGACGGCGCCTCGGCGCGCACCCGGGTCCTCAACGCCGACGCCTTCCCGACCGCCGCCGCCATCGCCGCCGTGCTCATCGACAAGGCCATCCCGGCCTCGGTCCGGTGACGAGGGCGCGCGTCTGAGAGTAAGCGGGCTTCTTCGAGGGCTCCTTTGCGGGCTCCTTCGGGCGCACCTTCGTGCGTTCCTTCGGGTGTCAGAGCCGGGCAGTATGGTCTGCGGCCATGACGACGATCGCCCGCCTCGCCGGGGTTTCGCTCGATACGGACGACCCGCACGGGCTCGCGAGCTTCTACCAGCACCTGTTGGGGCTGGAGGTCTTTCTGAACAGCGATGACGTCGTCGCGCTGAAGGGCGCGGGATTCCTGCTGACCACCCAGCGCGTGGCAGGCTACGTGCCGCCGGACTGGCCGAGCGGGCCCACGCCCAAGCAGATGCACCTGGATGTAGCCGTCGCAGACCTCGAACGAGCCGAGAGCCTGGCGCTCTCGCTCGGGGCGACTCGGGCGGCGTACCAGCCCGCACCGGAGGAGTGGCGGGTGCTGATCGACCCGGCCGGCCACCCGTTCTGTCTGACCACCCAGGCCCCGATGGACCTCGGCTGACCGTTCGGCAGCGATGGTCTGGTAGCGACTGTGCGGTAGCGGAGAAGGCCCGTGACTCCGCCGACCCTCGATCATCCCCGCTCCGCCGTGAGAGAGTCGGATCATGCAATCCCTCCTCGCGCCCCGGGCTCTGAAGGCCGGCGACCGCGTCGCCGTCATCGCGCTCAGCGGGCCGCCCGGGCGGCAGGAGCTCGATCTCGGGCTGGCGGCGCTGCGGAGCGTGGGGCTGGTGCCGGAGGTGTTCCCGTCGGCGCGGTCGGTGGGGCCGTATCCGTATCTGGCCGCCGACGACAAGGTGCGGGCCGACGACCTGGCGCGGGCACTGGGGGAGCCGGGGTACACGGCCGTGTTCTGCGCGCGCGGCGGGTACGGGGTGCAGCGCGCGCTGGAACTGCTGGACTGGGACGCGCTGGGGACGCCGGAACCGCGCATCGTGGTCGGCTTCTCCGATGTCACGGCCCTGATCGAGGCGGTGCGGACCCGGTTCGGCTGGATGTCGGTGTACGGCCCGCTGGTGTCCAGCGTGATGTTCCGCTCCGGCGTCCCGTCCTTCGAAGGGCTGACCCGCCTGCTGCTGACCCCGCACAAGTGCACCGAGCTGCTGTTCCAGGACACCCGCGCCCTGGTCCCCGGCGTCGCCGAGGGCGTGACGGTCGGCGGCACCGCGAGCCTGATCTCCACCTCCGTGGGCACCCCGTTCTCGGTCCCGGCGCGCGACGGCATCCTGTTCCTGGAGGACGTCGGCGAGCAGCCCTACCGCCTGGACCGGGTCCTGACCCACCTGCGCCGCTCCGGCTACCTCGACGGCGTCCGCGGCATCCTGTGCGGCACCTGGGACGAATGCGGCCCGCTGGCCGAGGTCGAGGAACTGCTCGCCGACCGCCTCGGCGACCTCGGCGTCCCGGTGCTGCTCGGTGCGGACATCGGGCACGGGGTGTTCATGCAGTCGCTGCCGCTGGGCGTGCGGGCCCGGCTGGACACGGCGGCGGCGACGCTGACGTTCCTGGACCCGCCGCTGTCGGTGGGGGAGTGAACCGCACCGGGATCGTGCCACTCCCCTCGGTTTGCTCGTGTTCATAACGACCTCACCTGGACTCTTGGGCGGCTCGCGAGCGCATCCTCAGGGTCACCGATCGGCCGAAGCTCCTGTCTCCCGGAGGTACTCGTGCACCAGGCGGACGGACATCGATCCTTCCCCCACGGCTGAGGCGACGCGCTTGATGGAGCCGCTGCGCACATCGCCGGCCGCGAAAACTCCCGGTCGGCTCGTCTCGAGTACGTAGGGCTCGCGGGCCAGATGCCGCCAGTGCCGCGCGCGGCCGGAATCGGCGGCGGCGTGGCCGGTGAGCACCGCGCCGCGGTCGTCCAGGGCCAGGGTGCCGGCCAGCCACTCGGTGCCGGGCTTCGCTCCGATGAACACGAACAGCGCTCCGACCGGCAGCGTCCGCTGTTCGCCGGTGCGGTTGTCTTCGACGACCACTGACGCGATGGCTTTGTCGCCTTCCGCGGCGCGTACCTCGGTGTTCAGCAGCACCTCGATGCGGGGGTCGGATTCGATGCGGTCGACGAGATAGCGCGACATGTCCTTCGACAGGTCCTCACCCTGCACCACCAGGTAGACGTGCGGTGATTGGGCGGCCAGGAAGACGGCGGCCTGACCCTCCAGCAGCCCGATCTCGCCCAGGAACCGGCCGGGGCCGTGGACCCGGACGACGCCCTCGTCCGGGCCGGCGCCGTCGATGATCGCGACCAGGCCGGCGAGCACGACGAAGAAGTGGCCGACGGGTTCCCCCGCCCGGAACAGCACGTCCGCGGCCTGGACCGGGCGGCGTTCGCCTCGGGCGGCGAAGACGGCGATCTGCGAGTCGGTCAGCCGGGGGAACGCGCCGTCCAGGTCCGGCGTCTCGGTCGCGGTACTCATACGTAGGCCTCGTCGATGTAGCACCAGCGCCAGTCCTCGCCCGGTTCCAGGGAACGGACGATCGGGTGCGTGGCGGCGTGGGCATGAGCTCGGGCGTGCTTCATCGGTGAGGAGTCGCAGCACCCGACATGCCCGCAGGTCAGGCACAACCGCAGGTGCACCCACGGTGTGCCGAGCCGCAGGCACTCCTGGCAGCCCTGCGGCGTGCGCGGCGTGACCGGCCGGACCAGGGCCAGGTGCGGGTCGGGCAGGGCCCGGCTCACGAGACGTCTCCGGAATCCGGGGCGCCGGCCTCCGCCGGGCGGCGGCTCGCGAGGGCCTGATCCACCCATCGGCGCAGCACCGGCGCGGGAGCGGCCCCGGACTGCCGGGCGATCACCTCGCCCCGGTCGGTCACCAGCAGCGTGGGCACGGCCTTGATGTCGAAACGCCGAGAGAGCGCGGGGGAGGCGTCCACGTCGACCTTGACCAGCTTGATGCGGCCGGCCAGGTCGGTGGCCACCTGCTCCAGCGCCGGGCTCACCATCCGGCACGGGCCGCACCAGGTCGCCCACATGTCCACCAGCACCGGGATGCCCGCCTTCGCCACGACCTGGGCGTAGCTGGCGTCGTCGGCGTCGGCGATCCACGGCAGCAGGTGGTGGCAATTGCCGCACTCGGGCCGCCCCTGGGCCACGGCCGGAACCCTGTTCTTCTTCTGGCAGTTCGGGCAGCGGACCACCCTGGTCGCGGCGCTCACGACACCCTGCTCTGTCCGGCGTGGTTCCCCGGATCCGGCTCCGCGCGGCTGGCGCCGTCCTCGTCGGTCTCCTCGAAGTCGACGGTCAGCTCCCCGCCCTCGGCATCCACCACCACGGTCAATCCCTCACGGACCCCGCCGGCCAGCAGCGCGCGGCCGATCTTCGTCTCCACCTCGTGCGAGATGAAACGGCGCAGCGGCCGGGCGCCGTAGACCGGGTCGAAGCCCTCCTCGGCGATCAGGCGGCGGCCCTGCTCGGTCAGGTGCAGCGTGATGCGCTGTTCGGCCAGGCGCCGGCGCAGCTCCTCGAAGAGCAGGTCGACGATCCGCTCGATCTGGGGCAGGCCGAGCGGCCGGAAGACGACCACGTCGTCGACCCGGTTGAGGAACTCCGGACGGAAGTGGCCGCCCAGCTCCTGCATGATCAGCTCCCTGACGTCCGGCTTGATCTCGCCGTCGGCGGTGGCGCCCTGCAGCAGATACTGCGAGCCCAGGTTGGACGTCATGATGATCACGGTGTTGCGGAAGTCGACGGTCCGCCCCTGGGAGTCGGTGATCCGGCCGTCGTCGAGGACCTGCAGCAGGGTGTTGAAGACGTCCGCGTGCGCCTTCTCCACCTCGTCGAACAGCACCACCGAGTAGGGCTTGCGGCGCACGGCCTCGGTCAGCTGGCCGCCCTCCTCATAGCCCACGTATCCGGGAGGCGCGCCGATCAGACGGCTGACGGTGTGCCGCTCCTGGTACTCGCTCATGTCGAGCCGCACCATGTTGTCCTCGCTGTCGAACAGCGCCGCCGCCAGGGTCTTGGCCAGCTCCGTCTTACCGACCCCGGTGGGGCCCAGGAAGATGAACGAGCCGATCGGCCGGCGCGGGTCCCGGATGCCGGAACGGGCCCGGATGACGGCGTCGGCGACCAGCTGGACGGCCTCGTCCTGGCCGATCACCCGCTGCCGAAGGATCTCCTCCAGCCGCAGCAGCTTCTCCCGCTCGCCCTCCTCCAGTCGGGACACCGGGATACCGGTCCAGGCCGACACGATCTCGGCGATCTCGTCGGCGGTGACCACTTCGCGCAGCAGCCGGGTCTGGCCCTGCTTCGCAGACAACTGCTGCTCTTCGGCCACCAGCCGCCGTTCGAGTTCGGCGATCTCCCCGTAGCGCAGTTCGGCGGCCCGGTTCAGGTCGTAGGCGCGCTCGGCCTGCTCGGCCTCCTGCCGGGCCTGCTCCAGTTTCTGGCGCAGTTCCTGGACCTTGCGGATGGCCTGCCGCTCGGCCTCCCACTGCGCGCGCTTGGAGTCCGCCTCGGCACGCAGGTCCGCGAGCTCGCGGCGCAGGTCTGCCAGGCGGTCCTGGCTGGCGCGGTCCTTCTCCTTGGCCAGCGCGGCCTCCTCGATCTCCAGACGGGTGACCCGGCGGGTGAGCTCGTCGAGTTCGGCCGGCATGGAGTCGATCTCGGTGCGGAGCCGGGCGCACGCCTCGTCGACCAGGTCGATGGCCTTGTCGGGGAGGAACCGGTCGGTGATGTAGCGGTGGCTCAGGGTCGCCGCGGCGACGAGCGCGCCGTCCTGGATCTTCACGCCGTGGAAGATCTCCAGACGCTCACGCAGTCCCCGCAGGATCGAGACGGCGTCCTCGACGGTGGGCTCGTCGACCATGACGGTCTGGAAGCGGCGCTCCAGGGCGGCGTCGGACTCGACGTACTTGCGGTACTCCACCAAAGTGGTGGCCCCGATCATGTGCAGCTCGCCGCGGGCCAGCATCGGCTTGAGCATGTTGCCCGCGTCCATCGTGCCCTCGGCCGCCCCCGCGCCGACCACGGTGTGCAGCTCGTCGACGAACAGCAGGATCCGGCCCTCGGCGGCCTTGACCTCCGACAGCACCGCCTTGAGCCGCTCCTCGAACTCCCCTCGGTACTTGGCCCCGGCGATCAGGGCACCCATGTCCAGGGAGAAGACCGTCTTGTCGCGCAGCCCTTCGGGCACGTCGCCGCGCAGGATGCGCTGGGCCAGTCCCTCGACGATGGCCGTCTTGCCGACGCCGGGCTCGCCGATGAGCACCGGGTTGTTCTTGGTCTTGCGGCTGAGGATCTGGACGACGCGGCGGATCTCGGCGTCCCGGCCGATCACCGGGTCGAGCTTCCCGGAGCGCGCCTCGGCGACCAGGTCGCGCCCGTACTTCTCCAGCGCCTCGTAGGACCCCTCCGGGGTAGCCGAGGTCACCCGCTGGTTGCCGCGCACCTTTGTCAGGGCCGTGAGGAAGCTGTCCCGCGTCACTCCGCGTTCCTTCAGCCGACGCCCGGCGGAGGTGGCAGAGCCCTCCTCGATGAGCGGCAGGACCAGGTGCTCCACCGAGACGTACTCGTCCTTGAGGCGTCTGGCCTCGCGCTCGGCCGCGTCCAGGAGCCGGGACAGCCGCTGGGTGAGGACGACCTGGCCCGGGGCAGTTCCGGGGCCGGTCGTGCGAGGACGCTTGGCCAGGTCGGCGCTCAGGTCCGCGTGCAGACTCTCGATGTCGGCGCCGGCCTGGTCCAGTAGCCGGGGAACGAGGCCCTCGGGCTGGTCGAGCAGAGCGATCAGCAGATGCTCGCCGTCGACCTCGGTGTGTCCCAGCCGCACGGCGACGGTCTGCGCCTCCTGCAGCGCCTCCTGGGACTTCTGGGTGAGGCGGTTCATATCCACGGCTTCTGCTCCTTACCTCCGGCGCCCATCGCGGCGCAGTTCGGCTTCCAGCCGCTCGATCCGGTCCAGCAGGTCCAGGACCAGTCCGAGGGCGGCGTAGTTGAGGCCGAGTCCGGCATGCAGCCGCAGCGCCCGGGCGACAGTCGCCGGGGCGCGCGCGTCGAACCAGAGCCGTCCGGCCTCGTCCCGGCGTGCCTGGACGAGGCTGAGCGTCACGAAGCGGCTGATCAGCTGGGGATGGACCCCGCAGCGGCGCGCGACATCCTCCAGGCTCAGCAGGCCGCGGTCGGCCGGGTGCGCCACGACGACCATCGGGAAGCGCACCTCGGAACCGACCTGGTCAGCCGGTCCCCCGAATGGCGGTTGGCGGGCAGTCATATCTGCCTCCTCGGGTCGAAGTCCGAGACGGCGGCCAGCTGCTCGAACAGCTCCCGCTCCCGATCGGTGGGTGAGGACGGCACCATGATCCGGACCTCGGCGTAGAGGTCCCCGGGCGAGCCCTTCGGGTTGGGCATGCCCTCGCCGCGCAGCCGCAACTTCCGGCCGGTCGAGGAACCCGCGGGGACCACGACCTTGGCCGTCCCGGCAGGGGTGGCGACCGGCGCGGTGGCGCCCAGGACCGCCTCCCATGGACTGACCGGCAGATCCACGGTGATGTCCCGGCCGGAAAGCCGGTAGCGGCGGTGCGGCCTGATGTGCACGACGAGGTAGAGGTCGCCGGGCGGCCCGTCGCCGTACCCGCGCCCGCCTTGCCCGGCCAGCCGGATGCGTTGACCGTCCACGACCCCGGCCGGGATGTCGACCTCGTACTCGCGCCCGCCGCCCGGACCCCCGATGGTGATCTTCCGCCGGCCTCCGTGGAACGCCTCCTCGACGCTCAGCTCCAGGTCGGCTGTCTGGTCCGCGCCGGCGACCCGGCCGGCTCCCGGACGGGCGAACATGCCGCCGAACAGGTCCTCGAAGTCGACCGGGGAACCCTGGAAGCCGGCGCCGCCGAAGCCCGCACCGGCACCGGCACCGGCGCGACCGCGCCCGAACCCGCCGGCGCGCGCGCCCTGGGCCGCCTGGGCCGCGGCCACCCGCTCGTCGTAGTCCTCCGGGATCTGCCGGAAGTCCGGCCCGAACCGGTCATACCGGGCGCGGGTCTTCGGGTCCGACAGCACCTGGTAGGCGTCGTTGATCTCCTTGAACCGCTCCTCCGCCGCCGGGTCCTTGTTGACGTCGGGGTGGAGGCGCCGGGCGAGCTTCCGGAAAGCCTGCTGGATCTCCTGCGCGCTCGCGTCCCGCGAGACGCCCAGCACCTCGTAATAGTCGCGGGCCATGACGGCTCACTCCTGCTTGCGGCTGACCAGCACGGCCGCCGGACGCAGTTGGCGCTCGGGCGGCTCGCCGTAGCCCGGTCGCAATACCCTGACGACCGTTCCGGGCGGTGCGCCGGGCTCGTCGACCATGCCGGTCGCCTCGTGTCGAACGGGGTCGAACGGCACGCCGGTCTCGTCCTCGCGCGGATAGCCGAGCGAGGCGAGCAGGGCGACCGCCTGATCCCGCACCGCCCGCACACCGTCGATGAGGGCCGCCGGATCGCCCTGGGAGTGCTCCAGGGCGAGCTCCAGGTTGTCCACCACGGGGAGCCAGGCCAGCGTGACCCGGCGGCGCTCGGCCTCGGCCGCCTGGCTCAGCTCGCGAGCGTGCCGCTTGCGGGTGTTGTCCAGGTCGGCCAGCGCGCGGCGCCAGCGGTCTTCAAGGTCCTTCACGGTGGCTGCCAGCGCGTCGGCGTCGGGGGACGGTCGCCCGGTGGCGGTCTCCTGACCGCGGGACCCGTCCCGGACGTCGTTCACCTCGTCGCCGGACATGTCGCCGCTCTCGGGAGCGCCCAGATCGTGGACCATGGCGACGCCCCTCAGCTCCGGTCGAAGTCCGCGTCGATGACGTCGTCGTCCTCGCCGTCGGCCGACGTGGTGTCCTGGCCGCCGGCGCTCGTCGCGCCGGTCCCGCCGGCCCCGCTGTCGCCGCCGGGACGGCGGCCGGCGAGGGACTGGTAGATCTGCTGCAGCTCCGAGGTCAGCGTGCGGACGCGGTCCAGCGGTGCCTCGTCCTTGACCGCCTCGCGCGCGTCACCGATGAGCAGTTCGGCCCGCGCCCGCTCGTGCTGCGGTGCCTCGCCGCCGAGCTCAGACAGCCGCTTCTCGACCTGGTAGGCGACCGCGTCCAGCTCGTTGCGCGCGTCCACGGCCTGGCGCAGGCTCTGGTCCTGGGCCCGGTTCTGCTCGGCCTCGGCGACCATCCGCTCGACCTCCGCGGGATCCAGGTTCGAGCCCTCGCTGATCGTGATGCCCTGCTCCGCGCCGGTGTCCTTGTCCTTCGCGCTGACGTTGAGGATGCCGTTGGCGTCCACGTCGAACGTGACCTCGACCTTCGGCTCGCCACGCGGGGCGGGCCGGATGTTCTCCAGCCGGAACCGGCCGAGCACGCGGTTGTCGGCTGCGGCCTCCCGCTCGCCCTGCAACACGACCACGTCCACCGCGCCCTGGTTGTCGTCGGCGGTGGAGAAGACCTCCGAGCGGCGCACCGGGATGGTGGTGTTCCGCTCGATGATCTTCGTCATGACGCCGCCGTGGGTCTCCACGCCCAGTGACAGCGGCGTGACGTCCAGCAGGAGGACGTCCTTCACCTCGCCCTTGAGCACCCCGGCCTGGACGGCCGCGCCGAGCGCGACGACCTCGTCGGGGTTGACGGACATGTTGGGTTCCTTGCCGCCGGTCAAGCGCTTCACGAGCGCCTGCACCGCGGGGATCCTGGTCGAGCCGCCGACCAGGATGACCTCGTCGATGTCGCTCGCGGTGACCTTCGCGTCCGCCATGGCCTGCTCGACCGGGCCGAGGCAGCGCTCGACGAGGTCCGCGGTGATCTGGTCGAAGGTCGACCGGCGCACCGTCTCGGTCAGGTGCTTGGGGCCGGCGGCGTCGGCGGTGATGAACGGCAGGTTGACCTGGGTCTGGGAGACCGAGCTCAGCTCCGTCTTGGCCTTCTCCGACGCCTCGAACAGCCGCTGGAGTGCCTGCGGGTCGCTCCTGAGGTCGATCCCGTTGGCCTTCTGGAAGCCGTCGGCCAGATAGTCGACCAGCCGCCGGTCGAAGTCGTCACCGCCCAGATGGCTGTCGCCGGCGGTGGAGCGCACCTCGACGACACCGTCACCCACATCCAGCAGGCTGACGTCGAACGTCCCGCCGCCCAGGTCGAAGACGAGAACCGTCTCGTGCCCCAACTTGTCCAGGCCGTAGGCCAGGGCCGCGGCGGTGGGCTCGTTGATGATGCGCAGCACCTCGAGCCCGGCGATCTTCCCGGCGTCCTTGGTGGCGGTCCGCTGGGCGTCGTTGAAGTACGCCGGCACGGTGATCACCGCTTCGGTCACCCTCTCGCCGAGCGACTTGGACGCGTCCTCGGCGAGTTTGCGCAGCACCAAGGCGCTGATCTCCTCGGGGGCGTACTGCTTGCCGCGCACGTCGATGCGGGCCGTCCCGCCGGGCCCCTCGACCACGTCGAAGGCGACTGCCTTCGCCTCGTCGGACACCTCGTCGAAGTGCCGGCCGATGAAGCGCTTGGCGGAATAGACCGTGCCCTTGGGATTGAGGATCGCCTGGCGCCGGGCAAGCTGCCCGACCAGGCGTTCGCCGTCTTCGGTGAAGGCCACCACGGACGGCGTGGTCCGTGCGCCCTCGGCATTCGGTATGACCGTCGGCTCGCCGCCCTCCCAGATCGCGATGACCGAGTTGGTCGTGCCTAGGTCGATCCCTACCGCTTTCGCCATGGGACGCTCCTTGCTCAGGTCGGCGCCGGTGTGAGCCGCCCGGTAGGGCATGCTCATGATGCCGTGGCCGGATGGATCGTATTAAAGGGGGCACTTTCGTTCCTACCATCGCGAGCATTGCCCCGCGAGCCGGTCACGGTTCCGCATGCTGACGGCGCCCAGTGCCGACGGTCATGGCCGCATCGGTCCTTTCCTGATCGGCGACGGCGGGATCCCCGGGGCCGGACCGCGTGTGCCGCGGGTATCCGAACAGCAGGTCGTAGCCGTCTGGGAGCTGCCGTAGCAGGCGGTGGGTGAGCTCGGGGCCGGCGGCGTCGGCGACCACCGACAGCACCGCGCTGACGTCCCAGGTCGCGGTCTGCTCGGTGGCGCCCTCGATCCAGGCCGCGGTGGCTCGGAGGAACCGCCGCGGGTCCAGCGGTTCGTCCGCTCGCGGCGGGTCGAGCAGGGTCAGCGTGAACGTCTCGGGCAGCCGGGCGGCCAGCTCCGCGCGGACGGTGCCCGCCAGGTGCGCACCCAGCAAAGCGAGCACGACGCGGGCCGCTCGCTCGGCTTCACGCCGATCGGGGTAGGCGCCGCGCTCCTGGACGGCTGTCAGGAACGCATCCCATTGCATGGCCATCGTTCTCCTTCCCCTTTTGTGGACTGTCCTGACGGGGCCGCTGCCTGGGCGGGCACGCGGCCCGGATGTAGTCATGGGCCTGGCCGGCGGTGTTCGGCCCAGACCGGCGGGGCGATCGACGTCGACGTGGGGCCTCGCCGTCCCCGGCTTCGAGCGCGTCATGGACCGCTTCCAGGCCCGGGTCGGCCGGGTCTCGTGCGCGGGACGTCGCATGCGCCTCGGGCGGGGCCCGCGGCCGGCGGTGCCCTCTGCGCCCATCTGTCCGGGTTGCTGATCGTGGCGGGGGCCCGCGGCCGTGGGAGCCGGTGGTCAGGCGTTGATCTCCTTGCGGCGGCCAGCCGTGGTGATCTCCACCTTGCCAGGCTTGGCCGCCTCGGCGACCGGGATCCGCAGCGTCAGCACCCCGGCGTCGTAGTCGGCCTTGATGTCGTCCGCGTCCAGGGCGTCGCCCAGGAACAGCTGGCGGGAGAACACGCCCAGCGGGCGCTCGGAGATCTGCATCTCCGCGTCCCCGGTCTCGGCGGGGCGCCGTTCGGCCTTGACCGTCAGCACGTTCCGCTCGACGCCGACATCGACGGCGTCCGGCGACACGCCGGGCAGATCGAGGCAGACCACGAACTCCTCACCGCGCCGGTAGGCGTCCATCGGCATCGGGTTCGGGCGCGACCAGGTGCCCGCGGCGGCGGTCCCGAGCAGCTGCTGGGTGAAGCGGTCCAGGTCACGGAACGGGTCGGTGCGCATCAACATGGGGTTCACCTCCGGTGTCCGGGTCGACGGCGGTCCGTCGACGTGTCTTCGACACCGTTGTAACATGTCATCCAAACGATGGCAAATGCTCCAGTCGGCGAACGGATGACATTGTGAATGGCCAGGTGAACGGCCCGCAGGGCACCCAGGGGGAAGCGGAGGCTGCGACAGCCCTGGATGCCGGGTCGGCGCTGGACCAGGTGCTGGCGGCGGTATCGGCCCTCCGCGCCGCGCCGGTCACGGCTGCGGGGCCGGCAGGAGCCGGCGGCGGACCGCTGAGCGGCCCCCAGGTCCTGGCCGCGCTCACGCTCCTGCGCGAGCTGCGGGCCGAAATCGCCGGATGGGAGCCGGAGCTGATCGAGGCCGCGAGGCGCCGGGGCACCAGCTGGGTCGAACTGGCCCCGGCCCTGGGAGTGGCCAGCCGCCAGGCCGCCGAGCGCCGGTTCCTGCGGCTGCGCCCCTCGGCCACGCCGGGACCGGTGACCGGGGAGCAGCGGGTGACCGCCGAGCGGGACCGGCGGGCCGGCGACCGCGCCGCCCGGGCCTGGGCCCGAGACAACGCCGCCGGTCTCCGCCAGCTGGCCGGACAGATCAGCGCCCTGACCGACCTGCCTCGCGGCGCCGCGCACGACGTGGCCGCCGTGCGCCACGCCCTGGGCGGCGATGACGCCGCCGACCTGCTCGGGCCCCTGGAACAGGCCCGGCCACACCTGGAAGCAGGCCATCCCGGCCTGGCCGAGGCGATCGGCGCCGTCGACGAGAACACCCGCCGGGCACGCCGGGATGCCCGCCACCGCACGGCCGACTGAAACTACGCTGCCGCCGTGGCCTCCGCCGCCTCGCCGCGGCCGCCCTGGTGTGCTGTGTCGAGAACGAGCCGAGGGCTACAGCGCCGGTCCCGCGCGCCTTCCCCGCCGTCCCGCGCCTGACCACCCGCACGGGTGAGGGACTCGCGTCCGCGTCGAGGTCAACTGCGCCAGCCCCGGCAACGCCTGTGCGACGGGGAGCTGGCGAGGAGATCCGGCGACAACGCCGTGAGGTCCTTCCGGGGGAGCGGTTCGTGCTGCGCCGCGTCAGTGGCCGAGATAGGGGCCGCTTCACATCAAGACCGCGCGTACTCCAGTCACCGATCATTGCCTAGAATATCGATTATTTTTGATTTCGCCTTGACTCATCACTTTAATCGATCGCCGCGCTACACTGGGTCCATGGGCCAGCTGAACAGCAAGCGCGGATCGACCCGCTCGCTGGAGGTCTACAACGAGATCCGCTCGGACATCCTGGCCGCGCGCATCCCGCCCGGTAGCCGGCTCAAAGTCGGTCCCCTCTGTGAACGGTTCGGCGTCAGCCTCTCCGTTGTGCGCGAGGCGCTGACCCGCCTGTCCGAGCAGCGCCTGGTCCGCTCCGAACCGCAGCTCGGTTTCACCGTTGTGCCACTGGACCGGGCCGGCCTCGAAGACTTGACCAGGGTCCGGGTCGAGATCGAAACCCTCGCCCTGCGCTGGGCCATCGAGTGCGCCGACCTGTCTTGGGAGACCTCCGTCGTCGCCGCCCTCTACCGGCTCGGCCGGACGCCCGTGAGCGAGCCCGATGATCCCAACGGGGTCTCCGACGCCTGGTCCGACGCCCATGCCGCGTTCCACGCGGCGCTCGTGTCCGGCTGCGCAAGCCCGCTGCTGATGGAGCTGCGCCGCGGCCCCTACGACTCGGCCGAGATCTACCGGCGGTGGGCCCGGCCCGGGGCGGTGCGGGAAGAACGCGACGTGCACAAGGAGCACACCGAGATCGCGGACGCGGCGATCGCCCGGGACGTCGGGCTCGCGACCAGCCTGCTGGAAGCCCACATCCGGCAGACCACGCGGACTTTGCTGACGAGCGACTTGATGAACTCCACGCCGGACTAGCCGATGAGCTGACGAACCGACGGGAGATCGGGAGGAGAACGGAATGCTCGATCGCGACAGCGCCGTCACCCCGCAAGAAGGCCGCTACGCAGGCGGCTACGAAAGCTCCTGCGACGGGCCGTTGCGTGCCTACGAGCGCTACCGCACCAAGGACCCCGCCCAGGCATCAGCCTTGTCGGCGACCGTCCTGTCCGCGAATCAGCTGGTCGTCCGCGACCGCGACCGCCGGTTCGAGGCCACCTGCCGCGCCGTCCGAGTCCATTCCGCCTCGCTGCTGTACCTGACCTACGGCACCGATGTGGTCGTGGACCGGGTCCGTCCCGCCCACCGCGACTACCTGGCGATCCTGTTGCCCATCCGCGGCCGGCTCCACCTGCGTCACCAGGGCCGTGAGTTCGACGTCCGGGCCGGGGAGACGGCGGGTGTCACCGTCTCGCGCGACACCATGCATGCGGAGTTCGGTACGCAGGCGTCGGTCCTCACGCTGCGCGTCGACGTGCACGCGGTCGAGCTCGCGCTCGGGAACCTGCTCCTGGAGCCGCCGCCCACCGACCTGCGCATCCAGTCGGGCCCGGTCACCGGTTCGGCTCGCAGTTCACTGACGGGGACAGCCGAGCTGCTGGCGGCCAGTCATGACGAGAAGGACCCGCTGTCCCCGCTCCCGCCCGTGGTCGCGCGCCGCATCGAGGAGCAGATTCTGTTCACGGTGCTGCTCTCGGTCGACCACAACTACCGGGCTGCGCTGTTGGGGGAGAAGGCGCGGCCGGGTCGGCGCACTGTCCGCGAGGCGATCGACCTGGTTTCGGCTGAGGAAGAAGCCACGTGGACGATCCCCGAGCTCGCCGGTGCGGTAGGTGTCACGGTCCGGGCGCTTGAGCTGGGCTTTCGAAAGGAACTGGGCAAGACGCCGCGGGAGTTCGTCCGGGAGCAGCGGTTGCTGCGCGCCCACGACGAGCTGCTGCGCGCTCATTCCGGGGACGGAACCACCGTCACCGGGGTCGCCGGCCGCTGGGGTTTCTGGCATGCCGGCCGGTTCGCGACCTGGTATGTCGAGCGGTTCGGTGTCCGGCCCGTCATGACACTGCGGTCCGCCACGACACTGCGGTCCCAGGCAGCGACAACGACAACGCCCGTCGCCACGGTTCGCTAGTCGGCTGAGGCGCGGTTCGCGAAAACGCGCTCTGCCGAATCGCGGTTCGCTAACTGGCACCCCCGTGTTCGGTCGGCGACTCGGCTGACCGCGAAGCAGCTCGTAACGTCTCTATCCCAGGCGCAGGCGGCAGGCCGGCGCGGAAGGGATGAGACATGGCCTTCGTAAGCCTCGAAGACGAGATCAACCGGGCCGGCGGGGCGCTGCGGATGCTGCGCAGTACGCACGCCGGCGCGCACCCCTTCCCCATCCCACCCCAGTTCACCACGTGGCAGGACGAGCAGAAGTCCTGGCAGCAGACCGCTGTGCTGTTCGAGATGCGCCACATGACCGATGTCTATTTCGAAGGCCCCGACGTGCGGCGCCTGCTCAGCGACGTGGCCGTCAACAGCTTCGCCACCTTCGGGCCGATGAAGGCCAAGCAGCTTGTCGTGGCCAACGAAGCAGGCCAGTACGTCGGCGACGCGATCCTGTTCGGGCTCGGCGAGGAGAAGGTGAGTCTCGTGGGCGGCACCGCCGCCGCGAACTGGGTTTCCTTCCAGGCCGAGCGGGGCGGCTATGACGTGGCGATCAGCCGCGATGAAAACGCACTGGTCAACAAGGGCAGGCGCCTCGTCTTCCGCTACCAGGTGCAGGGCCCGCGCGCCCTCGACATCGTCTCGGCCGCGCACGGTGCTCCACTTCCGCGGATCAAGTTCTTCAACATCGGGGCTTTCGACATCGCCGGAATCCGGGTTCACGCGCTCAACCACACCATGGTCGGGATACCGGGGCAGGAGAGGACCGGGCTGGAGATCTGGGGGCCGGTGGAGTCCGGGCCGCAGGTCCTGGAGGCGCTGCTGGCCGCCGGGGAGCAGTACGGGCTGCGGCAGGGCGGGGCGATCGCGTATTCCACCACGGCGTTGGAGTCGGGATGGTTCGGCCTTGTGGTGCCCGGCATCTACGCCGGCGATGCCACCGAGGCCTACCGCCGGTGGCTGCCCGCCGGGGGATTCGAGGCCGGCGCGTCCCTGGGTGGCAGCTTCGTCTCCGAGGACATCAACGACTACGTTCCCACGCCCTACGAACTGGGCTATGCGAACATCGTCAAGTTCGACCACGACTTCATCGGCGCGGACGCGCTGCGCCGGAGCAAGAAGGAACCCCACCGCCGCAAGGTCTGGCTGCGATGGAACCGAGAGGACGTCACCCGGCTCCTCGGCGACAGCTTGTACGGGCCCGAACAAGACCGGCCCAGGTACCTGCAGATCCCGTACGCCGTCTACGCCACCTACCAGTACGACGCGATCATGCATGGCGGCCGGGTGGTCGGCATCTCCAACCGCACCGGCTACACCGTCAACGTCGGCGCCTGGTCCTCCCTGTGCATGATCGACGAGGAACTGGCCGTCGACGGCACCGAAGTGACCGTGCTCTGGGGCGACCCTCAAGGCCCCAGCCTGCGTCCCACTGTCGAAACGGCCCACACCCTCAGGGAAATCCGGGCTGTCGTGAGCACCCGGCCGCTCGCTTAGCGATCCGTGGAGGACCACGATCATCATGTCCCTGGCATCATCATCGAACCCGCTGACCATCGGCCCTGTCCTGGCGGACGCGACCATCGAGATCATCCCGCTCAAGGGCGCCCAGGACCAGATCCAGGCCGCGCCCGCCGCCGCCACGGTGGCCATCACCTGCTCGCCGAGGTTCGGATTGGACCGCACCCTCCAGTTCTGCGCCGTCGCCGCCGACTCCGGCCGAAGGGTGGTGCCGCACCTCGCGGCCCGCATGGTGACCAGCCGCCGCGAGCTCACCGAGTTCGTCAGCCGGATCCAGGACCTCGGTATCACCGACCTGTATGTCATCGGCGGCGACAGCGAGAAGCCAGCCGGCCCCTACAGCGAGGCCGGCCAGGTCCTGGAGGACCTGCACGAGCACGGGCACGCGCTGGCCAGACTGGGCGTCAGCTGCTACCCCGAGGGCCATCCGCTCATCGGCGACGACCAGCTGTGGGCCGCCCTGGAACGCAAGCAGCAGCTGGCTACCTACATGGTCAGCCAGATGTGCTTCGACGGCGTGGTCGTCCGTGACTGGCTCGCCCAGGCCCGACAGCGCGGCATCTCACTCCCGCTGCGGGCCGGCGTCGCCGGACCGGTGAAGCTCGCCAAGCTGGCGGAGCTCTCGCTCAGGATCGGGGTCGGCCAGTCACTTCGCTACCTGGGCAAGCAGCACGGCATGGTCGGCAACGTCCTGCGCCGGCGCGCGTACGACCCGAGCCCGTTCATCTCCGTGATCACCGGGATGCCCGGGGTCGAGGGTCTTCACTTCTTCAGTTTCAACCAAGTCCCCGAGTACGTCGCCTGGCGGGACGCCCGCCGCGACAGTGGCGACACCTCGCCGCAGTAGGAAGGAGGTCGGCTCTTGAGCGACGTCATCGTCACCCTGTCGTGCCCTGACCAGCCCGGGATCGTCCGCGCCGTGGCCGGATTCGTGGCCGATCAGGGCTGCACCATCACCGAGAGCCATCAGTTCATCGACCGTGAGGCCTCGCGCCTGTATATGCGCTTGGCGTTCCAGGCCGCGCACGGCGTGACGCCCGGCATCGCTATGCTGACCACCGAATTCGCTGAGGTGGCGCGTGAGTTCCTGATGACCTGGAAGATCACCGACGCCACTCGGCGCGCCCGCCTGATCATCATGGTGAGCAAGTTCGGCCACTGTCTCAACGACCTGCTCTATCGGGTCAAGGTCGGCCAGCTCAACGCCGATGTCGCGGCCGTGGTGTCCAACCACCGAGACCTTGAGCAGCTGGCGGCGTTCGCAGGCGTGCCGTTCGTGCACCTGCCGGTCACCCCGGCCACCAAGCCGGAGGCCGAGGCGGAACTGCTCCGGCTTGTGGACGAGCTCGAAGCCGATCTGGTCGTCCTGGCCCGCTACATGCAGATCCTCTCGCCGGGCCTGTGCGCCAAGCTTGAGGGACGGGCCATCAACATCCACCACTCGATGCTGCCCAGCTTCAAGGGCGCCAAGCCGTACCAGCAGGCCTACCGGCGGGGCGTGAAGCTGGTGGGCGCCACCGCCCACTACGTCACCTCCGACCTCGACGAAGGGCCCATCATCGAGCAGGAGGTGCAACGCGTCGACCACGCGATGGACGCCGCCGGCGTGACCGCGCTGGGCCGCGACACCGAGGCGCTGGCCCTGGCCCGCGCCGTCCAATGGCACCTGGAGAACCGGGTCATGCTCGACGGACGCCGGACGGTCGTGTTCCGGTGACGGCTGAGTCGGCTGCGAGAGGAGACGTGAAATGCGGTTCGTGACCTACGCATCCCCGGCGGGTGGCGACCGAGTCGGCGTCGTGCATGACGCGGAGGTGTTCGGAGCCGAACCCGGGCCAAGCCTGCTCGACCTCTTGGACCAGGGGAACCTGCGCCAGGCCGGCGAGCACATCATTGCCTCGCCGGTCGAGCGGATCCCGTATGCCGAAGCGACCTTGCGGGCCCCGCTCCAGCCGCGTTCGCTGCGCGACTGCGTCGGCTTCCTGCAGCATCTGCGCAACCTCTCGCAAGCCGCGGACATGCCGGTCGACGAACGGCATTCGCAGTTCCCGCCGTTCTATTTCTCCAACCCGGCCGCCGTGATCGGCCCCGACGACGACGTCCCCATCGCACCGGATTCGGCGATGTTCGACTACGAGCTGGAGATCGCGGCAGTCATCGGGAAGGCCGGCGCGAACATCCCCCTGAAGCACGCCGAGTCGCACATCGCCGGCTACATGCTGCTGTGCGACTGGAGCGCACGCGACCTACAGACCTACGAGATGCCGCTGCGACTGGGACCGGCGAAAGGCAAGGACACCGCGAACTCGCTCGGGCCCATGCTGGTGACACCCGACGAACTGGAACCCTTCCGTTCCCGGCAGGCCTTCGACCTGGAGATGACCGGGTACGTCGACGGCGACCTCGTCAGCCGGGGGCGCTGGAACACGATCGACTGGGGCTTCCCCGACATGATCACCTACGCCGCCCGCGGAACCCGGCTGCGGGTAGGCGACGTCATCGGCTCCGGGACGGTCGAGACCGGGTGCCTGTTCGAGCACTACGCCGTCGATCCCGGCACCTTTCGCGGCTGGCTGGCGCCCGGCAACGAAGTGCGGCTCGCGGTGGAGCAGCTCGGCGAGCTACGCCACCGCGTCGTCGAAGGGGTTGAAGCCGAGCGGTTGAGCAGCGGCTACTGACGACGCCAATGACCCTCGACGGATCGACCGGCGCGCTAAAGCAGGTGCGCGCCGGCATCCACGACGAGGTTCTCGCCGGTGACGCCTCGGCAGGTCAACAGGAACAGCACCGCCGCGACAATGTCATCGGGACTGGGCAGCCGTTTGGCCGGCGTGCGCTGACGCTGCGCCTCGAAGAACTCGGCGAGGACCGGATCGGCGTTGTCGATCGCGGCTGTTCCCGCGACCGAGCCCGGCGTGATGGCGTTCACCCGCACCGGAGCGATCTCGACCGCGAGGGAGTTGACCAAGCCGAGGATCGCGGAGTTGGCCATCGACATCGTCGTGGACCCGGGGGAGGGCCGCCACATGGACAGGCCGCCGAACATGACCACGGAGCCGTCCGGGTCGAGCTTGGGCAGTGCGTGCGCGACGGCGTTCGCGTAGCCGACCGTCTTGATGAGCATCATCCGTGCGGCGGCGTCCGCGCGGAAGTCGGCGACGGTGTTGTTGTCCCGCTCGATGGCGGTGAGCACCAGGTGGTCGACCACGTCGAGGTCGGCGAACAACCGGCCCATGGAGCCGGCGTCCAACAGATCGCAGCCCAGCCCGCGAGCCGATGGCCCGAGTTCGGCGGCCCGCGCCTCGGCGGCGTGCGCGTCCCGCCCGGTGACGGTCACTCGCACGCCTTGTTCCGATGCCGTCCGGGCCAGTTCGAACCCCAGGCCACGCGCCCCGCCGATGACGAGGAGATGGGTATCTTTTCTGAGCGTCGCGTTCGACTTCATACCAGTCCTTTCCTTCGATGATGCTGATAGTGCCGACATGGCGGACGGCAGCAACGTGCTAGACAGATTCCACGCCTGTCAGTCGAGGCTGAAACTGTCGCTGAACAGGCTGAACGTGAGCCGGACGGTTCCTTCGTTCAGCTGCCAGCCGTGCACGGTGTTCACGCGCAGGCCCTCGCGGTGGAAGGGTTCTGTATCGGAGATGGCCACCGCCGCTTCCAGGGACGATGCCCTGATGATGGCGGTGCCGCTGCCGTCCCACTCCTGTCCGGCGGCGTTGGCGCCGGACAAGAACAAGACGCCGTTCTTCTCCTGCGTCGCAAGCCAGAGAATGTGTTCTTGGATGTGGGGGGCCAGGTATTCCATCGGCGAGTCCACGGGATGCACCATGTCCATGCGCATCATGTACAGCTGTACCTGGCGCAGGTTTTTCAGGTGGTCCTCAAGGTCGAACGATCCCTCCGGGTGGTCGGGCAGTTTCTCGTTTCCGGTGGTCGTCATTTCCGGCTCTCCTTAGCTGGTTTCTGTTGTGTCGTAAACATCGACATGGGCTTTCAGCGTCTTGTTGGCGACTGCTTCCAGGATGGGGACGCCGCCGGTTTCGGCCACGGTCACGAAGAGCCGTCCGTCCGGGTCCAGGCAGCACGCGACCGGTTGGCCGTCGCCCGTGCCGATTTGGTCCAGCCGACCGGATCGGCCGACGAGGGCGATCGCATGGGCGCTGAGCGTGCAGACCCAGACGCCGTGCGCGGCGGCGCAGATCCCGTCGGGCCGTGCTTCGGGATGCACGACCGCGGCGAGGTCGGCGAACAGTCTCCGGTCGGTGAGCTGTCCGCCGGCACCGATGGTGAAGGCGGACAGGCGCTGGGCCCAGGTCTCGGCGACGACCAGGGTGTGGCCGTTGTCGATGATCGCCAGCCCGTTCGGGAACTCGAGGCCTTCCGCCGCCACCGTCGCCCGCCCGTCCGGCGTGACATGGATCAATCGGCCCGGCCGCGGCTGTTCACCGAGGTGGGCGGCGTAGCCGACATCGTCGACATACAGACCGCCGTCTCGGTCGCCGACCATGTCTCCCAGCGGTCCCGTGGCGACGGCGGACAGGTCGGCGTATTCCCCGAAGCCGGCTCCGTCCCAAAGCCCGACTCTCTTCTCGCGCATGATCGCGCCGACCAGGCGGCCGTCGGGAAGGAACCACAATCCATTCGACTGCGCGGCCAGCGGTGTGAAGGCCCACGTGCCGCCGCTGTCAGTCCAGATCCCGCCCTTCTGGGGGTCCGAGACCCACAGGGCTCCGTCGTTCCACCGGGGGCCTTCGCCCAAAGTCAGTCCGTCGCCGTACAGACTCATGGCGTTACGTCCTCGTCCTCAGCCACCGGGGTACCGGCGGGCGCCGCGCCGTGTTCACCCGACGGCACTGTGGGCTCCGGTCATGTGGGCGGCGAGGTCCTCCGGGTTGACGAAGGACGGCGGGGGAGGCGGGCCCCAGCTGTAGAGGGCCTTGTCCTCGTCCCAGACGCGGGGGGACCACAGCGCGTCGTCGATGATGCAGTCGAGGTCTGAGTAGTACTCGGAGAAGGTCCCGGCCGGGTCCCTGAGGTACCAGAAGAAGTTGGAGCCGATGAAGTGGCGTCCCAGCCCCCACGTGTGGCGTTCGGGATGGTCCGCGAGCATCGCCATCGCGCCCCGCCCGATCTCGTCGACGTCGTCGACCTGCCACGAGGTGTGGTGCAGGAAGGTGATCGGTGCCCGGGTGACCAGCACGTTGTGGTGGTCGGTCGAGCACCGCAGGAACGTGGCCGCGTCACGGACCTCGTCGGACACCTTCAAGCCGAACCCGTCGGTGAAGAACCGCCGGGAGGCGGCCTGGTCGGTGGACCCGATCACGACGTGGCCGAGTCTGCGCGGCCGTACCGCGCCTTCGCGCAGGAGCCCGGGTGCGCGGGCTTCTGGCCGCTTGATGAGTCCGGGCTGGTTGTACGCGGTTTCCGGCGACGGCCGCTGGATCAGCCGTCGCGTCACCCTGGCGGTGACCTGCACGCCGGTGACCGGTTCGACCGCCGTGACCGCTTCGTCGGTCAGGCGGGAGACAGTGAGATCAAAGCGCCGGAGCCGGCCGGCGATGCGGCCGATGTCGTCGAAGTCGTCGACGCCGATCTCCATCCGCATCAGCTGCCGGTGCGAGGCCGGCACCAGGCGGAGCTGCCGGCCGCCGTCGGTCGTCGACAGCCAGCCGTCGTCCTCGCCGCTGAGCCCGAAGTCCTCGTAGTAGCCCCGGACGGCCTCGACGTCCGGCACTCCGACCGTCAGCGAGTTCAAGGTGTGAAGAGACATGAGCCGTCTCCTAATTAAGAGCTTTCAGATGGTTTGCGAAGTGTGCCGCGGGCCTGCCGCGAACGTGTTGCGAAGGCGGCCGACACCGGAGATCCAGGTCTCCAGAACGTCGCCCGGCGCGAGATAACGCCGCGGTGACCGGGCGTGGCCGACGCCGGACGGCGTGCCGGTGAAGATGAGGTCGCCAGGGGTCAGCGCAAGGATCGCCGACAGCCGTTCGACGAGGGCGGCGACGGAGAAGATGAGGTCGCTGGTGCGGGCGTGCTGAACTGTCTCGCCGTTGACACTGCACCCGATTTCCAGGTCCTCGCGGTCGGCCAGCTCATCGGGCGTGACGATCTCGGGCCCGATCGGAGCGAACCCTGGGAAGGACTTGCCGATGCTGAACTGCGGCGGGGCGCCGACCAGCTGCCGGGTCCGCTCGGACAGGTCCTGCCCGACCATGACGCCGGCCACGTGGTCCCAGGCCCGTGCCGCGTCCACCGCGACGGCGCGCCGGCCGAGGACGACTACCAGTTCCGCTTCCCAGTCCACGGTCGACGTCGGCAGCCTCACCTGGTCGTTCGGACCGGCGATGGCGGTCTGGAACTTGGTGAACACGGCCGGTTCAGGCGGCAGCGGCAGGCTGCTCTCGCCGGCGTGGTCGGCGTAGTTCAGCCCGATCGCGAACACCTGCGACGGGCGCGGAACGGGCGCTTTGAGGCGCCGGGGGTCGAAGGGCTCGACGAAAGGAGCCCGCAGGCCGTCGGCCCAGGCGACGAACTCGTCCCAGCGGGCGAACACGGCCTGCGGGTCCGCGGCGAACCGCCCGTCGCTGGCCTTCTGCACGTCGGTGACGCCGTCCGGGTACTTGAGCACGAGCCGGCCGTCAAGATTGGCGATACGCATGCAGCGCACTCTCCTTATATTCGATGCGGATGTCCGATGCGGCCTCGCCGCTCAGCAGGCGCACCTGACGGCGAACTCCCGCTCGTTCCCGCCGCCCAGAACCTGCGTGTGGGCCGCCGCATTCGCCAGCACCGAACCGCGGATCGCGTTGTCGAGGCGGTAGACGTCCGCGACGAGCGCCTCCCAGTCCCGGTTGCCGTCCGCGTCCCACTGGAACGGCAGACGCTCCAGCTCCCAGTCCGGCCCGGCCTGCTCGGCATGCTCCAGTGCCGCCTTGACGATCTCCCGTTGCTGCGCCTGCTCCCGCGGCCGACCCGCCGGACAACCCAGCGGAAAGTCCAGGAACGAGGCACGCGGCGGCTTCAGGTACGTGGCCTGCTTGTACAACGTGGTGATGCTGGTGGTCGGGATCCCCCGCTTCTCGATCGCCCGGGCCAGAACCCCGAAGGCCACATGGCACTGCGGGCAGAACGGCACCACCAGCACCAGATCGACCCCCATGGCCTGGAACTCCTCGACGATCCGGGGAGCCACCCCGGTCGCCAGCTCGTCGAACTGGCTGATCGAGCCCACCATCGACACCGCGGCGGCCGCGTACCGGCCGATGACACCGTCCCGCTCCAGATCGAGCATGGTGTCCCTGGGATAGGCCACATTGGGATCGGCGAGCGCGAAGGCCCGGATCGGCGTCATGTGCCCGAACAGCACCTCATCCAGGCCACGCTCCCTGGGCAGCAGCCGGTAGGACAGGTCGCTGTGCTGCCCGAGCCGCGGCTGGTCCGGAAAGTAGGCGCCACAGGACACCAGCAACCCGACCGTGGCCTCCCGCAACGGCACCCCCATCGGCGTCAACGCGGGAGGATCGAAGTCCGGCAACGGCTCGGGCTCAATACCCAGCACGTTCCTGAGCAGGCTGTCCGGGTCGAACACCGGGAACCCGGGAACCCCCAGGCCGGAAGTCGTCTGATCAACGTCGGTCACGGTCATCACCTCAGGAAGAAGCGGCTGAATACGCACGACGTTACGAGCCGCTTCACATCCGGCCGAGTCGCTGGCCGAAGGCGGGGGTGCCAGTTAGCGAACCGCGGTGACGGGGCCCGGATCGCAGTGCCGTGGCCTGGCGGACACCGAACCGCAGGGGCGGGTCCGGGTACTGGGCCGGCCCGCGCAAGTCAAGGCGGCCGAGTCCAGGCGTCGCGCCCTGGGGAACCGCCCCGCCCCACACGCTGGCCGATGGCTAGGCCTTACGCGCTTCCCCGCCGACGACTGACACGCCCAGGTGCGTCGGGAACGGATTGCGTCCGGAATCTCTCAGACCGTAGATCCCGCTCTACAGAGCTGCGGCAATGTCCCGCATGACGGACTCCAGGTCGCGTTCACCCGCCGGGGTTTGCACGCCATGCTCCAAGGCGCTCGTCATGAGTTTCGCGGGCAGGTCCCCGCTCACCAGCCCAACCCACGCGTCATTCTCCGCGCGCAGGCTATCGGTCAGATCCGCGGGCGGAACCAGCTGCTTGGCCGCGGCGATGACCTCCGGCGAAAGCGCGGCGATCTTCTCTGCCACCGTGTCGACGAGCGCGTCGAGGTCGGCTGCGGGCACCGCGCGGTTGATCCAACCGTAGGCGGCCGCGGTGTCCGCAGCCACCAGGTCGCCGGTGAGCAGCAGCTCGAGCGCGCGGTTGCGCCCGACGCGCTCGCGCAGGTACTGCGTTCGTCCGCCACCGGGAACGATTCCCATCAGCACCTCGGTTTGACCGATGCCCGCGTTCTCCCGCGCAGCGAAGGTCATATCGGCCGCCGCGACGAACTCGGCAGTTCGGCGAAGTCGGCGGGGGAGCCGTGCCAGAGCGCGTCTTGGACCAGCAGCGGGTCCAAGACGTCGGCGCACGCGGACGGCGTCGGCCACATCGGTTTGCTGCGAGTCCAGGGCGAGTACGGAGTTGCCCAGCCGGACCATCGGGGACGGGGTCGCGGCGAACAGCCGGATCGGCCTTCTCTCGGCGGACACCGATCACATCATGGCCCGCGTCGTGACCGGCCACGTCGCCGACGCCGAACGGCCGTGAGGAATCAGCGTCCGGTCAGTGTCCGGCGCCTCAGTGGCGCGCGGCGCCCGGGACCGGCGGGGCGGGGGCGAGCAGTCTGAGGTCCCGGGCTCGGGCGACGGCCTCGGTCCGGCTGTGCACGTCGAGCTTGTCGTACAGCTTGCGTATATGGGTCTTGATGGTGTTGCGCGAGACGGACAGCTCGCCGGCGATGTCCTGCGAGGTCAGGTTCGTCGGCAGGTAGCGCAGCACGCGGATCTCACTGTCGCTGAGCGGGCCGGCCAGCGGATGCGGGCCGCCGGGTGCCTCCTTGACCTGGGCTCCGTCGAGCGCGCCGCGAATCTCGGCGAGCAGCGAGGCATGCGCGGTGCGGCTGTGATGGGCCAACCCGGGGGGCGGATACAGCAGGAACGGCGAAAGCAGTCCGTCGGGTTCCGCCTCGTCGAGGGCGTGTTCGATGGCTGATTCGGCACCCGCGCTGTCACCGAGCGCGTCGTACGCGGCCGCCGCCAGCAGGTGGGCCTGAGCCCGCCAGACGCGACGGTCCAGTGGAACGGCACCTTCCAGTACCGGGGCGAGCGCGGCGAGCGCGGCGTGCGGATCGCCTTGCGCGAGATTCAGCTCGGCGGCGGCGGTATGGATCTCACCGAAGGCGCGATCCCGGTCGCCCAACCCGGCCAGCAGGCGCTCGGCGTGCTCGGCCCGGCCCGCGCGAATCAGGGCATGGATCTGGAACGTGCGTATGCGGGGGATGAGGTGGTGCGGTCCGTCCAGACGCCGGGCCTGGGCCTGGACGGACCGCAGCGCGGTCAATGCCGCTTCGTAGCGGTTCCGGCCCAGCTCCAGCAGCGCGCGGACGTAGCAGATCCCCAGGCTCGCCGCAGGCTGTGTCTCCGCTCTGAGCGTACGTTCGGCGCGCTCGATCCACGGCTCGGCTTCCTCCGTCCGGCCTTGCCGCACCAGCACGGTGGCCACCGCCATGCAGGCGACGCCGGCGGCGGCGTGGCCGGTCCAGCCGTGTCGACGGGCCAGTTCGTACGCCTGCCTGCCATCGCGGTCGGCTCGGGCGAAGGAGACGTAGATCTCTGCCATCGCCAGGTCGGCCAGGCCCGTGAACTCCAGATAGGGACGCCCGATCCGTCGACTCAGCGCGACGCCGGCCTCCAGGTGGTCTCTGCCGTTCTCAAGCCGGTCCACCCAGAACTCGGCCGCGCCGAGACTGATCGACGCCAGCGCCCGCAGATCCTCGCCGCAGCCCCTCACGGCGGTACCCGCCGCCGTCTCGGAGCACAGCCGTGCCGCGACTTCGGCCACCGCCGAGACGTTCCCGCGCTCACGGGCCAGCAGCAGCCCGACGATCCCGAGCAGGATGCGAAACCGACGACGATCGGGTTCGGGCACCGACGCCGATCGACGCTCGGCGAGGCCGAGGTAGCTCTCAGCCGCCTCCAGCGATCCGCGGTTCAGCTCATCGGCGGCTGCCACGACGGCCAGGCCGGCGTCAGCCGCCACCAGGTCGGCGGGGAACGCGGTGAGCAGTTCGTGGATGGTGGCGTGTTGTCCGTTCAAGCGCAGACCGGACCACGCATCGACGAAGAGGCCGGCGGCGAGGTCCCAGTCCTGGGCTGCCTGCGCGTGCCGGATCGCCTCGCTCGGGAACCCGTGCTCGGCCAGCCATCCGGCGGCGGTCTTGTGCAGTCCGGCGACCTCACCGGGCGCTACGCGGCGCAGCTCCAGCAGCAGTAGGTCGGCGAACATCTGGTGATAGCGGAACCAGGTGCGCTGCCCGTCCAGCGAGACGACGAAGGCGTTCGCCCGTTCCAGGTCCAACAGGATCCGTTCCGCGCCCTCGTCGCCGGTCAGCAGGCTGGCCAGTTCCGCGTTGACCCGCTCCAGGATGCAGGTACGCAACAGCAGCCGCCGCACTTGCTCGCTCTGCTGGCTCAGCACCTCCGCACACAGGTACTCGGCGACCGTCCGTTCGCTGCCGGAGAAGTCGGCGGCGAACCGCACCGGTTCCGGCTGCCTGGCCAGCGACAGGGCGGCAAGGCGCAGTCCCGCCGCCCAGCCCTCCGTCCGTTCGTGCAGCGCCGTCAGCGCCGACGCGGGCAACTCCACCCCCGCGGACGCCACCAGTTCGGCGGCCTCGGCCACGCTGAACTTCAAATCCTCGGCGCGGATCTCGGTCAGCTCGCCCTCCAGCCGCAGCCGGTGCAGCCCCAGCCGGACGTCGTGGCGGGCGACCAGGACGAACCGTAGCTCCGGCGGGGCACGCATCACCAGCAGTTCGAGTTGCCGCAGGACGTCCTCCGAGCCCAGTTCGTGCACGTCGTCGATCACCAGCCACAACCGGTCCCGCACCGGTGCCAGATCCTTGAGCAGCAGCTCCATCAGGACCCAGCCATCCAGATCCGGCGCCGCCGAAACCGCTCGCACCAGCGCCGATCCCACGGAAGTCCGACGTATCGCGTCCAGTACGGAAAGCCAGAACCGCTGCGGATCCCGGTCGTCGCGCCCCACCGGCACCCACCCGGCGCGACCGGCCATGTCCGGCTGGCTGATCCACGATTTGAGAAGCACCGTTTTGCCGCTTCCCGGCGGCGCCGACACGAACGTCACCCGGGCCGCCCCGGCCAACCGCTGCACCAGCGCCGGGCGTGACACCACCCTGCTCACCACAGGACCGGGGACACCCGCGGCGCCGGCACTCGTTTCACCCGCGCCCACATTGACATTATGTCACCGTCGCCGGCACCCAAAGCCTTGGCGGCTTGAGAAGTCATCTCCAGATCCAGGTGATCCGGGGCGGGCCGGCGCCGGGTAGTCAGGACCGCGAGCTGGTCAGGGGCGGTGGGTCGGGACACCTTCGATCCCGTGCCGTGTTGATGAGAATCAATCTACTGAGATCGCAGGAGGTTACCCAGAGCACTGCGATGCCGCCGGGGTGGCATCGTTTCTGTGCGCCTCGACGCCGGCCCGCTACCCGCCGAGGTTCTCCACCTCCACCGGGTCGATCCCCTCGGCCGCCGGCAGCTCGAAGCCGAGTACTTGCCCGTAGAAGGACAACTCGGCGTCCAGGGCCCGGCAGATGTTCGCCCCGAGCCGAAAGCCATGCTGCTCGCCGTCGAACAGCAGGTAGGCCACGGGCACACCCTGCCCGCGCAGCGCGTCGACGATCAGCCGGCTCTGGCTGGGGGGCACCACTGCGTCCTCGGTGCCCTGGAGGACGAGCACCGGCCTGGTGAGGTCGGCGATGTGGGTGATCGGCGAGCGCTCCACGTAGACATCGCGACGTTGCGGGTAGGGCCCGATGAGCCCGTCGAGGTAATGGCTTTCGAACTTGTGCGTGTCCTTTACGAACGCCTCCAGGTCGGCCACGCCGTAGCGGTCGGTGCCCGCGGCGAACGGGGTGTCCTTGTGAGCCAGCGCCGCGAGCGCCGTGTAGCCGCCCGCAGAGCTGCCGCTGATCGTCAGCCGCGCTCCGTCGACGCGTCCGCGCGCGGCCAGCCATGACACCGCAGCCATGCAGTCCTCCACATCGGCGACGCCCCATGCGCCCCTGAGCGCCTCGCGGTAGCGGCGCCCATAACCGGTCGAGCCGCGGTGGTTGACGTCGACCACGGCGAACCCGCGGCTCGTCCAGTACTGGTAGCTCGTCTTCAACGACGAGTGCCCCGTGCCGGTGGGGCCGCCGTGGACCTGCACGCGTACTGGTGGGAGTTGTCCGTCCGGCCCGGTGAACCCGGGATTGGTGGGCGGGTAGAACAGCGCATGTGCTTCAGCGCCCGCACGCGTCGGGTAGGTGAGGTGTTCGGGTACTGACAGGTATCCGGGCTCGATGCCGAATTCGGGCGGCCGGCGCAGGACGGTCAGCTCGCCGGTGGCCGGGTCGAGCCGGTAGATCCCGGCGGCGGACGTGGGGGTGCCGCCGACGAACACCACGGCGTCACCGGCGGAGCACAGCGCCGACAGGGCGGTGAAGGGTTGGTCGAGGTCGCGTATCGCGCCGTCGACGGCGCGGACGGCGAGCCCGTCGCGTCCGTCGCGATAGCGGGCGAAGACGACGGTGCCGTCGTCCAGCGTCGCCGAACGGGACACCCCGAACTGCCAGGCGGCCACCCCGAGTTCGGCATCGGTGTGCACTACCGGCTCGACGCCGCTGTCCGGCAGCCAGTGGTAGAGGTTCCACCAATCGGTGCGGTCGGACAGGAACGACAACGCACCGTCGGGTTGCCAGCGCGGCTCGCCGACCGATTCTCCGGGCCCGCCGGCGACAACGGTCTGCGCGCCGGTCGCGATGTCGCGCACCAGCAGTTCGACGTCGTCCCAGGGCATGCTCGGGTGGTTCCACTGGAGCCAGGCCATCCGTGCGCCGTCCGGCGACAGCCGCGGCGCCGCGACGAAGTCGGGTCCGCTGACCAGGACCTCGGGCTCGTCGGCGCGATCGGCGGCGATGCGCACGATCTCGTTGCGCACGCCGGTGGCGCCGGGCCCACCGTGACACTCACGCACACAGACGATCGACGTGCCGTCGACGCTCGTGTCCCCGTCGGCCCAGCGGTCAGCGCGCGGTGTGGCCGGCGGCGCCGTGATCGGTTCCGGCGCCGCGCCCGGCCGGAGCCGGTAGAGCCGTTGATCTGCCCAGTTCGCGAACCAGAGGACGCCGCCGCGCATCCACCATGCCCCGCCCCCGTACTCGTGCACGGCGGTGCGCGCGCTCATCCCGTCAGGGAGCAGGTCGGTGCGGGTGCCGTCGGCAGCACGGCGCACGAGTTGGACCCGGCCGCCCTCGGACGGCCGGGCTTCCTCCCAGACCACGGCGTCGCCGTCGACGAACAAGGCGCCCAGGCGCACCGAGTCCTCAAGGACGAGGGCAGAGGTGATCGGGCTGGACCACGAACCAAATGGTGCAACAGTCACGTCTGCAACAGTCACGTCATCGACCATGATGGGGTCCCATCGTTTCATCGGGTGATCTACTCGTCTCACGCCTGCCGGCGGTACCTGCTCACAAGACCGTTCGAAGCTCAGTGGCCAGCTCGGCGGCGCGGGAGCACGCCACTTTCGCCGCGGCCGGATCGGGCGCCTCGGACAAGAACACCAGGGCGAGCATCACGGCGGCGTCGAGACGGAAGATGAGCTCGGCGGCTTCTGAACGGCGGTAGTCTCCGGCGACCGATCGGTAGCCGGCTTCCAGTTCATCACCGGCGATATCACCGATCTGCCGGGATCGGGCGAGTTCCAAGAGCACCGGGCCCACGAGGCTGTTGCTCCAGTCCAGGACCACGACGGGACGCCGGCTTGATCGGCGAAGATTCGCCGACCGGACGTCGAGGTGGAGGAGGTGACCATCATCTGCCACCTCCAGCAGTACGGCGGTCATCTCCTCGACGGAGGGAATGGGCAACGACTCACCGGTGATCTCGTTGAACACGAGAACGCGCCGATTGATTCGGTGCGGAACGAGTCGGCTCGCCGGCAGACCCTCCTGCGCGGAGGTGGCGAACTCCGGGGGAGGTACTTTGTGCAGGGCCGCCAAGGCGCGCCCGACTTCGTAGCCTTCGACCGGCTCGGCGTCGGACTCGATGTATTCGGAGATCATGAAAGGGTGGCCGTCGAGTTCATCGACGACGAATGCTCTTGGCACCTGCGAGAACCCGTGGCGGTGCAGGTGGGCGGCGAGCCGTTGCTCCTGTCGGAACAGCGTCGACAGCTCGACACCCGGATCGTTGACATTCTCATAGGACAGATTCACCGGAAGTTTGACGACAACCTGGCCATATTGCTCCGAAGTCGCCCTCCAAACTTGGGATTCTATACCGCGAGCCAGGATCCGCACCGAGCTCAGGCCGTGCAACCGGGCCACTGCCAATGCCATCGGGCCGCCGGCCAACTGACGCTCAGCCACGTCATCCGCACTCATGTTGTCTCCAGGCTGTTTTGCCAGCTGTCAATCTCCACCTGATTGCGGTGAGCGACAAGTTCCGTCAAACCTCGACAGTCGCCGAAAACCTTGAAGAAGGTATACAGCGGACGGACCTCGCAGCCTCGCGCGACCTTGGCGCGATAGGTCTGCGTGCCGAAGCGTAGCTCGTGACAGCCCCGTACCAGGGCTCGCCGTATGCGTTCATAGTAGAACATGTTGAAGTAGACGAACGCGCCGTTCCTCCTGGATCCGTAGATCGCCGCGGTGGATCCGCCGCCGGGTTCGGCCACCAGGCCCATGATGCCGACCAGTTCCCGGGCCGAGTCTCTTGCGAAAAGGAACTCCATTCCGGGAAAGAACTTCTCGGTTCGCTCAATTCTGTTCCGGACGCGACCCCGTACGTTTGTCCAACCGTAGCGTTCCTGGTGGGCGACGATGAGATCCTCGGCCTCGGTGGTCAGATGCTCGACGGCGTGGGATGACAACTCCATTCCCTGTTCGGAAAAGGTGCGGATCTCGTGCCGGACGGTACGGCGGCGTTGACGAGGCAGTCGCTCCAGGTACCCGGAAAAGCCGTCGACACCCCGTAGAGGCAAAAGCGTTTCGCCGGCAAATACTGCCTTGAGGTAATCAGTTTCCGCAAAGGCCGCCTCCAGCTCCGGCCAGCGAGATTCCTCGAAATTGAAGAAGGCGATCGCCTCGGCGCCGTTCGCGACCGCCTCCGACTCCAGGTGTGCGATCAGGTGACTGAGGGCGCCCTTCGGCAGGTGGTCCTTCGCGACAAGGCCTGGAAGGTGTGCGCTGCCTATTGCGCACACGTATGTCGGGCCGATGCTGTCGCCGAGGCGCGATGCCGACGTCGATTGCTCTCCCACGCCCTTTGCCAGTAGTTGGCTGTCCAGCCGAAACGACACATCCGTCTGATTCCGGTCGATGATCATGCATGCGGCCGCTGCCAGGGCTTCGCAGCCGTCGTCGTCGACCAGGAAGTGATAGCGGTGCGTGTCGGCGATGCGTCCGTGTTGCGACCGCAGCCATGCGGCCGACATCTGCGCCGGCTTACCCGCGCTGAGAGTCCTCCACATCTGTTCGAACTCGCCCGCGAGACAAGGAGTGGTCAGGATTCGCATGTCGGCGACCGGTGGTCAGCGATGGCTGAGTGGCGGGCAATGGTGACCATACAGTGGCCTCCTCGAGAGGTATCGCAGTGAGCTGTCATTGTGACGGATCGACAACCGGTAGCGCCGCCGGCGACCTGGTCGGCACGGCGTGGCGTTGTGCCCAGCCGATGGTGAACGGCACGGCCAGGCCGGTCAGCACGAACAGTGATCCGACCACGTACCAGCCCTGGCGTCCCCCGTTGATGCACAGCGCGATCAACAGGCCGGGACCAACGGCATCGGCGAGACTCGAGCCGAGCCCGAACAAGCCGAGATACTGACCGGTCGCGTATTCGGGCGCGAGGGCGAAGGAGACTTCGAACCCTCCGGCACAGTGCCACAGCTCGCCGATCGTGTGCACCACGACCGCTGTCATCAGCAGCGCGGCGGCCGTCCAAGGAGCCAATCCCGCGGTCAGTGAGATCAGCGAGCAGGACAGGAGGAACGCTACGCCCGCCCGCCGGTAGGCTGCGCCACCGGCCACAGGCGTGTCGACGTTCCGGCTCGCCCGCACCTGGAACAGGATGATGATGACCGTGTTGACGATCATCGTCCCGGCCGTCAGCCAGTGCGGCGCTGTTGTGAAGGCGAACAGCCACAGCGGGATGGCGACAGTGAGGACCTTGTACTGGATGGACATGATGCCCTCCAGGACGGTCATCAGGATGTAAGGCACATCGCGAAGGGCTACCCACCCCGCCGATCTGCCGTGCGGGACGGGGACGGGCTCAGAGGCTGGTAGGAAGAACATGAAGGCCGCGGAGCCGGCGAAAGCGATCACGTTGGCGACGACGAGGAGACTGTAGGCACTGTGCGTGCCGACCGTGACGATCCAGCCTGCGCCAAGCGCGCCGAACGACATTCCCAGGTTGGTGACAGATCGCAGATAGGCGCGAAATCTCTGTGGGCTGTCGCCTCCGTTGCCTCTGATGAGCAGGCTGCGTGCGGCGAGCCCAGCGGCTTGCCCGCTGTTGGCCAGGCACACCGTGATGAGGAAGATCCAGAAGTTGTCGGCCAGGAGGAATCCGGCTGTGGCCGCGGCCCGGATCATGAGGGTGACGACATAGATGTCGCGACCGCCGTAGCGGTCGGCGAGGCGGCCGACCCCGATCCCCGCGAACAGCGCGACGACGCCGGCGGCACCGAGGCCGAAACCGACTTGGGCCGTTGGCAGGTGGGCTGCCTGGGTGAAATACAGGACGCCGGCTGTGAGGTACAGACCACCGCCGAAGCTGTTGACCAAGTCCGATGCCGCCATCATGCGCTGCGGGCCGGTGTCTGGGATCAGCTGACGCACCGCGAGCCGCTCCGCTCGGGCAAGGTACGTCTCCAGGACGCGGCCAGCCACCGCTCGTACTCGGGGCCGACCGGGGTGTCCACCACCAGACACAACGGCTCGATGATCCGTCCCGGACCGCCGGCCAGGCCGCCGTGGAGCATGGTGAGGTTATGGCCGAACAACAGGTCGCAGTGCTCGCCCGGTGCGAGTACTTCCCAACGGCGTCGGAACCCGCCCCAGGTCAGGCCGGTTGCCATGAGCACCTGATGACAGAACAGACGCGCCGCCTCGCCCTCACACTCCCCGCAGGCACAGTGCCGGGTCAACGGGACGGCGGCGGGATAACGGCCTCGTTCCTCCTTCGTCATCACGGCCTCTCCGTGGTGGAAGGACAAGCCGTGCCAGAGGGGCTCCTCCAGGCTCAACATCGCCCCGAACGACGGATAGGCACAGCCGTGCTCAGGCTGACGCTTCAGCGCCCGGCGCAAGTTGTCGCCGATCCAGCGTGCCGCAGCAGCCTGACGGTCGTCCCCGACGTCGATGCCACGCCGGTCGAGCACGTCGTCGATGACGCCGAGCCAGTCGTAGTACGTGGTGACACTCAGTCCCTCTCCCACGTCGGACAGGAAGATGCCCTGGTACATCTTGTGGGCGGGGGTGGTGGTGTAGCCGGAGTCACCGAATTCCCGCCAAGCGGGATCCCAGTCTGGCGCGTCCTGGAGACTGGGTGTCAGATACGAGCAGTGCTGTCCGTCGTGGTGGGGCAGCAGAGTCCGCGTGGAGAAGCCCTCGGGCACGTGCGTCTGCTGCGGCCGGTCGATCTCCAGCCGCATCTGCGCCGGGGCGCCACGGGCGATCAGAGCTACGCGGATTCGTTCGGCCAACGTCGTCGAGAGCCTACGGCTCTCCTCGACGCCCAGCCGTAGCCGGCCGATCCGGAACACCGCGAAGCCGACCCGGTGGATGACGTCGGCGGCTGCGGCGGCCAGTTCGTCCAGCCCCTGTTCGCGTCGATCCCGCGGCCCGGAGACCACAGCGGTGCAGTCGAACTGAGCCTGTGCGGGGGCGAATTTCACTGGCGCTCCAGGGGTTCGTCGGAGGCACTGTCGGACCAGGGCGCCAACTCCGGCGGCGCGCACTCGGCGCGGAAGAGGGACTCGAAGAGCAGGCGTGCCACGATCTGCGCGGTCGCACCGGACGGGTCGTAGCGAGGTGCGACCTCCGCCACATCGAAGGCGCCAACGGGAAGCGCCCGGAGTTCCTCATAAACGTCGAGAAGGTGACCGATGCCGAGTCCACCCATGGTCACATGACCGGTGCCGGTCGCCGAGGAGCTGTCGATCACGTCGATGTCGAGTGAGACGTAAACCGTGTCGCATCGCGAGCCGAGTTCCTCAATAAGGGGACGAAGCGCTGCGGCGGCCCCGTCCCTGATGATCTGGTAGCCCGGCACGGCGTGGAAACCACGGTCGATCAGCTCTTGGTACTGGTCGTACTTGGTCACGTCGCCGACACCGACGAAGGCCATGTCCTCCGGGCGCATCTGGGGGATCTCGCTGATCCGGCGGGAGTTGGAGCCGTGGTACAGCGGCCCGTGCAGCGCGCTCCAGTTGCCGAAGTCGAAGTGATGGTCGATGTTGATGAACCCCACGCGGCCCGCTCCGCGATCGAGCCGCCCGGCACGGAAGCCGGCGAACGTGGGGAAAGTGCACGAATGGTCACCGTTGAGGAAGATCAGACGTGGCGCGGACTGGCTCAGGCGGCGGCTCTCCGCCGCGACCGCCTGGAAGGTCCGCACGGTGTCCGTCGGATAGACGTGCAGGTCACCTGCATCTGCGACCTGGGGAGCGCGGTAGCGGAAGGTCTGACCGGTGCGGGTGTCCAGCATCCGCCACTGGCCCAGACTGGTCAGATAGCTGGAGAAGATCAGACTTGCCTGGCGGATGGCCCGGGGCCCCTCCGCGGCTCCCGGCCGTGAGCTGGCGGTGGCGTCGAAAGGAACGCCCGACACCAGCCAGCCGTCGTCCCCCACATCCATCCGGCCGGCGGCAAGGGCAGGGGCGCCGAAGAGCGTCGCGATGCCGGCCCAGCCCGGCAGCGGGTCCTGCTCGAAGTCCTCGGCCTTGACGCTGTTCTGCAGAGTTGCGAAGTCGGGGAGCTCAGCCATGTCACCTCTCCTGAGCAGCGGTCGTGAGAGCGGTCATCGGGGCACGGATGATGTCGTGTGCTGTCGCGATCTTTTCCTGGAACGCGTTCCAGCTCGCTTCGGGAGACAGGTGCTTAGGCCGGTAGACAACCGGCGCGTCCTCCCTCCACTGGGCGTAGTCCCAGTTGAATATGCGCTCACGCAGCCTTGAGAAGTCCGGAGTGAGCGGATAGGGAACAAAGTTGTAGAGGTTGAAGAGCCACAGCGCCGAACTGTTCTCCCGCATCCAATCGACGGTCTGGCCGTGCGCGGCTTCCGTTTCCTCGTCGAGCCCGCCCATCATGTTGAGCACGACCTTCAAACCGGCGTCGCTCAACTTATGGATTTTGGTGGTGTAGTGGTCCAGGCCGCGCGAGAGTTTGTTGAGCCGCTTGAGCATCTGGGAGTCGGCCGACTCGAAACCGAGTTCCACGGCGACCACGCCCAGCTCCAGCATGGCCTCGACGATCCAGTCCTTCACCTGCATGACGTGTGTCTGCACGATGAACCGGTAACCAGGCCGGTCGCGGAAGACGTCCAGCAAGTTGGCGACCGCCTCACGGGACTGGCCAAAAGTCTTGTCACCGATATAGAAGAGCCGAGTGTCCGGGAACCGGGCGGTGAGTTCGTCCACTTCCCGCCTGAGGGCGTCCTTCGCCACGAGGGTGAGCTGCTTGCTCCAAGCGTCGCCGCAGAATGAGCACTGATACAGGCATCCGTGGCTCGCGTTGAGTCTCAGCAGCGGAACCTGGCCCTGGTAGTCACCGAGATGGCGGTATTCCGGTGCCCAGGTGATCTGCTCGGACGCCAGCCCGGGCAGCAGAGGCTTTTCCAGGCCCCCACCCGCCCCGGAGGCGATTTCCGCGAGTCTGCGGACGAGGGTGGCGTCGAGTTGGCCGCGGTGTACCGCGTGGACGGCACCGTCCGGGGCGAGCGGGGCCATGTTCCCGCCGAGGACGACACGGCGTCCGGCGTGCTCCAATCGTTCGGCCACGTCCAGCGCCAGGCGGAAGTTCTGGGCCAGAGGCGACATGAGGACAAGATCGCCGGAGGTCGTCGCCTCCAGCAGCGCTTCGGAGCAGACGTCCGGCTCCGCCGGCGTCTTCGACAGGTCGCAGAAGACGGAGTCGATGCCCGCGGTGTCCACCAGGGCGGTGAGGTGCGCGACCCACAACGGCATCTCCCACAACCCGTCGGACGGGACGAAGTACTCGGGGAGCACCGCCCGGAATCTCCGGTCGTAGTCGTCGTAGTAGCTGGACAAGGTGGGGTCCGGGTCATGGCTGGAGGGAAAAGGAAGTTGAACTATGCAGCTCATGGGCATGGTCGTCTCCTTCGACGATGGTAGGGAATCCTCGAAGTTGAAGCCGTCAGCGGGAACTACGGAAGGGGACCGCACAGAAGCATTTCGTTGCTCAAAGGGGAGATCAGCCCTACGGCCACGACGAAAGGTCTGCCTGACGGTAAGAGGGTCTACCTGGTGGGGATCTGCCGAGACTTCGCCTTCGCCGAACTCGGCACGCGCTGCGGCGTCTATAAGGCTACGGACATCTCTCGCGGGAATGCGGACCGGAAAGGCTCACTGCCCGGGCGGGCCGGACGAGGGCACTATCAAAGGGCTCGATGCCGCACGCCTTGCCGTGCGCGGAGATCGCGCTGGTCGCAACCATCGGACTGGTCCCTTCATGACGGGGGTCAGCGAATATGGCCGACCTATCCCGGGAAAACCCCTCTCGCGGAACCGATCCGCAGCGCACCCGTCTCAGGGCACGGACCTCCAACGAGGACAAGGGGCTGGATCAAGCTCCCCTCATCGTCCAACCCGCCGGGGTGAGCCGGCGTCACCCGATTAGGGTGATAAATGCCCATGGCTCCACCCGGCACACCGGCCGCCGTCCGCGTCGGGGTCCGCGCCCGAGCCCGCTGCGCCGAGGGATGCCGACCAACCTCGATCTTTCCCGATCGCTCAGCAGCGCCAAGAGATGTTCCACGAGCACTGAATCACCCGCCCCCACGCCGCCCGTCCGAGTCGAGGAGATCTGCCATGCCCACTTCCGCGCTGCGCAGAATAACCTGCGTGGCCATCGCGCCCATCCTGACCGCGACCGTGGCCGCCGCCAGCGTGACAGCCCTGGTCGCCGCACCAGCGCACGCCGCCGTCACCCAGGTGAATGACACCGACTCGTCCATCTCTTACTCCGGCGGATGGACCTACTCCACCGGCCAGTCCGGCTACTACAACGGCGACGCCCACTACAGCGGCATCGCCGGCGCGACGGCCACACTGACTTTCACCGGCAGCACGGTGGCCTGGATCGGCGCGGACAATACCGACCACGGCAAGGCCGACGCCGTGATCTGCGACGACGCCGGCGCGAACTGCGGCCCGACCACCACGGTGGACACCTACGCCGCGGCGTCCGTCCCGCAGGTGGTCCTGTTCAGCGCGTCGAACCTGGGCAGCGGCACCCATACGCTGCGCATCACGGTGCGCTCCGACAGCAGTGGCACAGGCCACTACACCGACATCGACGCTTTCGTCTCAGGGACCGCATCCGGGACCACCGAAGTCGACGACACCGACCCGTCGATCGCGTACTCGAATGCCTGGACGCTGACCGACAACACCGCGGCCGCGGCGAGCACCGCGTACAACGCCGCGAACGACTTCTCCGCGACCCAGGGCGCCAACCAGTGGCGCGCGCAGTACTACACCGCCGGCGGCGGCTGGCTCGACATCAGTCCCTACGACGCGGCGAACCAGCGCTGGGGGAGTAACGGCTACGTGTCGCGCTTCGACCTGTCCCCGGACACCTGCTCGGCCTGCCCGATCGCCCGCGCCTGGGTGGCACCCGGCAGCGGCACGATCGCCATCCGCGGGCGCGTCCTGAAGGAAACACTCGGCGGCGACGGCGTGCTTGCGCGGATCACCCGCAACGGCACCCAGATCTGGCCGGCCTCAGGCGGCGCGCAGACCGTCGCCGGGACCGACGCCGCAGGGTACGACACCAACGTCACCCTCTCGGTGGCCGCGGGCGACACCATCAAGTTCGAGGTGACCGACGGCGGCGACGGCGACGCCACCAACGATGTGACCGCGTGGACGCCGTCCATCGCCTACCAGTAACCGACGATGCCGGCCGGACTCCGCATGGGTACGCGGAGTCCAGCCGGCACAACCGAGAGCCAGGTGGGTTTCGCAGACTGGCCGCGGCGTCGCGCGATCGGCACAGCCGACCCCGCTCAGCGAACGAACCTGATGAGTCGCGAGTCTTTGACGATCTAGGGCGTGTTTGAGAAGTCGGGTGGGTGGTGTCCCGCAGGTGATGAGCAGGTCGAGCGCGACGGCTCAGCGGCAAGCATGGCAAGACGGACGGCCTGCCTCATCCTGGTTGGCTGTGGCTGGTCGTCCGGCGCAGCCAGGCGCCGCCGATCAGGCGTCGCGCCCCGCCCGACTTCTCAAACACGCCCCTAGCTCCGGCTGGAGCGTCAGCCGCGGACAGCGATTGTCGGCCGGCCCCGAGCCGGCCCTCACCGCACCAGCGGCAGGAACATCGTGTCCACGATCTCTTCGAGCACCTGCTCCGACGCCGGGGCGTAGGTGGTCAGGATCTCGTGCCGCAGCAGGTCGAACGGCAGGGCCTTGATCCGGTCGGTCAGGCGCTCGGCGTCGGCCTCGCCGCGCTCGACGGCGCGGTCGTAGATGGCGTCGACGGCCTGTTTGCGGTCGGCGTCGGCGGGATCGAGCAGTTCGGCCGGGCTGGTTCCGGTCTCCAGGTGGTAGCTGGCCAGGTAGACGCTCATCACGGTCATGAGCTGGACCCGGTTGGTGTTGATGTCGCGCAGGATGGCCAGGATGTCCTCGCGCAGGCTTCCGGTGTCCGGGACCTTCAGGACGTTCTCGCGCAGGACGTGGACGAGGGTGGCCCGGACCAGGGCGTCGCGGTCCGACCAGCGGCGGTACAGGACCGGCGGGCTGGTGCCGGCCCGCTTGACGACGGCGTCCATCGTGAACCTGGCGTAGCCGCCGGACAGGAGTTCGTCCCAGGCCGCGTCGAGCAGGGCCCGCTCCAGGGCCGCTCCGTGGCGTCGTTCCGGCATCGCTTCGATCCCTCTCCCGCTAGATAGACTTGCGTATCTAACGATAGCGGCTTAGCCTGAGGACTGGAAGATAGAGTCCTATATCTTAAGGATCCGCTCATGGCTGCCACCAGCAACGCCGCCGCCGACACCCCCACCGCCGGCCCGCCCGACGCCGCCAGAGCGCCCGACGCCGACGCCGACGTCGTAGACCCGGCGGTGCGGCGTCTGGTGTTCACCCTGATCGTCGGCGCGCTCGCGGTCATCTTCGACACCACGATCATGAGCGTCGCGATCGACAGCCTGGCCGGACAGCTGCATACCTCGCTGGCCACCGTCCAGTGGGTCACCACCGCCTACCTGCTGGCCCTGTCCGCCACCATGCCGGCCGTCGGCTGGGCCCAGGCGGTCCTGGGCGGCAAGCGTTTGTGGATCCTCGCCCTGTGCCTGTTCTTCGCCGGATCGCTGCTGTGCGCCGCGGCCTGGAACGCCCCCAGCCTGATCGCGTTCCGCGTCGTCCAGGGCATCGGCGGCGGCGTCATGATGGTGCTGATGGCCACCCTGGTCATGCAGGCCGCCGGCGGCCGCAACATCGGCAAGGTGATGGCGCTCATCACCGTTCCCACCGCTCTGGGACCGGTCATCGGCCCGGTGATCGGCGGGGTCATCCTGCACTTCGGCGACTGGCGCTGGATCTTCCTGTTCAACATCCCGTTCTGCCTGGTCGGCGGCTACCTGGCCGGGCGCAACCTGCCCGCGGACCGGCCTGGGCCCGGAACCCGGCCCCGTCTGGACGCCGTGGGCATGCTGCTGCTGTCGCCCGGCATCGCCGCGGTCATCTACGGCCTGACCCAGCTCGGCGGAGCCGACGGGATCGGCAGCGTCAAGGTCGTCCTGCCGCTGGCCGCCGGAGTGGCGCTGCTCGTCGGTTACACCGGCTGGGCGCTGCGGCGCGGCGCCGCCGCCCTGCTCGACATCCGCCTGTTCCGCCACCGGTCGCTGGCCTCGTCCACGGTGTTGCTGCTGCTGGCCGGAGCCGCCCTGTACGGGGCCATGCTGCTGATGCCGCTGTACTGGCAGCAGGTCCGCGGGGAATCCGCTCTGGGCGCGGCGCTGCTGCTCATCCCGCAAGGCGTGGGCACGCTGCTGTCCCGCACGCTGGCCGGTACGTTCATGGACCGGGTCGGCGCGCGCCCGGTCGCCGTCATCGCCTTGATCATCACCTTCGCCGCCACCGTGCCGTTCGGCTTCGTCACGGCCACCACCAGCAACATCATGCTGATGGCCGTGCTGTTCGTCCGCGGGCTCGGCCTGGGCGCGGCCATGATCGCCCTGATGGGCGGCGCCTTCGTCGGCCTGAGCCGCGAGGAGATCCCGGCCGCCGCCAGCATCAGCCGGGTCGCCCAGCAGGTCGGCGGCTCCATCGGCACCGCCGTCCTGGTGGTGATCCTCCAGCGCGCCGTCGCCGGCAGCCATACCACCGCCGACCTGGCCTCCGGCTTCGGTGACGCCTTCTGGTGGGCTGCCGCGTTCACCGCCGCCGCCGTCCCGCTGTGCCTGCTGCTGCCCGGCAAGGCCCCCACCGAGTCCCAGGCGGAGGAAGCAGCCTCCGCCGAACAACTCGCTGAGGTGTGACCGCGCACGCTCGTGTGCCCTAGATCAAGCCCGCCCCGGTGACCGAATTGGGTCACGGGGCGGGCTCGACGGTGAGTGGTCCGGGCTACCGATTCAGCACGGCGTCCTCGGCGTCGGTCAGCAGCCGCGAGCGAATCAGGAACCTGACCCCCTCCGGCGCCTCCAGCGAGAACCCCCCTCCGCGTCCCGGCACGATGTCCACGGTCAGGTGGGTGTGACGCCAGCGTTCGAACTGTTCGCGGCCCATCCAGAACATCACCGGCTCGGTGATGTCCACGATGGCCAACTGCGCGAGCAGCACGTCGGAGGCGCCGGTGCGGAACTCGCCCGCCAGGTAGCACATCGGTGAGCTGCCGTCGCAGCAGCCTCCTGACTGGTGGAACATCAGCGGGCCGTTCGCAGCGTAGAGCTTGCGCATCATCACCGCCGCGGCCTCGGTGACGGCCACGCGCGCCGGTGCCCCGGCCGTATCGGCGGCACCGACCTTGGCAGCACCGGTCCTATTGGCAGCGCCGGTCCTATCGACCGCACCGGTCGGCCCGGGCTCAGGCCCGGCCGAGGCCTGCGCCCCCGGCCCCGCGCCCGCCATCAGAAGAAGCCCATCGCCTTCGCCGAGTAGCTGACCAGCAAGTTCTTCGTCTGCTGGTAGTGCTCCAGCATCATCAGGTGGTTCTCCCGCCCGATCCCGGACGCCTTGTACCCGCCGAACGCCGCGTGCGCCGGGTACAGGTGGTAGCAGTTCGTCCACACCCGACCGGCCTGGATCGCGCGGCCGGCGCGGTAGGCGGTGGTCCCGTCCCGGGTCCACACCGCGGCGCCGAGGCCGTACAGAGTGTCGTTGGCGATCCGGATCGCGTCGTCGTAGTCGTCGAACTGCGTGACGGCGACCACCGGGCCGAAGATCTCCTCCTGGAAGACGCGCATCGCGTTGTCGCCCTCGAAGATCGTGGGCTGCACGTAGTAGCCGCCGGCCAGTTCGCCGTCGAGCTCCACGCGCTCGCCGCCGATCAGGACCTTCGCGCCCTCGCTCTGGCCGATGTCCAGGTAGGACAGGATCTTCTCCAGCTGGTCGTTGGACGCCTGCGCGCCGACCATGGTCTCGGTGTCCAGCGGGTCGCCCTGCTTCATCCGCTCGGTGCGGGCGATCGCGTCGGACAGGAAGTCGCCGTAGTGGCCGCGCTGGATCAGGGCGCGGCTGGGGCAGGTGCAGACCTCGCCCTGGTTGAGGGCGAACATCGCGAAGCCCTCCTGCGCCTTGTCGTAGAAGTCGTCGCGGGCGCGGGAGACGTCGTCGAAGAAGATGTTCGGGCTCTTGCCGCCCAGCTCCAGCGTGACCGGCTTGATGTGCTCGGAGGCGTACTGCATGATCAGCCGGCCGGTGGTGGTCTCGCCGGTGAACGCCACCTTCGCCACCCGGCCGCTGGAGGCCAGCGGCTTGCCGGCCTCGACGCCGAAGCCGTTGACGATGTTCACCACGCCCGGCGGGATCAGGTCCGCGATCAGGCTCATGAGGTAGTGCACGGAGACCGGGGTCTGCTCGGCCGGCTTGAGCACCACGGCGTTGCCCGCGGCCAGCGCCGGGGCCAGCTTCCAGATCGCCATCAGGATCGGGAAGTTCCACGGGATGATCTGCGCCACCACGCCCAGCGGCTCGTGGAAGTGGTAGGCGACGGTGTCCTCGTCGATCTGCGACAGCCCGCCTTCCTGCGCCCTGATCGCCCCGGCGAAGTACCGCAGGTGGTCGATGGCCAGCGGGATGTCGGCGGCCAGCGTCTCCCGGATCGGCTTGCCGTTCTCGAACGACTCGGCCAGCGCCAGCCGGTCCACGTTCATCGCCATCCGGTCGGCGATCCGGTTCAGGACCTCGGCCCGCTCCGCCGGCGAGGTACGGCCCCAGGCCGGCGCGGCGGCGTGCGCGGCGTCCAGCGCCCGCTCGACGTCCTCGGCGGTGCCCCGGGCCACCTCGCAGAACGGCTGCCCGGTGATCGGCGTCGGGTTCTCGAAGTACAGCCCGCCGGCCGGCGCGACGGCCTCGCCACCGATCCAGTGCTCATACCGGGGCTGGTAGCTCATGAGGGCGTCGGGGCGGCCCGGCGCGATGAAGACGGTCATGGGAGACCTCCACATTCTGCGGCGTTTCGAGGGACAGCCGTCGTCTAGCCCGCCGGCGGCATGCGCGTGACGCTAATCCCGAGGTGGGGCGGGTTCACACTGCTGTACGGGGATCTGCGTATAAGGGTTTGAAATCGGGCCGCGGGCTGTCCGTGGAAAATCGGGTGCGCACCCGTCGCGGCCGCTGCTAGCCTCCGGTTCTTTGTGCCTGTCAGGTCAGGTGTGCCTGCCAGGTCACATGTGCCTGCCAGGTCACGTGTGCCTGTCAGGTCACGACAGGTCAGGTCCGGCCGTAGGGATCGCCCAGTGAATCCGCTCCATGAGAAACCTTTCCGCCGCTTCTTCATCGCCCGATCCATCTCCGTCGCCGGGAGCGCCGTCACCCCGGTCTCCCTGACCTTCTCCGTCCTGCAACTCACCGGCAGCGCCAAGGACCTGAGCTTCGTGGTCAGCGCCCAGCTGATCCCGACCATCGCGCTGCTGCTGATCGGCGGCGGGGTGGCCGACCGGGTCGGGCAGGCCCTGCTGCTGCGGGTCACCCATTTCGGGTCCGGTCTGTCCCAGGCCGCCATCGCGTTCTGCCTGTTCACCCGGCAGCCGATCGGCTATCTGATCGCGCTGGCCTTCGTCAACGGCGTGCTCCAGGCCTTCACCGGGCCCGCGCTCAGCGGCATCGTGCCGCAGCTGGTCGGCCCCGAGGGGTTGCGGCGGGCCAACTCGCTGCTGGCCACCGTCGCCAACGCGACCAAGGTCATCGGGCCGAGCGTGGCCGGCGTGCTGGTCGCCACGGTGGGCGGCGGCTGGGCGCTGTCCGTGGACTCGGCGTCGTTCTTCATCGCCGCGATCGTCCTCGCGCTGATCCCCGTTCAGGACCGGCGGAAGAAGCGCGACGCGAAGCTGTTCACCGAGCTGCGGCAGGGCTGGACGTTCTTCCGCTCCACGCCCTGGTTCTGGTCGGTCACCCTCGCCTACACCGTGGTCAACCTGGTCCAGATGGGTGCCTGGCAACTGCTCGGCCCGGTGCTGGCCCGGGGGACGTTCGGGGCCGGCGGCTGGGGCGCCATCCTGAGCTGCCGGGCGGCCGGGGCCCTGGTGATGAGTGTGCTGATGGTGCGGCTGAACGTGAAGCGGCCACTACTTGCCGGGCAACTCGCCATGACGGTCGCGGCCGTGCCGTTGATGCTGCTCGGGGTGAACGCGAGCGTGGTGGCGATCGGCGCCGCGACGTTCTGCGCCGGGCTCGCGTCCAGCTTCGGCAGTGTGCTGTGGGACACCGCGCTGCACACCCACGTCCCCAACGAGATGATGTCCCGCGCCGTGGCCTACGACCAGTTCGGCTCGTACTGCGCCATCCCGATCGGTCAGTTGTCGGTGATCCCGCTGGCGACGGCGTTCGGCGCGCGCCACGTCGCGCTGGCGGCCGGCGTCATCTTCCTGGGCTCGATGGTCGCGCCGTTGGCGCTGGGTTCGGTGCGTCGGCTGGGATCTGCTCCAATAACAGCTACTCCGGTGGCAGCCGAGGTTCCGGCCGGAGCGAGTACGCCGAATGCCGGGAATGCGGCGGTCGCCTCATGAATCCGCTTCGGGACAAGGCCTTCCAGCGCTTCTTCGTCGGCCAGTCGATCTCGGTGCTCGGCGGCGCCGCCACCCAGATCGCGCTGTTCTTCGCCGTCCTCCAGCTCACCGGGAGCGCGAAGGATCTGAGCTTCGTCGTCAGCGCCCAGATGCTCCCGACGATCGCGTTGCTGCTCATCGGCGGTGGGATCGGCGACCGGCTGGGGCAGGCGCTGCTGCTGCGGGTCACGCATTTCGGGCTCGGGCTGACGCAGGGCGTGATGGCGTTCTGCCTGCTCACCAAGCAGCCGATCGGTTACCTGATCGGCCTGGCCTTCGTCACCGGCGTGCTGTCGGCGTTCGCCGGTCCCTCGCTGAGCGGGATCGTGCCGCAGTTGGTGCGTCCTGAGGGATTGCGGAAGGCGAACTCGTTGCTGGCCAGTGTCGGCAACGCCGCCCGGGTGCTCGGGCCGACGGTCGGCGGCGTGCTGGTCAGCACCGTCGGCGGCGGGTGGGCGCTGGCCGCGGACTCGGCGTCGTTCTTCCTCGCGGCCGTCATCTTCTGCTTCGTCCCGGTGACCGGGCGGGTGCGGACCGACCGGAAGTTGTTCAGCGAGCTGCGGCAGGGCTGGACCTACTTCCGGGGGAGCTCCTGGATCTGGTCGATGACCGCGGCGTTCACCGTGTCCAACTTCCTGCAGATGGGCGCCGGACAGGTGCTCGGGCTGGTGCTGGCCAAGCAGACGTTCGGCGCCGAGGGCTGGGGCGTGATCATCAGCTGCCGGGCGGTGGGGCAGCTGGTCATGAGCGTGCTGATGATCCGGGTCAGGGTGCGGCGGCCGTTGCTGGTCGGGCAGATCGCCATCACGTTGCAGGCGGTGCCGTATCTGCTGCTCGGGCTGGACGGCGGCGTGGCGGCGGTGGCCGCGGCGTCGTTCGTCGCGGGGTTCGGGATCACGTTCGCCGCGGTCAGTTGGGACACATCGCTGCACACGTATGTCCCGAACGAGATGATGTCCCGCGTCGTGTCCTACGACCTGTTCGGCAGGTCGCTGGCCGTCCCGCTGGGCCAGCTGACGGTCATCCCGATCGCCGACGCGCTGGGCGCGCGGCACGTCATGGTCGCCACCGGCGTGCTGTTCGCGCTGGCGATGGTCGCGCCGCTGATGCTGGCCTCGGTGCGCCGGGTGGGGACGGAGGCCGGGCCCGCGGTGCCTGCGGATCCCTCGGTGCCTGCGGATCCCTCGGGGCCTGCGGATCCCGAGGCGCCTACGGCATCGCCGCCAGCGCCTGTAGCCGCCTCATGACCTGCGGCTCCGGCCAGTCTTGGACGTAGTAGCGGATCGGGTGGAAGCGGGGATCGGGGACCAGGGGGCACTCCCGGGCGACGTCGTCCCAGGGGACGAAGAAGCGCTCGTTGTCCCGGGTGGCGATGGCGATCCAGTCGGCCTCCGGGAGCAGCGTCATCTCCAGGTCCTCGGCCCAGGTCGCGACGGTGAACGAGGCACCGGTCCCCGGGTCGACGAAGCGTTGCAGGGCGGCGACGAACGGGTCGCCGAACTCTGCTTTGGCGCGCAGGTATTCGGTCTGGCCGGCGTAGACGCTGTCCGCGAGCAGGTTCCAGGAGCGGCGGAGCGCGCCTCGGAACGGGGAGTCCTCGGGCAGGTCGTAGGGGATCATCTGGCCGGCGGCGTCGCAGGTGTAGAGGACCGGGGACAGCGGCCGCTCGGCGCCCTGCCATTCCCGCTCGGCGGCGGCCAGGAGGTTCAGCAGCTGCTCGGCGTCGGTGGGTTCGGGGGCGATGAGCAGGGCGTTGCGTTGCGGGATGAGGAAGACCGGACGTCGCTCGCCCCAGCCGGATCTGTCGGCCGAGGCGGAGCTTTCGGCCCAGGCGGTGATCCAGCCGCCCAGCAGTGGCAGGGAGCTGAAAAAGCCGTCCCCGGGCTCGTGCAGATAGGTCACGTCCGGCGCGAGGGCGTGGCTGTTCACCAGCGGGCGGAAGTCGGCGCCGAGGTTCGCGTGCGCGGTGGCGACGACCTCGTCGACGCTCACGCCCCAGCCGGCCACCAGCTCGGTGGTGACGTAACCCATGCCCACGCTCAGGTCCACGCCGATGAACTCGCTGAGGCACGGCGCGATCGGCCGGGAGGGGAACTGGACGCCGGTGTCGTCGGCGGCGTCCAGATCGAAGTCGGCCGGGCGGGGGACCGGCCGCAGCAGCGGGCGGGCCGAGGCCCAGTCCCGCGGGGTCCGATCAGGCCTGGGGTCTGTGGTGCTTCCCATGATCGGGGACCCTACCGAGGTCCCCGATCACCGGTGGGCGGTATTTCGACCCTCGTTCAGATGCTCGGGTACTCGTAGAATCCGCGCCCGGCCTTGCGGCCCAGCCGGCCGGCCTCGACCATGCGCAGCAGCAGCGCCGGCGGGGTGTACAGGGGTTCCTTGAACTCCTCGTACATCGCCTCGGCGGCCAGCTTCACGGTGTCCAGGCCGATCAGGTCGGACAGCGCCAGCGGGCCCATCGGGTGCGCGCAGCCCAGGACCATGCCGGAGTCGATGTCCTCGGCGGAGGCGAAGCCGCCCTCGGCCATCCGGATCGCGGCCAGCAGGTAGGGGATGAGCAGCGAGTTCACCACGAACCCGGCGCGGTCCTGGGCCACCACGGCCTGCTTGCCCAGCTGCTCGACGAAGGCCACGGCCCGGGCCCGGGTGTCCTGGCTGGTGGCCAGCGAGGGGATGACCTCGACCAGCTTCAGCACCGGGACCGGGTTGAAGAAGTGGACGCCGATCACGTTGTGCGGGCGGGCGGTGGCCGTGCCCAGGCGCATGATCGGGATGGAGGAGGTGTTCGAGGCCAAGATGGCGTCCTGGGGCAGGATCTGGTCCAGCTTGGCCAGCACCGCGCTCTTGACGGCCTCGACCTCGACCACGGCCTCGACGGCGAGCTGCCGGTCGGCGAACTCCTGCACGTCCTCGGTGAAGCGGATCCGGCCCAGCGCCGCGTCGGCGTCGGCCTCGCTCATCTTGCCGGCCTTCACCGCGCGCTTGAGGGACACCGCGATCCGGTCGCGCCCGCGCTTGAGGCCCTCGGCGTTCTCGTCGGCGACGATCACGTCCAGCCCGCTGCGCGCGCAGACCTCCGCGATGCCTGATCCCATCTGGCCGACCCCGACCACTCCGACTCGTTCGATCACCGATGCCTCCGGTTCCGGAAATTACGTTCTGTTCCGCACTTGTGGTGCGTACCACAGGGTATCTGTGGCACTGAGTGTGGATAATCGAGGGTACCCAGTACCGTCACACTAGGAGCGAGCCATGGCCGCCGACTTCGACCTGTTCAAGGTCTCCGAGGAACACGACCTACTGCGGGAGGCGGTGCGCTCGCTGTGCGAGGAGAAGATCCTGCCCTTCGCCGCCGAGGTCGACGAGCAGGCCCGCTTCCCCCAGGAGGCCCTGGACGCCCTGGTCTCCTCCGACCTCGCGGCCGTCCACGTGGCCGAGCAGTACGGCGGCCAGGGCGCCGACGCCCTGGCCACCTGCATCGTGATCGAGGAGGTGGCCCGCGTGTGCGCCAGCTCCTCCCTGATCCCGGCGGTGAACAAGCTGGGCTCGATGCCGGTCATCCTCTCCGGCTCCGAGGAGCTGAAGCAGAAGTACCTGACCCCCCTGGCAGCCGGCAGCGCGATGTTCTCCTACTGCCTGTCCGAGCCCGACGCCGGCTCCGACGCCGCGGGCATGAAGACCCGCGCCGAGCGTGACGGGGATCACTACCTCCTTAACGGCGTCAAGCGCTGGATCACCAACGCCGGCGTCTCGGAGTTCTACACGGTGATGGCCGTCACCGACCCCACCGCCCGCTCCAAGGGCATCTCGGCCTTCGTGGTGGAGAAGAGCGACGAAGGCGTCACGTTCGGAGCCCCCGAGAAGAAGCTGGGCATCAAGGGCTCCCCGACCCGCGAGGTCTACTTCGACAACGTCCGCATCCCCGCCGACCGCCTCATCGGCCCCGAAGGCACCGGCTTCGCCACCGCCATGCGCACCCTGGACCACACCCGCGTCACCATCGCGGCCCAGGCCCTGGGCATCGCCCAAGGAGCCATCGACTACGCGTCGAACTACATCAAGGAACGCAAGCAGTTCGGCAAGCCGATCGCCGACTTCCAGGGCATCCAGTTCATGCTCGCGGACATGGCGATGAAGCTGACCGCGGCCCGCCAACTCACCTACACCGCCGCGGCGAAGTCCCAGCGCGGCGACAAGGACCTGACCTACTACGGCGCCGCGGCGAAGTGCTTCGCCTCCGACGTGGCGATGGAGGTCACGACGGACGCGGTGCAGCTGCTCGGCGGGTACGGGTACACGAAGGACTATCCGCTGGAGCGGATGATGCGGGATGCGAAGATCACGCAGATCTACGAAGGCACTAACCAGGTGCAGCGGATCGTCATGGCTCGGCAGGTGCTGGCTGGTGGGTTGAGCTTGTAGTTCTTGTTTGGAATTTTCTCGGCGGCCGGGTGTGGACACCCGGCCGCCGACTGCTTGTTCCGTGGCCGTTCCGTGAGAACTTCCCCAGAGGGCCTTCGAGCTCATCGACGACTGATGACACGCGAGCCTGCCGTGCCTGGTGTCAGGACGCGGATCATGCTTTGCCTGTGTGCGGGCGATCATTGCCGCTGAATGGGCGGCAACCACGGTCTGAGCCTTGCTTGCCAACGTCAGTCGTGCGATCTCGTCGAGGGACGGACGGTGGCCGGCCGGAGAGAGGAACGGTTCAGGCTCGTCGATCAGGACGACTTGCTCGGGCCCGACGTCTACTACGCCGCGGCCAGTTCGCCTCCCGTGACGAACTGGCCGCGGCCATCGACACCTTCGTCTTGGCCTACGACGGACACGACGCCAAGCTCTACCGCTGGACCTGCGACGGCAGCTCACTCAAAGCCGCATGAACCCCCGGAGGATCAACGCGGCGCTGCACTAGTACTGCACTAGTACTGGAAGAGTACTTCCGGATTGTTCGGCGTGGGGCCGTCCAGCAGCGGCCTGTGGATCCCCTTCAGCGTCTGGTCGAAGAACGCCGTCACGTACTCACGCGTGATCACGATTCCACGTTCGGGGTCCAGGGGCGGCGTCGGGAGCCTGGCCTCCTCCTCGAGCAGGTCCACGTCGGTGAAGCTGGGGTGGTCGGCGCCGGTGACCGCCAGCCACTTCTTGTAGCCGCCGAGGGCGGCCCAGGTCTGGCCCCACGTGGGGTCGCCACCGCCGGCCGAGTGGACGTCGGCCCTACCCAGCATGAGGAACGGCCGGTTGATCTGGCCGGGCATCGGGACCGGGTAGAAGGCGCCGTCCATGTCCACCCCGGCCAGCACTCGCGGGTCGGCGATCATCGTGGTGGCCGCCGCCGCTCCGCCGATGGAGTGTCCGGCCATGCCGATCTCGTGCTTGTCGATGAGGTGCGCCAGGGGCCACGCGGAATTGCCATGGGTCAACTGGTCGATGACGAAGGAGACGTCCAGTGCGCGGCTGGCGGTGACTTCGGTCATGTCGAGCGCCGGGTCATCGCAGATCGCGCACGGCGGCGTCTGGCCGTTCGCCAGCGTCTCGCCGCTGTCCCCGTGAGTGTCGCCGACGAGCGCGACGATGTAGCCGTGACTGGCCAGGTCGGTCGCGAGCGAGGTGAGCACCATGCGCGGGTCCCCGAACCCGGGTGAGAGGACCACCAGCGGATACTTGCCTCTGTGCGGCCGCGCGCCGTCGAAGGCGTGAGTGGTGACGCTGGAAAGGTTCTGTGGGGTGATGCCGGAGCTTGCCGGTATCTTCGCCTGCTGGATGTGTCCGGCTGCCTCGGCGAGGGTCATGTAAGGGGCCGGAGTTCCGGTCCCGGGGACGGCCGGGTAGACCATCGTGACGGTCAGTTGGCGGGGGCCGGATGAGGGCACCCACGGGTCGGGACGGCTCGCGTCGGTGAGGTGGATGACGTCCTCGCCGGCGGCGTAGCGGCCGGTCGGCGCGGGGAGCGTGCCTTGGAAGGACCGCGTGGGCGCGGTGGCCGTGGCCGGTGCGGTGTCGAACGCGTGCGTGGCCACGGGTGTGGCCGACAGTGTGGTCGTGGCGGCGAACCCGGCACCGGTTCCCGTGCCGAGGGCGGCGAGCGCCAGCACCGCGACAGTGCTGATACGACGATTGCGTTTCATGGGATCGACGCTAGATTCCGCAGCTCCGTATCGAATCGGCCCGCGGATGTAAACGTTCTGGTGTCGTTCGTAACCCCCGTGAGGTACCGGAGTCACCCGCCGGGAGTATGTCGTGCGGCGCGGGGTTTCCCTTCGCCGGCCTCGTTGAGCGCCATCTTCGTCTCGGCCTACGACGAACACGACGCCACGCCCTACCGCTGGACCTACGACGGCAGCCCGCTCAAAGCCTAATTCAAGGCCTTCTCGATCGCATCGGCCGAGTCCGCGACGTCGATCGACCACGTGCCGCGTTCTGCCGACATCGCGATGAGGTCGCCTGGCTGGAGGTGGAGCTTCGCAGTGTCCCCAGAGGACTTGTGCCGCCGGGGTGAATCCTTGCGCCACACGTCCACAGAAAAACCCGCGCGTCGCACTGGACAGTGGCTGTGCCGCGGCGCGTGCCGCGGTAGGCGAACACGTCCGTACCCTTGCCGCCGCTGGCGCCCTTGCGGCACTTCGCTGAACAGTCGGGTGCTCACCCTGGAAACCGGGCGCTGCACCGTGTCGGAGGTGCGCGGATCCCGGTAAATCAGGGTTCTCCATTAAGGGAAAGTGAATCAGTGCTCTTATGTGAAACTCAGGTTGTGTTTGCCCGCGTCTCAGCCCCCGAGCGGCTACTGGAACCGACAGCCGAACGGGGGTCGCCGGGATTCCCGCGACTGGCTGACTCTAAGGAGAGGAACCATGAACCAAAGCACCAGGGGCAAGGCGGCGGCCGTTACGGCCTCCCTCCTGCTGGCAGGCGCCGCGGTGGCCGGGACGGCGGGGACGGCCTCGGCCGCGACCACGTCCGACTCGGCGACCACGGCCAGCCAGCCGAACGTCACCTGCTACGGGGCCGCCTTCTCCGTCACTTTGCCGGCCAACGGATACAGCAGCGACTTCACCAAGAAGTCCTACTGCAACGACATCAACCTCAAGATCACTTCGGGTGGCGGCCAGTGGGTCGCCGTCTGCTGGGTCACGCACAACAACTGCCAGAGCCACTGGACCTGGGTCCCCCAGGACGGGAACTTCCACGTGGTCGCCTCCAGTGTCCTGAACGGCACCGTGTACCAGTTCACCACGACTGAGGGCGGCCCCACCCGGCATGGTCTGGACGCCGACTGAACAGCCATGCCCGTCACGGCCGGTCTGAACTCCTTGCGGGCACGCCTTTAGACCGCACAGAGCCAGCACCGGCAAGCTGAAAGCGTGTCCCCGTGCTCCCCTTCGGGAGGGTACGGGGGCACGCCCTTTGGACAACTTGCTCAACAAGGTCACGCAGATCTGCGAGGGTAGTACTAACCAGGTGCAGCGAATTGTGGTGGCCCGGCAGGTGCCGGCTGGTGGTCTGAGCCTGTAGTTCGTCGCCTTCCCGGCTTCAGACGTCGTCGGCCGCCGCACTCGCAAAGTGCGGCGGCCGACGTGTTCCCCGTCGTCAGGGTCCGGTGTCAGTACCCAGAGGGGTCGGGGAGCTGGCGTCGTGGATGAGGATGCGTGGTGCTCCTCCGCCGTCGGCGGGTACGGCCCAGATGTCCCAGTCGCCGCCGGACTGGCGGGGGCGGCCGTACATGACCGTGCTGTTGTTGAGCCATGCCGCCTGGTCGTCGATGCTGTGCTCGTCGGCGAGCGGGGTTTCCGCCATGGTGCGCAGGTCGAGGACGTAGAGGCGCCAGGGGCGGTTCGCGCTGGCGTTGACGCGCTTCTTGAACACGATGCGGGTGCCGTCCGGTGACAGGGAGGGGCATTCGACGTTCTCCTGTAGCGTCCGCGCGGTCCAGGCGCGGTAGTCGCCTTGGACGAGGTAGGTGCGGCCCGCGGTGCGCACGGTCGCGTAAAAGGTGTTGTCGTCCGCGGCGAAGGTGATGCCCCAATAGTTCACGTCCGCGGCCTGGTAGGGCTTGCCGTCCAGGGTGAGGGGGATGCTCTCGACGTTGTCGATGAGCCGGCCGGTCTTGGTGTCCAGGATGGCCGTCCGGGTGGAGAAGTCGTCGCTCAGGTAGGAGTCGCCCTGGACGAACATCGTCCAGGACACCATCCTGCCGCTGGCTGAGACGCGCGCACGGTTGGGGAAGCCGGCGGTCTTGACCTGGCGCACCTGGTGCAGCGAGTGGTCCAGGACGGTGGCGTAGGTGGCGGGGAGCGCCCCTCCGCGTTGCAGGCAGATCGCGGTGCCGTTGGCGGCGTAGAAGCGGTCGCACAGTGTGCTGCTGACGGTCGGGGCGGCGTCGGGGTGGGCGCTGGGCACTGACGCGATGTGGCCGAAGTCGGGCCCCGGTGCGGTGTCGCGGAAGACGATCGTGTCGGCCGTTGCCAGATCGATCCTGCCGGTCGGGGATGCGCCCGCTGCGGCATCACGGGTGTTCACCGTGTATCCGACGATCGCGGTGGCGGCCATCAGGCCGGTGACCGTCAATATCAGCACTCGTGTGCGCGTGTTCATGTGTTGCTTTCCTTCGCTAGCGGGAGGATCCACAGGGCCGCGAGGATCGCGGCGGCCAAGGAGGCCACGGCCAGCGCGAGGGCCGCGTGCAGCCCCCAGCGGCCCCAGGCCGCGCCGAAGAGCACCGAGGACGCCAGCAAGGCGACCGACTGGCCGGTCTGGATCAGGGCGATGCCGCTGGCGCGCAGCTGGACGGGAAGCATGGGTCCGACAGCGGCCATCAGGACGCCGTCGGTGGCGGCGTAGAACAAGCCGTGCAGCGCGAGTGTGGGCAGCAGCAACACCACACCGCCGACGGGTCCGAACAACATCAGGTACGCGCTCAGCAGGGCGACGTAGCCGCCGACGAACACCCGGATCCTCCCGACCCGGTCGGCGAGGTGCCCGAACGGGACCGCGAGCAGCAGATAGCTGGCCGTCGTGCCGAGCGGCAGCAGGGGGAAGTACTCGGCGGAGATGTCGAGGCGTTGTTGCAGCAGCAGATAGACGAAGGAATCGCTGAGCGCCACGACGCCCAGCAGCAGGGCGGCTATGCAGACCCGGCGGAATCGCGGCAGGAGCAGGAGCCGCAGCGCGGCGCCCAAGGAGACCGGGTTCGCCTGGTCCACCGCCTCCGTCCGGTCGCGCACCAACAAGGCCAGCATCACGACCGCGAACGACGCGATGCAGAAGCTGGCGACGAAGACGGTGTCGTAGTGGTTCGGGTTCGCCAGAAGCAGCCCGAAGGCGGCCAGGGGACCCAGAAACGCCCCGACGGTGTCCAGAGCGCGGTGCACACCGAACGAACGGCCGAGCGTCTCCGGGGTGCTGCTCAGGGAGATCAGCGCGTCCCGGGGCCCCGTACGCAGTCCCTTGCCGGTGCGGTCCGCGGCGATGACGGCACCGAGCGCCGACACCGACGAACCGGCGGCCAGCAGGCCCAGCTTGCAGACCGCGGACAGCGCGTAGCCGCTGCCCGCCACGAGCTTGCGGCGCTGCCACCGGTCGGCCGCGTGCCCGCCGGCCAGGCGCACCAGCGCGGTGATGCCGAAGTACAGACCGTTGAGTTCGCCGAACTGGAGCGGGCTCAGGCCGAGTGTGAAGATCACATACATCGGCAGCACCGCTGTGATCATCTCCGAGGAGATGTCGGTGACCAGACTGACCGACCCCAACGCCAGCACGTTGGGGGCCACGGCGACCCGGGCCCGTACCGGTACCGGTACCGGCACCGGCACGGAGGCGGCATCGGCACGCGCCGGTGCCGCCTCTACAATCTCCGCCGGGTCCGCCAACCCGGCAGGACTCGCAGAAGCGACTGAGACGGCCGGAGCGGGGGAATTCCGACGCGTCGACGAGATGTACATGTCCGTCCTCTCAGACCGGCTGCCCCGAGTGGGGGGCTGCCGGCCGGCACACCGGAACGGTGCGCCGACCGGCAGGGAGTGGCGGGCCGGTTCCGCCGCCCGATGGGAGACGGCGTCAGTCGGCGATGGTGTACGTGTCGCCGTCGGTCATCCAGGACAGTGGCGCGTTCAGGTTCAGGTTGCCCTTGTCGAGGAAGACCTGCTGCTCGGTGTCGATGCGACTGGTGTCATCGGGTGTGGCCTCGGCGAGCATCGCGGCCTTGCGGGCGTTGAGGAAGGCCTTGATATACGTCGCCTCGTCACCGCCTTGCGCGGGAGTGCGAGCCTGCTTCATGGCCGCGGCGCGGATCGCGGCGAAGCTGACCGGATCCGTTCCGGAGCCGTGCCTGACCATCGCGTCGAAGTAGGCGAACTGTCCCAGCGCGTGCAGGCCGTCGGCCTTGGCCTGGGTGACCGCGGGGTTGAAGTAGTCCCGGTCCATTTCGTCGTTCTGGGCTTGCTGGAACGCCGGGTCCAAAGCGGCGGTGTGCCAGGCGGAGGCGAAGTCCGGGTCCAGCCCGCGGTGTGAGCTGCTGCCCTTCACCGCGCGCAGTGCCGGCAGGTACCCGGCCAGCGCGTTGTGCGGAACCCGCTGGGTGTAGAGGTTCACCAGGTCGAGCAGGTCGCCGGAGCCGGAGCTGAATCCGGCGATCCCCGCGGTGTAGCCGCGGCCGTCGCTGATGTCCTCGATGTAGGCGTACTGCGCTTTCCAGTCCAGCGAGGAGTTCTGCGCGCTGGAGACCAGTTCCATCGCGGCCTCCTTCTTGCGCGGATCGGTCAGGTCGCTGGTGGAACTGCTCGGCGGGATCGGCGAGGCGTAGGTCGGGCCGGTCACCTGCGGAGTCGCCGGCAGGTTCGGCACCGGGTTCGCCGCTGCGTTGGCCGGCGCGTTCGCCGGCGGGGCGGCCAGGGCGGACGCCGGGCCGTATATCCCGAACTCATAGAGCGAGTAGCCGTAGGAGGTGCCGCGCTTGGTGCCGTACATGCGCACGTAGCGGCCGTGTCCGTTGACCGTCAGGTCCTCGTTTCCGCCGTGGCCACTGGTCGTGGAGTAGACGGTCGTCCAGGTCTTGTCGTCGTCAGAGGTCTGGATGGTGTAGGCCTTGCCGTACGCGGCCTCCCAGCTCAGTTTGACCTCGTTGATCGCCATGCTGCTGCCCAGATCGACGGAGATCCACTGCGGATCCGAGCCTTCCTTGCTGCCCCACCGGGTCGTCGCGTCACCGTCGACCGCGTTGGACGCCGGCAGTGACGAACTCTCCGTCGAGGACGCGGTGGCCGGCCGTCCCAGTGCGAGGTCGGTGCCGCCGGACGGCGGCGACGTCGACGAGGTCGGGGGCGAGCTCGGAGGGGTTGACGTGGTGCCGCCCTGGTCCCAGATGCCGGAGATGTCGGAGGCCGTGGCCGCGCTCCCCAGCGCCGGCAGGCCGTAGTCGTCTTCCAGCGTGCGCAGGAGCGAGTAGTGGTTGTAGTGGGTGCCGCTGCTGGCGCCCGGCTTCACGTGGGCGCCGACGATCATGGTGGCTATCTGGTTGTCGGAGTCGTCGCCGTCGTTCTCGTCCCAAGTCACGATCAGCAGGCTGTTGTGCGTCTTGGCCCACTGGGCGTAGCCGTCGATGTGGTCGTGCAGCCAGGTGTCGCCGGCCTTGACCGTCCCGTCGTGCATGTCGTCGTCGAGGTTCGGCGTCACGAACGACACGGTGGGCAGCTTGCTGAAGTCCGTCGGGAACTTGCTGAAGCGCAGATTCGAGCTGGCCGGGATGTCGGCGAAGTCGGCCCAGCTGTTGTGCTTGCGGGCGTACCCGCCACTGCCGTCGTCGCCGCAGTCCTTCGAGCCGTCGGCGGGCAGGCTCTCCGAATAGCCGACGAACGTGTGACCGTTGGTCAGCAGCTGGTTGCCGAGGTTGTCGGCGTTGAAGTTGTACGGGCAGTCGTCGGAGTCGACCCCGTGCAGGGAGCCGGAGAACAGCGCCACATAGTTGCCCTGGCTCGGGTGCGTCGTGCCGTGGAAGTTCGTGAACGACGCACCCTGCTTGATCAGGGAGTTGATGTATGGGGCGTTGCTGCTGCCGACGATGTCGTCGTAGTACTTGTTCTCCTCGGTGACCAGCACGACGTGGTCGTACACGGGCAGACCCGTGGCCGAGACCGACGCCGAGGCCGAGGACGGCCGGGCGGCGGCGGTCGACGCCACGCCGAGCGTGACCAGCACCAGGGCCGACCCGGCCGCGATGACGGCGCGCCGTTTCTTCGTTCCCAGCAGGGTATCCGCGGCGGACGAAGGGTCCGGAGCCAACGGTGGACGGGTGCGCCCGGGGCGCAAAAAGGCTTGCCGAAGTCGCATTTCGGTCTCCTTGAGGGCCACAGCCCCCGATGCGATGGGGAAACGGCCGGCGCGCGGCACGCATCGCCGCAAGCGCTGTCCGCAACGAGATGGCGGCATACGGCCGCGGGCAGCCGGGTCAGATTCCCTCTGAGCGTGTCCGGTTCGGAACTTCCACGCCAAGCCGCTGACGAGATACGTACATGCTCTGATAGGTGCTTGTCAATCGTTCGGCCCTCAACGATTCTCAGCACCGCGCCGAGTCCCCCTCAGACTCTTGACGCTGCTCAGGCCTGCTGGTATTCCTGTCGTTAGGGAGGTTTACCAGAAATCATGGAAGCGTGATCACCGGGAGGCACCGGGACAGATCGCGCGTTGAGGTTCGAAAACTTCCAAAGCTTCTTTCTCCGTATCCTGCGAACGGAGGGCAGCGCCGTAGGTCAGGAGTGCGCGGCCCACGCCGACACAGTCCTTGACGTGCGCGCCGGTGATGCGGTGGGGGCCGGGGCGGAGACGCCGGGGTGTCTGCGAAGAAGGGAAGATGATGACTTCGGTGCTTCCTCGAAGATTGCGCAGCCATGCCGCCCTCGGGTTGCTCGTGGCGCTGCTCGCCTCGTTGTGTTTTGTGATCGGAGCCCCGGCGGCCCCGGCGACCACTCCGACCGCGGCTGCCGCGGCGACCACGATCGCGGTCAATGGCGCTGGTACCGGACGTACCTTTGACGGGATCGGTGCGATCAGCGGCGGCGGGGGCAACTCGCGGTTGCTCATCGACTATCCGCCGGCTCAGCGTCAGCAGATTCTCGACTACTTGTTCGAGCCCGGATACGGTGCCGACTTGCAGATCCTCAAGGTTGAGATCGGGGGTGACACCAACTCCACCGATGGGGCGGAGCCGTCGATTGAGCACACTGCCGGCGCCGTCCAGTGCAATACCGGCTACGAGTTCTGGCTCATGCAGCAGGCCAAGGCTCTGAATCCGAATATCAAGCTGTATGGGCTGGCCTGGGGTGCGCCGGGGTGGATCGGCGGCGGCAATTTCTGGTCCACCGACACGATCAACTATCTGGTGTCGTGGCTCAACTGTGCCAAGGCGGACGGTCTGACGATCGACTATCTCGGTGGCTGGAATGAGCGCGGCTACAACATCGCCTGGTATGAGCAGCTGCGTTCGGCCTTGAATGCGGACGGCTACTCGGGTGTGCAGATCGTCGGCGCGGACTCGGACTGGTCGGTGGCCAACGACATCGACGCCGACCCCGCCTTCGCCAACGCGGTGCAGGTCATCGGGTCGCACTATCCGTGCCAGGGTGATGGCGGGCCGGCCTATTCGTGCTCGACCACCAGTCAGGCGACGTCTTCGGGCAAGCCGCTGTGGGCCTCGGAGAACGGGTCGCAGGACATGGATACCGGCGCGCCCGCGCTGATCCGCTCCATCGTCCGCGGCTACACCGACGCCCGCATGACGGCGTACCTCAACTGGCCGCTGATCGCCGCGATCACCCCGAATCTGCCGTATCCGACCGATGGGATGATGACCGCTGGTCAGCCCTGGTCGGGCAACTACTCGGTCGGGGAGAGTGCCTGGGCCACCGCGCAGGTCACCCAGTTCACCGCGCCCGGCTGGCAGTTCCTGGACTCCGGCTCGGGGTACCTGGGCGGCGCCGAGGGCAACGGCGCGTACGTCTCGTTGAAGTCCGACAACGGCAGCGACTACTCCACCGTCATCGAGACCACGACGGCCAGTGCGGCCCAAACCGTGAACGTCAACGTGTCCGGCGGCCTGTCGGCAGGCACCGTGCACGTCTGGAGCACCGACGTCAACGCGCCGAATCCGGCGACCGCGCTGATCCACAGCCAGGACATCACGCCGGCCAACGGCTCGTACTCGCTGACGGTCCAGCCGGGGTACATCTATACCCTGACCACCACGACCGGTCAGGGCAAGGGCACCGCGGTCAGCCCCGCCCCGGCGACGCTGGGCCTGCCGTACACCGACTCCTACGACCAGGACGCGACCGGCAGCGAGCCGCGGTATTTGCAGACGATGCAGGGCGCGTATCAGGTCGAGCCGTGCCTGGGCGGCCGCTCGGGGCAGTGCGTCCAGCAGCTGACCCCCACCAAGCCGATCGAGTGGCAGAGCGATTCCGACGCGTACGGCCTGATCGGCGACACGACCTGGTCGAACTACACGGTCTCCTCCGACGTGTACCTGAACCAGGCCGGTACCGCTGAGCTGTTCGGTCGGGCGAACAAGCAGGACCGGCCCCAGGCCGATCAGGCCGCCTACCTCTTCCGGGTCTCCGATTCCGGGGCGTGGTCGATCGACAGGAGTGACGCCGTCGGGTCCATCACGACGCTCGCGTCGGGCACCGTGGGCGCGCTGGGTACGGGCAGCTGGCACACCATCGCGTTGAACATGTGGGGCACCGCGCTCACCGGTTCGATCGACGGGACCAGCGTCGGCTCCGCCTCGGACGGCACCTACCAGACCGGCCAGGCCGGCCTCGGCGTCGTCGGTTACCAGACCGACCAGTTCGACAACCTCGCCGTCAACCCGCTCCCCGGCGGCTACGGCACGTACGGCACAGGTCCGGCCTCCTCCGCTCTGGCCGGGTTGTGCCTGGACAACGCCAACGGCTCGATCGCCAACGGCAACAAGGTCGACATCGGCAGCTGCGACAACTCCACCGGCCAGCAGTGGACGCCCTCGAACGGCATCATGAAGACCAACAGCGACATGTGCCTGGACGTCGTCGGTTCCGGTTCCACGGCCAACGGAAGCCTGGTCGACGTATGGTTCTGCAACGGCGGCCCGAACCAGGTCTGGATACCGCAGGCGAACGGTGAACTGCTCAACCCGCAGTCCGGCCGGTGCCTGGACGACCCGGCGCTGAGCACGACGCCGGGTACCCAACTCGACATCTGGGACTGTAACGACGGTGCGAATCAGAGGTGGGCGCTGCCCCCGATCGTCGGACCGGTCACCACCGCCGTCGACGCACTCTGCCTCGACGACGCCAACGACCTCACGACCGACGGCAACAAGGTCGACATCTACGGCTGCAACGACACCAACGCGCAACGGTGGCAGCAAGTCGGGACCGCGCTGATGAACAACGGCAAGTGTCTGGACGTCACCGGCTCCGGCGCCACCGCCAACGGCACCCCGGTCGAGCTGTACACCTGTGACAACGGCGCCAACCAGGTCTGGACGCCGCAGGCGAACGGCGAACTGCTCAACCCGCAGTCCGGCCGGTGCCTGGACGACCCGGGATTCAGCACGACGCCGGGTACCCAACTCCAGATATACGACTGCAACGACGGTGCTAATCAGCAGTGGGCGCTGCCCGCCGCCTGAGGCTTCAAGCCGCGACGCCTGACGCGTCGAGCCCCGCAGCCTGAGCCTTCAAGACCCGCTGGCTGAGGCTCCAAGCCCAGCTCCCGCTACCCTGTCCCGTCTGCTCCTCGTCAGCCACCCGGCTGCGGGAGCAGACGGGACTCATGCTCGATCGGCTACCGCGTCGTCATGTGCCGTACTGCGTCGTCTCAGGGCGCTCGATCATCAAAACGTGCGCGGGGCTCTCAGCAACTGGCCGATGCCGCACCCCTGTGGGCACGACGAAGAGATCGCCGGTGCTGAGTGTGACCGGGCTCTGCCCCTCGATTTCGACGATCCTTACATTGAAGGCGAGCCCTTCGGCGCCGGGTCGTCGGTCACGCCGGCCGGGTCGCGGTGATGCCGCCGTCGACGTACAGGGTGGTGCCGTGAATCATGCGGGCCTCGTTTGATGCGAGGAAGGCGACGGCGTGGGCGATGTCCGCGGGGCTGACGGGGCAGCCGGCCGGGGTTCCGGCCGCCAGCTGCTCGATGATCGCCAGCGCGTGCTCGTTCCCCGGGGTCGGGGTCACCCCCGGCGCGACGGCGTTGACCCGGACGCCGTGCGGTCCGAACTCGGCCGCCCAGGAACGGGTCATCTGCTCGTCGGCCGCCTTGGTCGCGGTGTAGAGGGCCGCGTACGGGCTGCCCACGGTGGCCATCCACGATCCGATCGTCACGATCACGCCGGTGCGCCGGTCCGCCATCGCCGGGGCCAGTTCGGCCACCAGGATGTGCGGGGCTCGGATGTTGACGGCGAGCATCGCGTCCAGATCCTCGTCCGGCAGGTCGGCTGTGGCCGTGGCCGGGTAGAGGCCGGCGTTGTTCACCAGGATGTCGACCCGGCCGTTCGCCGCGGCGGCCGCGCGGGCGGCGAAGTCCCGGACCGTGTTCGCGCTGGATGCCAGATCGGCGGCGACGAAGTCGGCCTTGCCGCCGTCGGCGCGGATCTCCCGCACCACCGCTGTGCCGCGGGACTCGTCGCGTCCGCTGACGATCACGTGCGCGCCGCGGGCCGCCAGCAGACGGGCGGTGGCGCGGCCGATGCCGCTCGTCGCCCCCGTGACGATCGCGGCCTGGCCTTGGAACGGGTGCGTGGCAACCGGGAACGGGGATTCTGTCTTCGGTGTCGTGGTCATGAGTTCATTGCACCGGCGGCTACGGGCTCGCCACCAGGGCGAACGCAACCTAGGCACGCTGTGACCAGGCACGCCGCCGGACGTGGGACCTACCATGAGGGCATGGAACGGGATCAGTCGGCTTTTGGTGCTTTCCTGCGGGCCCGCCGGGACCGGATGACCCCCGCGCAGGCGGGGATCACCGCGCTGCCGGGTCCGCGCCGCGTACCGGGTCTGCGCCGGGAAGAGATGGCCATGCTGGCCTCGATGAGCACCGATCATTACAGCCGGCTGGAGCAGGGCAGGCAGGCGGCCGTATCGGAATCGGTGCTCAAGGCGCTGACACGGGCGTTGCGTCTGGATGAGACGGAAGCCGCGCACCTGCGCGACCTCGCGGCGCCGTCCGGCCGGAAGCGCCGTCCGGCGATGGCGGCGCAGCGCGCCGATCCGGGACTTCTGCGGGTGGCCACGGTGTTGGACCACGTTCCGGTGCTGCTCCTCGGCCAGCGCGGCGAAGTCCTCGCGCGCAACGCGCTGCTCCAGGCGGTACTGGGCGACCCGATGCCGCCCGGCTCGTCGTTCACCGACTATCTGTTCCGCGAACCGCTGGCGCGGGAGCGGATCGTCAACTGGGCCGACTTCGCCGCGAGTTCCGTCGCGGCCATGCGTATGGAGCTGGGCAGGCATCCCGACGACCAGCGCCTCGTGGCCGACGTCGAGTGGCTGCGCCGCACCGATCCGGATGTGGCCCGCTGGTGGGACGACCACACGGTGCGCGACTACGCCTCGGTCCGCAAGCAGATCACGCATCCCCAGGCGGGCCTGCTCGACTTCAACATCGAGGTGATCACCGCGCCGCATGTCCCGGACCAGTATCTGGTGATCTACACGGTGGAACCGGACTCGGCGGCCGCACGGGCCCTGCCCTTCCTGGCCAGTTGGGTAACCGCATCGACGCCCTGACTCCCGTCACACCCCGGTGGAATGTGAGGACAGAGAGCGCAATGAGCGCCTGCGGATAGATATGTCTATCGGTATTGGATTCTGGCTGTCGCTGGTCAGGCTGCACCCTGAGCCAGGGCGTGTCCTGTATCGGCGTCGCGGGGGCAACCGCCATGCTGTGACATATGTCTATTGCGGTGTCGGTGACGGCTGCGCTCCTGGCCGCCGTGGCCTTTGCCGTCGCGGCTGTGATTCAGCAGGCTGCCGCTTCGGATGTGCCGGCGTCGGAGTCTTTGCGGCCGGGGTTGTTCCTCTCGCTGGTGCGTCGCCCGGCGTGGGTCGCGGGGGCCGCGCTTGACGTCGCCTCGTTCGGGATTCAGGGGGTGGCGCTGGCGTTCGGGCCGTTGGTGCTGGTGATGCCGCTGGCTTCGACCGACTTGTTGTTCGCGCTGCCGTTGCTGGCGTGGCGGCGGGGTCAACGGCTGAATCGGGCCGAGGTGGTGGGGGCGGCTTGTACGGCTGGTGGGATGGCCGCGTTCCTGGTGGCGCTGCCGTCCACGGCCGGGGCCGGGCTGCCGGGGTTGGCGGATTGGGTGCCGGCGCTGATCGGGGTCGCGGCGGTGGTGGCCGGCTTGCTCGCGGTGGGGATTCGGATGTCCGGCAATGTGCGGACGGCGTTGTACGCGGCGGCGGCCGGGGCGTTGTTGGCGCTGCTCGACGCGGTGACGAAGAGTGTGGCGGATCTGTTCCGTCACGATGGGCTGGGGGCGTTGGGGCACTGGGAGCCCTACGCGCTGATCGTCGTCGGGTGCACCGGGCTGATCCTGGTGCAGAGCGCGTACCAGGCCGGATCGCTGGCGGTCAGCCTGCCGATCATCGACACCGTCGAGCCGGTGGGGTCGGTGGTGATGGGGGCCGTGGTGTTCGAGGAGCCGTTGGCGACGTCGTGGGCCTTGGTCGGGCAAGTCGCGGCCGGGATGCTCGCGGTCGCCGGGATCGTGATCCTCAGCAGGTCGCCGCTGGTGCGGGAATAACATTGAGGGAAACGTCATCGATGGGGAGTAGGGATCGACGTGGCATCGGATATCGACGATCTGGTCCGGCAGGTCGAGTTCCCGGATGACTACGACCAGGCCTCCGAGGCGCTCATCGAGCTGGTGAGCCTGGATCCGGGCACCGGCGCGCGGGTGGCGTTGAGGGTCCTCCAGGACGACATCGGCGACGTGTTCCTGCGCGGATTCGCCTTCGACCTGCTGTATCGGGCCGATCAGGCGGCGGCCGTAGAGCTCATCGAGCAGAGCGCGAGTACCTGCGAGCCGCACGTCTTCGCCGAGATGCTGACGGAGGTCGCGGCGGACGAGGCGCTGGCGGCGGACTCGGATGAGGTGCGGCGAGCTGTCGCGTCCTTGCGGTCGGCGCTCAAGGCTCGAACGGCCGGCGATCTGGAGGAGATCAGCGGCAGCGTCGACATGTTCTTCGAGGCTTACGGACGCTGAGCGGTTCGATAGGCGCCGCCTAAGGACTCAGCTGGTCGTAGGGCTGCATTGAAGAGTGACAGTCCATCCTCCGACGCCACCTGGCACGTCGACCTGCTGAGTGGCACAAGTCAGGGAGGTGGCGCCAGCTTGCAGGTCGGCGGAAATCCGAAAAGTTCCCGGTTTGACCCACAGCACCGCTGTATCTCCTTCGGAGAAGCCGGTGGAGCGGGGATCACCACCGTGCGTCAGATCGGTGACGACCACCGAGCCGCCTAGTGCCGTGCTATAGCCGCCGACGGCTATGGTCAGGTCGACCATGCCTGGTGCGGGCGAGTCAGCGTCGGAGGATGAGTCAGCGTCGGAGGATGACGCGGCGCCGGAGGACGATGCGGTGGAGGATGACGCGGTGGAGGATGAAGCGGGTACGCCGGGTGCTGACAGTCCACCCGAGCTGTTGGTGATGCCTATGGTGCCTGCTGAGGAGCATCCGGCGGTTATCGCCGCCGCTACCCGCGGCCACACGTAGGCGCCGCGCACGTTGGACGTGAACCTGGGCTTGCTATGACGCAGAATCCTGTCCATCGGACTTCCTTATTCAGACGGCGCGTTGACGCAACGCGTGCCGGAGTCTAGGTAGCCATGCTCGGGACCGGTCCTGGGCTCCAGCCTTGACAGCGCGGGTGGTGTCATTGGGCGGCGTGTGGTGGATCTTGGCGCTTGCGTCGTAGAAGGCTTCTAAGCCGCCGCAACCTCTTCATCGTCCCCCTGGAACAGCGCGAAAACCGCCCCCTGCGGGTCGCGCAGCGTCGCGAAGTGCCCGGTGCCGGGCAGATGAAAGGGCTCGGTCAGAGTCTGGGCTCCGAGTTCGGCCGCGTGTTGGGCCTTGGCAGCGGCATCCTCCGCGCGGAAGTACGGCAGCCAGTGCGCGGGTGTGTTCTCGGGGGTGCCGCCGGCGTTCATGTCCTGGATGCCGCCGAAGTGGTGGTCGCCGATGCTCAGGTGCGGGTAGGGGTCGGCGCTGATGGACCAGCCGAACAGGGACTGGTAGAAGGCGGTCGCTGTGGGGACGTCGCGGGTGGCCAGTTCCACCCAGCACGCCGCGCCGGGCTCGTCCCACCGGCCGAAGCCGTGGAAGGCGCGGGGCTGCCAGATGCTGAACATGGCGCCGGTGGGGTCGCGCAGGACTGAGAAGCGGCCGCTGTCGAAGATGTCCATGGGCGCCATGACCACGGTGCCGCCCTCGTCGGCGGCGCGCGCCGCGACGTCGTCGCTGTCCAGGACGGCGAAGGAGACGGTCCACGCCACCGGTTGGCCCGGGGCGTAGAGGGGTGACAGGGCTGCTGTCGGGGCGTCGTCCAGGGCGGCGGTGGTGTAGCCGCCGGCTTCGGCGCGCGGGTCGGTCGTGAAGGTCCAGCCGAGCAGGGAGCCGTAGAACTGGCTGGATCTCGGCACGTCGGAGGTGCCCAGCTCGACCCAGCACGGGGCGCTGATGACGGCTTCGGTCGGCTTCACGGGACGGCCTCCTCGCCGGTGCTGCGCTTGCCCCCGCCGGCCACGTTTCCACCTCGCGCGGGCGGGCGCGAGCGGAATCGGCCATCCGTTCATCCGTTCAGCGCAAGCGATTCGTGTCTGAGGGCACTGATCGCCCAAAGTGGGGCCCGACTTCGGCAATCTCGGGCGGATGGATCTGACCTTGGCCACACGGTTCTCGGCAACGGCGGCGGCGATCGGGCTGGTCGGCGGGGCGTTCGTGGCGTTACCGGCGGGCGTCGCGGCGGCGACCGCGCCCGCGGCTCACCCGGCCGCGCGTCCAGGCGGGCATCCGGCCCAGCGCCCGGCCGCCTTCGCCGCGCCAAAGGCCGCCGAGGGGGCGGTCCCGGCCGGGTCCATCCCCTTCTCGGTCGCCGATCCGGACACGGCGCCGCGGCCGGTGGTGACCGTCGAGATCGGCGGGGTGCAGCTGCTGTTGCTGCTGGACACCGGCTCCACCGGCATCCGCGTGGTGGCCGACAAGATCCCGTCCAGCGCGGTGGCGGTCACCGGGGCGGCGCGCGCTTACGGCTACGGCAGCGGCATCCAGCTGCACGGCGACCAGGCGAACGCCGACGTGGTCCTGGCCGGTTACCACACCGGTCCGCTGCCGATCGAGCTGGTCCGCTCCACTGACTGCTTCGCCGACAAGCCGGACTGCCCGGCCGCGCACGGGGTCAAGCCCGCGATGTTCGGGGGAGTGCTCGACGGGATCATGGGGGTCAGCCCCGAGGAGATCTCCGGCCTGGTCAACCCGCTGTGGGGGGTGCAGGACCCGGCTGGGAACCACATCGGGCGGCAGTTCGCGGTGCGGTACGACCCGGCGCAGGTCAGCGGCGAGATCCTGCTGAACGTGCCCGCCGCCGGCTACGGCCTGGCGCAGCTGCCCCGGACGCCCCCGCTCAACCACAAGCGCTCCCGCCCGGCGAGCGCGGCGAACCCGGCGAAGCCGCCGTCCTGGAACCCGCGCGCCGTCCAGACCTGCGTCGAGGGCACCGGCCTGGCGAAGACCTGCGGCCCGGCGATGTTCGACTCCGGCACCCCCGAGTTCGCGCTCAACGTGCCCGGCGCCCCGGCCGCGACCTGGCCCGCCGGGCGTTCCCTGACCGTCGGCGTCCCGGCGGCCCGCTGGTCTGCCACCTACAGCACCGGCGCCGGGACCGGCGTCACCGTGGCCGACGCGCCCTCGACCGACACCTCCGGCACCCTGATCGGGCTTCCGGCGTTCGCCCAGGGGCCGATCCGCTTCGACCTCGCCGCCGGTACGGTCGGCTTCCCGGTGCCCGGCGCGTCGGCGGGTGCGGTGCCCGCGCCGCAGCAGCGCGGCCTGGTCCAGGCGGCCCCGGCCTCCGCGGCTCCAGCGGCCGTCGCCGCAGTGCAGCATGCTGCGACGACACAGCACCCGGCGGCGCCCCACACGAAGACCACGAAGGTCGCCAAGCGGCAGCCATCCAGCCAGCCGTTCCACAAGACCGGCAAGAAGGCGCGCAGCCTGCCCGACACCGGCGTCCCGCTGTCGGCGGCCCTCGGCGCGGTCACCGCGTTGACCGCCCTGCTGGCCGGTATCGGCACCGTCCTGGCGGCCCGCCGCCGCCCCGACCACGAGGCCTGATCTGTACAGATTGGCCCGCACAGCTAGACCTTGACCTGCACAGCTTGGCCTGCACAGCTTGACCCGCACACGTCAGCTAGTCATCCGACGCTAACCCGCCGACGTCCGGTTGATGGATCCTATGATGATCTGGACGGCACCCGAACAGCGACCACTTGTGACCGTCGCAGAGCTCGGTGGGCAGGGCGTGACGAACCGCGGCGGTAGGTGACGCCGGGGCGGCGACGGCGGCCGCCGCGCTGACGGCGGTCAGTGGGACCAGCGAAACGACAATGGCGCAGTTGAACGCCAGGCGTGCGGCCCTGCGGGGTCTAATGAGAACCTTCATGACGTCCAGGGTCGCGATCCGCACCGACGAATGCCGCATCCGTTGCGCCGAATGGATGGCGGCTTCGGCGTGTCGGGGATGATCGCGTGCCCAGGCTCGTTCGGCGTTGCAGGACAAGTTTCCTTCAGGAGGAGTGCGGCATGCGGATTCTCGTCGTCGGAGCCGGGGCCACCGGCGGGTATTTCGGCGGGCGGCTGGCTCAGGCCGGGCGGGACGTGACGTTCCTGGTCCGCCCGGGCCGGGCCCGAAAGCTGCGCGAGCGCGGCCTGCGCATCGTCGGGCTCGGCGAGCAGACGGTGCTGGAGCCCAAGCTGGTCACCGCCGATGCCCTAACGGGCCCCTATGACCTGGTGCTGTTCACGGTGAAGGAGTCCGGGCTGCTCGGAGCGGTGGCGGACATGGCGCCCGCCGTCGGCCCGGACACCCTGATCGTTCCGGTGCTCAACGGTATGCGGCAGATCGATGTGCTGGTCGAGCGGTTCGGCGAGGCCGCCGTGCTCGGCGGCATCGCCTACGTCATGACCACGATCGATGCCGAGGGCGACATCCTGCGCCTGGACGGCATGCACCGGCTCGTCTACGGCCGGCGGGACGGCAGCGTCGACGAGCGGGTCTCGGCGGTGCACGCCGCGCTGTCCGACGCCGGGTTCGACACCGCGCTGTCCGAGCGGATCCTGTCGGGCATGTGGGCGAAGTGGACGTTCATCGCCACGCTCGGTGCGGTGTGCGTGCTCGGCGACGGGAGCGTCGCCGAGGTGGCGGCGGTCGCCGGCGGCCAGGCCCTGGCCTTGGCGGTGCTCGCGGAGGGCGCGTCGGTCGCGGCGGCGGCCGGGCATCCGGTGTCGGAGAAGGAGCTCGAACTTGTTCGCGGCATGCTGACGACGGCCGGGAACGACGGCACGTCCTCGCTGTTCCGCGACCTGAGCGCCGGGCTGCCGGTCGAGGCCGAGCAGATCTTCGGCGACCTGGTGGCCTCGGCCGAGGCGCTGGGCGTCGCGGTGCCCTTGATGGCGGCGGTCGCGGTCCGGCTGCGGGTGCACAACGCACGGCTGGACGCTGCACGGCTGGACGCTGAGCGGCTGGACACTGAGCAACTGGACACTGAGCAACTGGACGACGTGCGGGTGGCCGGCGCGTAAGGGCTTTGTGTTCGTTCGCTGTGGCCGGGCGGAGTATCGACGCATAGATATGCGTGACCAGTTAGCCTCCTCGGTATAGGGGCGCTCGGATCCGGGCGGAGGGGGTCGTGGTGGGCAAGCTTGGTGACGGCGGTTTCGGTGTCGGAAGGCGTGCCGGAAAACCTGGCGGCTGCAAGCTCGGTGTCCGGGGGCGGCGGGCCGTCGCGATCCTGATGCCGGTGGCGGTGTGCGTCGCGGCGTTCGGGTACGGGCTGCCGAAGCTGGCTTCCTACCACGGAGTGCTGGGGACTTTTCGTGACCTGACTTCCGGGTGGGCGATCCTGGTCCTGGCGGCGGCCGCGGTGAACCTGCTCCTGAACTGGCTGTTCATCGCGGCGGCGATTCCGGGGCTGCCATTGCGGCGAGCCGCCGCGGTGAACCTGGCCTCGACGGCCGTGGCCAACACGGTCCCGGCCGGCGGCGCGGTGTCGGTCGGGGTAAGTTGGCGGATGCTGTCGAGTTGGGGGCTGAGCAAGCGCTCGTTCGCCGTCTACACCGGGGTCACCGGGCTGTGGAGCACGCTGGCCAAGTTGGCCACGCCCGCCGTCGTGGTGCTGGTGTTGGCCGCGACCGGTCGGCTGACCGCCGGGACCGGCGCCGTCGCCACGCTGTGTCTGGGCGCGCTGGTCTGCGCGGCCGTGTTCGTCGTCAGCGCGGTGCTGGTGCGCCGGTCGCTGCGCGACGAGCGGGCGGCCGACGCGGTCGGACGGGGCGCGCAGCGGTGGGCCGACCGGCTCTTCCGGGTCCTGCGCCGCACCGCGCCGACCACGATCGCCGCGGCCGTGGTGCGGTTCCGGAACGACGCCGTGGACCTGCTCCGCGCCCGCAGCCGGCGGCTCACGCTGGCCACCATCGGCAACGACCTGGGCTGGCTCCTGGTGTTCCAGACCAGCCTGCTGGCCTGCGGGGTGCCGCAGTCGGAGGTGCCGTGGAGCCGGTGCCTGGCCGGGTACGCGCTGGCCCGGGTGCTGGCCGTGCTGCCGGTGACGCCGGGCGGGGTCGGCGTGATCGAGTGGGGGCTGGCGGGCTACCTGGCGGCCGGGCTCGACACGGCGGGGAAGGCGCAGGTCACCGCCGCCGTGTTCCTGGCCAGGGGGCTGACATACGCGCTGCCGATCGTGTTGGGGGCGCTGGCTTACGCCGGGTGGCGGTTGCGGCGGCGGCCCGAGCCCGTAGCCCGCTCGCAGCAGGCTGCTGAATGAATAGCACCGAATAGCACCGAATAGCACGGAATAGAACCGAATAGGATCTCGCGATCCGCCCGACCGCCCTGGATCTCTCAGCCGGCCGCCCCTCAGACCGCCGACCCTCAGCCGGCCGCCCCTCAGACCGCCGCCGCCAGCGCCTCCCGGCGTCGGGCCCGCTGCGTGCGGGCGGCGACCGGGTCGACGATCGGCACCGCGTTGAGCAGCGTGCGCGTGTACTCGTGCCGCGGGGCGTCGAAGAGCGTCGCGGTGTCGGCGAGCTCGACGATCTTCCCGGCCCGCATCACCGCCACGCGGTCGGCGACCTGCCGGACGACGGCCAGGTCGTGCGCCACGAACACGACGGTGAGTCCGTACTCCTCCTGGACGTCGCGGAGCAGGTTCAGGATCACGGCCTGGGTCGAGACGTCGAGCGAGGCGACCGGCTCGTCGCAGACCAGCAGCTTCGGGCGCGGGGCCAGGGCGCGGGCGATGCCGACGCGTTGGCGCATGCCGCCGGAGAACTCGTGCGGGAACCGGTCGTAGGAGTCGGGGTCGAGGCCGACTTCGGTCATGAGGCCGTGGACGGTGGTGCGGATCTCAGCGTCCGTCAACCCGCCGGCGATCCGCAGCGGGTCGGCGATGGTCTCGCCGACCGAGCGCCGGGGGTTCAGGGACGAGAGCGGGTCCTGGAAGACCATCTGGAGGTCGTGGCGCAGGGGTCGGAGCCGGCGCTCGGGGAGTGCGGAGATGTCGGTTCCGGCGAAGACGACCCGGCCCGCCGACGGTTCCAGGAGCCGCACGAGCATGCGCGCGAGGGTGGTCTTGCCGCTGCCGCTCTCGCCGACCAGGCCGAGGGTCTCGCCGGCGCGCAGGTCGAGGGTGACGCCGTCCACCGCGCGGACGGGTTCGGTGCGGCGGGCGAGCAGGCCGCCGCGGCGGTAGTGCTTGGTGACGGCTTCGATGTGGGCCAGCACCTCAGGCTCGGCAGAAGAGCCGTCGGTAGTCGCTTCTCGTTGCACCAAAGGCGAATCCAGCCGAGGCATCGCCGCCAGCAGCCCCTGCGTATAAGGCTCCCGCGGTGCCAGCAAGACCTGCTCGGCCGAACCCGCCTCGACCGCCGAGCCCTCGTGCATCACCACCACGTCGTCCGCGGTCCCGGCCACCACGCCGAGGTCGTGGCTGATCAGCACCAGGGCCATGCCGGTCTCGGCCCGTACCTCGTCGAGCAGGTCCAGGATCTGCGCCTGGACCGTCACGTCCAGGGCCGTCGTCGGCTCGTCCGCGACCAGCACCCGCGGCCGGCAGGCCAGCGCCATGGCGATCAGCGCGCGCTGGCGCATGCCGCCGGAGAACTCATGCGGGTGGGCCCGGTAGCGGCGCGCGGCGTCGGGGATGCGCACCTGCTCCAGCACCTCGATCGCGCGCGCCCGCGCTTGCGCCCGCGAGGCCTTCGTGTGGACCCGGTACACCTCGGAGATCTGATCGCCGATGGTGTGGAAGGGGTCCAGCGCGGTCAGCGGGTCCTGGAACACCATCGCGATCTGTGACGCGCGCAGCCGGCGCACCGCGGCCTCCGGGGCGGTGACCAGGTCCACGCCGTCCACCAGCACCTGGCCCGACACCCGCGCGGACGTGCCACGGTGCAGGCCCAGCAGGGACAGCGCGGTGGCGCTCTTGCCCGAGCCGGACTGGCCGACGATGCCCAGTGCCGAGCCCGCCGAGACCGCGAAGCTCAGGTCGCGGACCGCGTGCACCACCGAGCCGCCGCGGATCGGGAAGTCGATGCTCAGGCCCTTGACTTCGAGCACCGCGCCGGACCCGGCGCTCGCCCCGGGCTCCGCGCCCGCCCCGGGCTCCGCACCGGTATCCGATATCGCGCTCATGCCAGCTCCACTCGAGGATCAATAGCCGCATACAGAATGTCGGCCAGCGCGTTGGCCAGCACATAGACCGCGCCGGCGGTCAGCGTCACGCCGACGATCACCGGCAGGTCGGTGCTCCCGACCGCCTGCACCAGCGCCTGGCCGATGCCCGGCAGGCCGAACATGGTCTCGGTGAGCACCGCCGAGGTCATGATCCCGGCCAGGTCGATCGCGGCCATCGTCACCAGCGGGGTCAGCGCCCCGCGCAGCACGTGCCCGGTGATGATCCGGCGCTGGCTCAGGCCGTAGGCGCGCGCGGTGCGGACGTGGTCCTCGCTGAGCGTTTCCAGCATCTGGGCCCGCGTCATCCGCGCGTACGCCGCGGCCTGGACCAGGGCCAGCGCGATCCACGGCAGCAGCAGGTTCTGGGCCCAGCCGGCCGGGTCCTGGGTCAGCGGCACGTAGGTCGGGAACGGCAGCCACTGCAAGTCGGAGCAGAACACGATGAGCAGTATCAGCGCGACCAGGAACACCGGCATGGCGTAGCCGACCAGCACCACCACGTTGAGCCCGCGGTCCAGCCAGCGTCGGCGGCTGAGCACCGTCACCAGCCCGGCGCCGATGCCCAGCAGCAGCGACAGCGCCATCGCGCCGAGCGCCAGGGACGCCGAGACCGGCAGCGTGCTGCCCAGGATGGTGGTCACCGGCTGGTCGGTCTCGAAGGAGTAGCCCAGGCACGGCGCCGGGCAGTGCCGCACCGACGGACCCGAGGAGTAGTCGTGCCCGAAGAAGATCGCGTGCAGGAACGACAGGTACTGGTCCACCAGCGGCTTGTCCAGGCCCATCGAGGACTTCACGACCGCGAGCCGGTCCGGCGTGCAGCCCTTGCCGCACGCCAGCAGCGCCGGGTCGGAGGGGCCGGCGTAGAAGAGCCCGTAGACGATCGCCGACAGTGCCAGCAGCACCACGGCCGCGCCGATCACCCGGCGGATCAGGTAGCCGATCACGCGGCCACCTCGGTGTTCCGCGGGTCCAGCGTCCGCCGCACGCCGTCGGCGAGCAGGGTGAACGCCAGCAGCGTCAGGAACAGCGCGCCGCCGGGGACCAGCACATACATCACGTCCGGCCGGAACCAGGTGGTGCCGGCGGACAGCATCTGGCCCCAGGACGGCGTCGGCGGCCGTACCCCGACGCCCAGGAACGACAGCCCGGCCTCGGCGATCATGTTGGCCGGCACCAGGAGCGCGGCGTAGGTGATGACCGGGGTCACCAGGCCGGGCAGGATCTCGCGGCGGGCCACGCGCAGCGGCGGCGCGCCGGAGAGCTTGGCCGCGGCCACGTAGTCCCGGGTGCGCAGGGACAGCGTCTGGCCGCGCGCCAGCCGGGCCGTGGCGCCCCAGCCGAGCAGCGCGATGACCACGGCCAGCACCAGCGGCCGCGGGACCGAGCCCGGCACGATCGCCATCAGCCCGATCGCGAACAGCACCGAGGGGAAGGCCAGCGTCAGGTCGGTCAGCCGGCTCAGGGCGGAGTCGAGGAACCGCCCGCCGAGCCCGGCGGCGATGCCGACGGACACGCCGATCAGGACCTGGAGCGCCGTGGCGCCGAGCGCGACGCCCAGGGAGATCCGGGCGCCGTAGACGAGCCGGGCGAACAGGTCGCGGCCGGTCTGCGGCTCGACCCCGAGCCAGTGGCCGGCGCTGACGCCGCCGAGCGAGCCCAGCGGGGTGCCGCCGGAGGCCGAGTCGACCAACTCAGGGTGCTGAGTGGTCGTGTCCTGGCCCTCCAGCGCGGTCAGCAGCGGGGCGAAGACCGCGACCAGCACCATCAAGGTGATGATGACCATGCCGGTCGCGGCGGCCTTGTCCTGGCGCAGCCGGCGCCAGGTGGCGCCGCGCGCGTGTGGGGGCGAGGACGGGTCGGGTCCCGGCTGGGGACCCGACAGCGCCTCGACGGTGAGCGTCAACGCCGCGGCCCTACTTGACCGAGACCCGGGCCAGGTCGTACTGGCCGCGCCAGCCGTCCGGCACCGCGTCCTTGACGTTCTTGCCGAACAGCGAGACGTCCTTCTCGTAGAACAGCGGCACGGTCAGCGCCTGCTGCCCGAGCTTGGCGTCCAGCGCGCCCCAGCGGGCCTGGGCCTGGGCCGGGTCGGTGATGGCGTTGATCGCGTCGATCTCGGCGTTCACGCTCGGGTCGTTCAACTGCGCCAGGTTGAAGTTGCCGCCGCTGGTGATGATCTCCCGGCCGTCGAAGATCGGGATCAGGAACGGCGCGCCGGAGGGCCAGTCGGCGCCCCAGTACTGGAGTGACATGCCGGGCTCGGTGCTGGGCTTGCCGGTCACGTCGGTGTAGCTGTTGTCGTCGATCGGGTCCAGGTTCACGGTGATGCCGGCGGCCTTGAGCGCGTCCTGGACCGCGGTGGCCAGCTTCGGGCCGAAGTTGTTGGCGTCGTCGGACTGGTGGGCCAGCGTGACCGTCAGGCCGTTGGGATAGCCGGCCTGGGCCAGCAGCTCCTTGGCCTTGGCCGCGTTGCCCGTCGGACCGGCCGGGAAGTAGTCGTAGGGCTGGTAGCCCAGGGCCTTCTGGGGCGGCAGGAAGGTGGTCGAGGCGCCGGCCACGGCGGTGCCGCCGGCGGCGTTGACGGCCGTGGTGCGGTCGATCGCGTAGGAGATCGCCTCGCGGACCCGGATGTCGTCGAACGGCTTCACCTTGGGGTCGAAGGCGATGTAGGTGGTCGCCGGGAACTCACCGTGCGCCACCCGCTTGGCCAGCGCCGGGTTGCTGTTCAGCTGCGCCAGCTGGTCCGGGCCGATGGTGGTGTCGGTGGTGACGGCGTTCGCGTCCTGGCCGGTGCCGGTCGCGATGCGCTGGTTGATGACCGCCGGGTCCAGGCCCGAGGTGACGTCGATCTTGTCCGGGCAGGCGTAGCGCAGCGGGTCGGTGGCGGCCGACCAGTGCGGGTTGCGCACCAGGTCCAGGGTCTTGTTCTTCTCATAGCTGGCGACCATGTAAGGGCCCGAGGAGATCGGGTGCTTGTCGTAGTCCACGCCGGTGTCCTTGGCCTTGGGCACCGGGGCGAACTGGGTGGCGGTGGCCAGCAGGGGGAAGTCGCCCTCGGGCTTGCGCAGGTGGAAGATGATGGTCTTGGGATCCGGGGTCTCGATCGCGGCGATGCCGTCCGGGTCCTTATAAGGGCCCTGGTAGTTGGCCGCGTTCACCAGCCAGTCCCGCAGGTACGGGGCGCCGCCGGGCAGCTCCGGGGCGAACGAGCGCTCGATGCCGTACTTGATGTCCGCCGAGGTGATCGGCGTGCCGTCCTCGAAGAAGATGCCGTCCTTGAGGTGGTACGTCCAGGTCTGCGCGTTGTCGCTGGGCGTGCCCAGGTCGGTGGCCAGGTCCGGCGCCGGCTTGGTGCCGTCCTGCCCGGGCTCCCGGTTGCGGGTGGTCAGGGTGCGGAACAGCAGCGAGGGGATGTTGCCGCCGCCGGAGGTGTAGATCCGCGCCGGGTCCAGCTTGCTGATGCTGTCCTGGTTCAGGACCTCCAGCGTGCCGCCCTGGCAGGTCTTGGGATCGAACGCGGCGGCGGTGCCGGAGCCGCCGGAGGAGGAGTGTCCCGACGACGACGAGCACGCGGCCGTCCCGGCGAGGACCAGCGCCAGGGCAGCCGAGACGACGGATATTCTCCGCATGGGAAGACCTCTCGGATGAGGGGGGAGACGTGGGGCAGCGGCGCGGGCCCGGGGAAGGCGCGCACTGACGGGAACGCTTGGTGTGGGGGATCCGCGACGAATGCGGAGGGGAACCGGCGAAACGGTTGCCGGTGAAGGCTCCGGCTCGCGGCTGCTACCGGTTGAGTGCTGCTTAACGGCTACAGAGAATGTCCGCGACGCAGTGGTTCGTCACCGCGAGCAGGGCGCGCTCGAGGAACGCCATGCGGGTCGCGATGATCGAGGACATGTCTAGAAAATAGGTCGGGATTCCAGGGACGGTCAAACCGGTTCGGTATATGGACAAGAGCTTGACGTGATCGTTACCCGAGGGTGCTCTGGCCGAGATTATTCGGCCTTGGGCGGCTAAGGACATGATGCGAATATGCCCTCGCGGTATCAGGATCATGCGATTTAGCTCAATGTCACCGCGGGAATGACAAGTCAGGGTTCTGTGACGGTCCGCCGGGCGATCGGTTCCAGGGCCGTGGTCAGTTCGGTCGCGGCCTCGCGCACGTAGACGGGGAAGTCGGCGCCGTCCGGCTCCTCGGTCCAGCGCGCGAACGCCGCCTGGAACACCGCGACGCCGACGTCGGCGAGCAGGCGGGCGGCGGTGTCGGAGGCGCCGCGGGCGCGCAGGACTTCGGCCACGGCGTCGACGACGGCCGCGAGTTTGGTGCGCTCTCGCTCCTTGAGTTCGGCGCTGCCGGCGACGATGCGGCGGCGTTCGGGGGAGCGGGGCACGTTCTTGGCCAGCAGGGTGCCGGTGTCGGCGAGGCCGGTGATCAGGGCCTCGGCCGGGGTCAGTGCCGGGTCGGTGGCCTGGACCGCCTTGGCGATGACCGTGGGGAGCCGGTCCGAGCCGGCGAACAGGACGTCGCGCTTGTCGGCGAAGTAGCGGGAGAAGGTGCGGCGGGTCAGGCCGGCGTGGTCGGTGATGTCGGTGACCGTGACGTTCTCGTAGCCGCGTTCCAGGAACAGGGCCAGCGCGGATTCACGGAGGCGGTCCTCGGCTCTCGGGTCCCAGCGCGGCATGGTGCGATTCTAGCAGTGATGGCGCAGTGAGACATCAGGCGCTAGGGTGATGTCTCAGTGGGACATCACGAAGTGCTGGGCCGCCCGTCGCGGCGACCCCTTTGATCAGGAGGACGAACCATGACATCGACTATGGCTTTGACCGGGCAACGCGTCGTCGTCATCGGCGGCAGTTCGGGCATGGGGCTGGCGACGGCGCAGGCCGCGGCGCGCGCCGGTGCGGCCGTGACGATCGCGTCGAGCGACAAGGGGCGCCTGGACAAGGCGCTCGCGCAGATCCCCGAGGGCGCCGACGGGGTCGTGACCGACACCAGGGACGAGGACTCCGTCGCGGCGCTGTTCGAGCACGTCGGCAACCTGGACCATCTCGTCTACACGGCCGGCGACGCGGTGGCGCCGAAGGCGCTCGTCGACACGCCGCTGGCCGATGCACGCCAGCGGATGGACGTGCGGTTCTGGGGCTTCGTCGCGGCGGTCGGGCACGCGGCGCCGCGGATGAGCCCGAACGGCTCGATCTCGGTGACCTCCGGCACGGTCGGCGTCCGCCCGGCGCCCGGCTTCGCGCTGGGGGCGGCCGGCGTGGGCGCGACCGAGGGCCTGGCGCGTGGGCTCGCGCTGGAGCTGGCGCCGATCCGGGTGAACGTGGTGCGGGCCGGCGCCGTGCGGACGCCGATGTGGGAGGCGCTGCCCGAGCAGCAGCGCGAGGCGTTGTTCGCGACGATGGCGAAGCGGACGCTGACCGGGGCGATCGGGGAGGCGGAGCAGATCGCTGCGACGCATCTCTACCTGATGCAGAACGGGTTTGTGACCGGCACCGTCATCACCGTCGATGGCGGTGCGCTGCTGACTTGACCCTAGGCGGAGAACCCGCCGGGCTGATCAGCGGGCTGATCGTATGAGCCCGCCGGCGCTTGCGGCGGGGTTTCCGGCTGGGACTTCCGCTTGCCGCCGGAACTCCCGCCGGAACCCCCGCCGCCGAAGCCGCCGATGTCGCCGCCGCCGAGGAACAGGAACACCAGCAGCGCGATGACCAGCGCCGCCGCGCCGAGCACGAGTGCGCCGCACAGGGCCGCGATCGGCACGCCGACGAAGAGGGTGAGCCAGTGCTTGGCGAAGGGCCGGGCCAGGGCGATGCTGCCGATCGCGAACACGGCCGCACCGCCGACGAGGATGGCGATACCCGCCTTGGCGTGCAGGGATTGGTGCCACGCGAGCTTGACCGTGGCCACCGTGATCAGCCCGCCGACGTCCTGGTGCTTCGCCTTGGTCCACACATAGGCCGCGGGCCCGCCGACACCGGCGAGTTGCAGGACCAGACCCGCGAAGATCCACCAGCCGCGGTGCGCGGTTGGTGGGATATGTCCGGGTATGTGGGATAGTGTTCCGTTGTTGAGCTCTGTTTTCGCCGCCCCCGCAGTCATGCCGGTGAAGGTACCACCGGCGCGGCCCTCAACGGCGCCGCCGTGGGTGCCAGCCCGGCGACATAGACGTCGATGACGCGGCGGGCGGCGGTGTTCCAGTCCGCGACGTGCGGCAGTTGTTCGGTCAGCAGGGCCCCGAAGATCACCAGATCGCCGGCGGTGACGTCGGCGCGCAGGCTGCCGTCCCGCACCCCGGCTTGCAGCAGGGCCCTGAGTTGCGCGTGGACCGCGGCTTGGACGGCGGCGGTCCGCTCGTCCAGGGCCGGCGGGCCGCCGCGCAGGGGCATGACCAGATCGCCGCCGTGCTCCACGGTCCGGTCCAGGAAGCGGCGGACGGCTTCGGCCCCGGGCTCCTCGGAGTCGGCGTTCGTCTCGGCGGCCTGGGTGGCTGCCGCCAGGACCAGCTCGAAGGAGCGGTGGGTCAGGGCACTGAGTAGCGCTTCGCGGGAGGGGAAGTGGCGGTAGACGGTGCCCACGCCGACCCCGGCGTCGGCCGCGATGGTGGCCATCGGCACCGCGATCCCCTCGCGGCGGACCGCGGTCGCCGCCGCGGCGAGCACCCGGTCCCGGTTGTCGGCCGCGTCCCGGCGCGGGCCGCGCTGCCTGGTCTTTTCGCCGGTTTCCGCCTTCGTCACGCCCCCGATCATGACACCTCAACGACCCGGACGGCCGCTGTTGACCCCCCACTTAAGCGGACGATATCTTCCGTTTAAGCGATCAAGGACGCCCGCCCCGGGGTCCCGCACCGAACGGAGCCGGCGATGAGCATGGCCTACCTGGCACAACCCGACCAGCAACAACAGCTCGAATGGCTTCAGGGCAGCACCATCACGATGCTCCTGGACGGCCAGGCCACCGACGGCCAGCTGATGATGGGCCGGTTCCAGGCCGCCGAGGGCGAGGCCCCGCCCTTCCACCTGCACACCCGCGAAGATGAGATATTCCTGCTGATCAAGGGCACCGCGCTGGTCTGGTTCGACGACGAGGAGTACGAGCTGGCCGAGGGCGGCGTCGCCTATCTGCCGCGCAACCACCCGCACGGCTACCGCATCACCTCCAAGAGCGCCGACCTGCTGGTGGTCAACACCCCGGCCGGGATCGAGGGGATGTTCCGGGCCATCGGCCGCGACATGAGCACGCCGCGTCCGGAGGGCTTCGAGGTGAAGCCGAACCCGGCGGTCAACAAGGAGTACGGCAGCGTGATCGTGGGGCCGCCGCGCTGAGCTGGAGCACTTCCGGCCCACTACAAGTGGGCACCGCCGGCCCCCCGAACGCCCCACTCGGGCGGCCGGTCTTTGACTTCAAGCGCTTGAAGTGTGTTCAGCTGCCTTCATGACGGCTTACACCATCCAGGAGGTCTCCAGGCGAAGCGGCCTGACCGAGCCGACCCTCCGCTACTACGAGGAAGTCGGGCTGGTCGGACCGATCGATCGGGACGAGCGCAGCGGCCACCGCCGCTACGGCGCCGACGACGTCGAGACCGTCGAGGTCCTGACCTGTCTGCGGGCCGTGGGCCTGGGCATCGACGAGATGCGCAGGTATCTGGCCAACCGCCGGATCGGCCGCGAGCGGGCCGGGGAGCAGCGCGATCTGCTCCTGCGGCACGCCGAGCGGGTCGAGGCCGAGATCCTCGCGCACCAGGCGCGGCTCGGCTACCTGCGGGAGAAGGCTGCCCTGTGGGACGCCCGGGACCGGGGTGACGCCGTCGCCGAAGCCGAGTGCAGTGCGCGGCTGGTGGCCGTGATCGAGCGTTTGGAGGCAGTGCTGTGAGTACGAGGAATCCTGTTCTGGTGACCGGTGGATCCGGGTTCGTGGGCAGTCAGTTGGTCGCCGCGTTGTTGCGCGACGGCCAAGAGGTGCGGGCGACTGTGCGTTCGCGGAGCCGGGAGGCCTCGCTGCGCGAGGCGGTCCGCCGGGGCGGTGCCGACGACGCCGGCCTGGAAGTGGTGACCGCGGAGCTGATGGCCGACGAGTGCTGGAAGGACGCGATGGCCGGCGTCGAGGACGTCTACCACGTGGCGTCCCCGATCCCGTTGACGCAGCAGCCCGACGACCCGGACGAGCTGATCGTCCCGGCCCGGGAGGGCACGCTGCGGGTGCTGCGCGCGGCCCGGGACGCCGGCGCGCGGCGGGTGGTGCTCACGTCGTCGTTCGCCGCCGTCGGCTACACGCCCAAGCCCGGCGCGGAGTTCACCGAAGCCGACTGGACCGACCCCGACACCCCCGGCCTGCCGCCGTATCCGAAGTCGAAGGCGATCGCCGAGCGCGCGGCCTGGGACCTGATGGCGGCCGACGGCGGCGACACCGAGCTGGTGACCGTCAACCCGACGGCCATCTTCGGACCCGCGCTCAGCACGGCCGTGGCGTCCACGACGCAGCTGATCAAGGCCATGCTCGACGGCACCATGCCGATCGCGCCCCGGGCCCGCTTCGGCGTGGCCGACGTACGCGACGTGGCCGACCTGCACCTGCGGGCGATGGCCGCGCCGCAGGCCGCGGGCAAGCGCTACCTGGCGGTGTCGGACGGCCCGACCCTGAGCTACGTGGAGGTGGCCGCGATCCTGCGGCGCCGCCTCGGCGACCTCGCGGCGCTCGCCCCGACCACCGAGGCCGACGGCCCGGACCTGCCGCGGCCGATCATCCACAACGACCGGGCTCGCGCCGAGCTCGGGTGGCGTCCGCGGCCGGCGGAGACGGCGGTCGTGGAGGGGGCGGAGAGCTTGCGCGATCTGGGGTTGCTGGCCCCGAGGGGCTGAGGAACCGAGTGGGCGGCTGACGCCGCGACGGTTGTGGTGGCTCCGGTGACGACCGTTTTTCTGTTGTCGCCGGAGCCTTTTGTTATGAGCGGAGTCGGTGGGTTGGGGCCTGTTGTTCGGGGGCGGATCTTTTTTGGGGTGCTGGGGTTTGCGGGGCGGGTCACGGTTG
>NZ_JAAFZA010000090.1 GCF_015356865.1 Catenulispora pinisilvae
CCGCACCCCCGCGCACCCCCAACCCGCCAGAATCCGAAGTCCGCTTCGACCCAATCAGTAGCCATTCGCCGATCCATCTAGCTCATCAGGGGTTTACAGCACAGCTGCGTCTGAGAAATGCTCCATGCGTTCTGAACGACCTCTCAGGGAGTTGAGGAAATATGCGGGTATCCCAGGTTTCCAGCCGGTCCGGCCGCTTTGCCGCAGCGGCCGCCCTGCTGCTCGGCGTCGGCGTCGTCGCCGCTTCGGGGGCCGGTGCCGCCGGTGGTGCCGCGCCGGTGCGTCCCGGGCACGCCACCGTGGCGGCTGCGGATGCCGGTGCGCCGGCTGCCGCGCCGGCTGTGCACGCCGCCGCCGCTGACGCCGCCAACCCCTGCGGCTATGTGCCGTCCGTGCCCGCCGATGACTTCAAGGGCATCCCGCAGTTCGATGCGAAGAAGGCGGCGCAGCCATACTCGGTGGTGTTCCACACCCCTCAGGGTGACATTACTGTCAGGGCCCTGACATCGGCTGCGCCGTGTACCACCAACTCCTTCCGCTTCCTGATCGAGCACGGCTACTACAACGGCACCCACTGCCACCGGCTCACCACCCAGCGCCTGTGGGTGCTTCAGTGCGGTGACCCGACCGGCACCGGCAGTGGCGGCCCCGGCTACTCCTTCAACGATGAGAACCTGGCCGGCGCCACCTACCCGGCCGGCACCGTCGCGATGGCGAACGCCGGTCCGAACACCAACGGCAGCCAGTTCTTCTTCACCTGGAAGGACACCAAGCTCCAGCCGAACTACACCCCCTTCGGCGTGGTCACCAGCGGTATGGACGTCCTGCAGAAGATCGCCGCCGCCGGCGAGGACGACCAGAACGCGGCCGGTGACGGCTACCCGAACGACTTCGTGCAGTTCCACCACGTGCGGATCCTCACGGACCGGTAGCACACCGGCAGTAGACCGGTAGTAGAACGCTAGAACACCGGTAGAACACCGGGCGTGGTCCGAAAGCGGGCCGGTCGGCGCGGGTTGCCGACCGGCCCGCTCGTGCGCATAGGCCGAGTTCGGGCTGCCATCGCCGTGCCTCAGCGCCGTGCCTCACCGCCGTGCCTCAGCGCCGCCACTCAGCGCCGTGCCTCAACCCCGCCACCCATCACCGTTCCTGTTGCCATCTCCCCGCCCGCCCCGCAGCATCAACTCATGGATCGTGATCTGACCAACGGCGAGGCCTCGACCATCGAGCCCGCCGCCGGAGACGACACGGCGGCGGCCATCGCGACCATCGACCTGGAGCCGGCGGGCATCGAGTTCGCCGACCAGACCGTGCTGGTCACCGGCGCCGCCTCCGGCATCGGGCTGGCCACCGCCCGGCGGCTGGCGGCTGGCGGTGCGGCGGTCGCGCTGGCCGACCATGACCTGGACGGCGCCCAGCGGGCCGCGACCGAGTTGGCCGAGACCGGTGTCCCGGCGCTGGCCGTGCGGCTCGACGTGACCGATCCGGCCTCCGTGGAGTCCGCGGTGGCCGCCGCGGTGGCCGGGCTGGGACCGTTGCGCCTGGCGGTCAACAACGCGGGTATCGCCGGCCCCAACGCCCCCACCGGTGACTACCCGATCGAGGACTGGCGCCGGGTCATCGCCACCAACCTCGACGGCGTCTTCTACTCGATGCGGTACGAGATCCCCGCGATGCTCGCCGCGGGTGGCGGCAGCATCGTCAACATGGCCTCCATCCTCGGCACCAACGGCTTCGCCGGCGCCCCGGCCTACAGCGCCGCCAAGCACGGTGTCGTCGGCCTGACCAAGACCGCGGCGCTGGAGTACGCCGACAGTGGCATTCGGGTGAACTCCGTCGGCCCCGGCTTCATCGAGACCCCGCTGCTGTCCAATACAGACGCGGACGCCCACGAGTTCCTGGTGTCCCTGCATCCCGTGGGGCGGTTGGGACAAGCCGACGAGGTCGCCGAACTGGTCGCGTTCCTGCTCTCCGACCGCGCCTCGTTCATCACCGGCAGCTATCACCTGGTGGACGGCGGCTACGCGGCCCGGTGAGCGAAGAGGCCGACCGCTTGTCGCGGTCGGCCACCTTCATAGCTCTTTACGGATAGTTCACCAAGTAGCTGACGTTGTTGCTGGGCGTCACCTGCCCGCCGGTCTCATTGACCTGATGGTTGATCGTCCCGTCCCCGCCGAGCACCGTCGTGACCATGTCGTGGAACTTGACCCCCGACGTGTTCGGCGTCTCGATCGCGTGGTCCAGCCCCACCGAGGGGTTGTCCCGGAAGTACGCGTAGATCCCCAGGCCCCACGCCTCGTGCGAGGTCACCGAAGGCTCGACCAGGTACGACGCGTACCCCTCGGCCCCGTTCGGCGGCGACCAACTCCCTTGGTCCGGCACGTCATACGGACACTCGCTCTGATAGAAGTACGTCCGCCCGCCGTTGCCGAACCACTCGGTCTGGTACTGCTCGAAGTGCTCGACCGCGAGTCCGTACATCGTGACGTTGTCGCCGTTGACCACCAGCCCGTTGTTCGCCGGGTTGACGGTCCAGCCGACTCCGTTCGTATGGTCGGCGCGCCACAGCCACAGGTCGTCGCCGATCACGTTGTCGCTGTTCACCACCAGCGCCTGGGTGGCCTGCGCCTGCTGGTCGCCGCCGATGCGGAAGAACACGTCCTGCAACTCGGTCGGGTCCGAGGCGTGGCTGACCCCGGTCTTGCTCGCGCCGATCCGCATTAGCACCGCCGAATTGGTGGAGTTGGCGCTGATCAGCAGTCCGGCGATGTCGATCCCGTCGGCGTCGGCCGTGGTGATCGCGGCGTTGCCGTTGTCCGGCACCAGCGTGGCCATGCCCAGGCCCAGCACCACGGTGTTCGGGCTGGTGATGTTCAGCGCCGAGGCCAGGTGGTAGACGCCCGGGGTGACGATCAGGCTCTTGCCGGCCGACAGCGCGGCGTTGATCGTGTCCGAGGTGTCGCCCGGCTTGACGATGTAGAACTGGCTGACCGGGACGGACGTGCCGGCCGGCGTGCCGTTGGTCCAGTCCGGGCCCTGCGCGTTCGTCCGGAGCGCGGGGACGAACACCTGCCAGGTGCCGCTGGAGTCGACGTAGATGAATGGCTTCTCCCGCACCGTCGGGCTCTGCGAGACCGTGGTGTCCGGCGGGTTCGGGAACGAGTTGGACGGCGCGTTGGTGTCGCCGACGAAGACCATGTTCCAGTTCGAGCCGGTCCAGCCCCCGTTCATCGCGGTGTCCTGGGTCAGGAACTGCTGCTGGGTGCCGGAGTCGATCTGCCCGCTGATCCGCGAGTCGCCGATGTAGCCGCCGCTGGACCAGTTGCCGCCGCTGCCGTGGGTGTTGTCGTACAGCAGCATGCCGCCGTTGACGTCCATCCGCCGGAACGGGTCGGCCTGGGAGACCGCCCACATCGTGCTGCCCGAGGGCGGGCTGACCTCCATGTTCTCGGCGTCGCGCCAGAAGTTCTGGGTGGCGTTGCCGTCGGCGGTGTGCCCGGCCACGTGCACCGTGCCGCCGGTGATGTTGACGGCGTCCGGAGACAGTCCGAGCCCTGCGACCTCGGTGTTGTAGCCGACCGGGATGTCGACGTTGTACGAGCCCGGCGCGAACAGCATCGCGTTGCGCTGCGTGCCGAACTCGTTGCCCACCTGCTGGTTGTAGACGTTGTTGATGTCCGCCTGGATGGTCGAGGTCGGCATCGACGGGTCGAAGATGGTGACGTTCGGACCGAAGTCCGGGTGCGGGATGCCCCCGCCGCCACCACCGCCGGTGGGAAGCGTCCACTGCTGGTTCGAGGAGTCGGCGCAGTCCCAGATCTGGGCCTGGGTTCCGGACCCGCCGAAGCCGGTGTCGTCCAGACAACGGCCGGACTCCGGGTTCAGCAGCTCCCCGTTGGACTGCGGGACCCAGACCTGAGCGCCGGATCCGTTGCAGTCATACAGGTCGACAGTGGTCCCGTTGGCGGTGCCGGCGCTGTTGATGTCCAAGCACTTGCCGAGGTCCTGCAATGTGTTGCTCGCGCTGTCCACGGTCCAGCTCTGCGCGTTGGAGCCGTTGCAGGTGTAGACCTGGACCGGGTTGAGATTGGTGGTCGAGGCGCCCCGGTCGTCCAGGCACAGGCCCTGATAGCCGGTGACCGCGCCGACCGGATCGGCGGCGTGCGCCTTCGGGGCGGTGGCCGCCTGGCCGATCGTCAGCAGGCCCGCCGTGAGCACGAGCGCGCCGAGACCGGCGGTGGGTATGCGGATTCTCATGGCAGCGTCCACTTCTGGTTCGAGGAGCCGGCGCAGTCCCAGATCTGGGCCTGGGTTCCGGATCCGCCGAAGCCGGTGTCGTCCAGGCAGCGCCCGGACGCCGGGTTCCGCAGCTCCCCGTTGGACTGCGGGACCCAGACCTGAGCGCCGGTTCCGTTGCAGTCGTAGAGGTCGACGGTGCTGCCGTTCGCGGTGCCGGCGCTGTTGATGTCCAGGCACTTGCCGAGGTCCTGGAGGGTGTTGTTGGAGGAGTTGACGGTCCAGCTCTGCGCGTTGCTCCCGTTGCAGGTGTAGACCTGGACCGGGTTGAGGTTGGCCGTCGAGGCGCCGCGGTCGTCCAGGCACAGGCCCTGATAGCCGGTGATCGGACCGGAGCCGTTCGGCGGGGGCGGATTGCCGCCGCTGGTCCCGGTGATGGCGTTGAAGATCCGGGAGTAGGCGTAGCCGGCGCCCTTGTCGTAGGCGTCGACCTCCCAGAAGGAGAGCTCTGCGACGCCGTTGGTGCTGGCGAAGTTCTCCAGGGTCTGGGCGTCACCCTGGGAGAACACGGAGCCGTCGTCGTTGGTGCCGGCGATCGGGGTCAGGCCCTCCTTGGCGTACGCCGCCGCGGTGGATATGCCGTACAGGTTCGCCAGCTGACTCGCGCCCCCCTGCGCGGAGGACAGCGCGTCGTTGATGACCGGCTGGCCGTCGCCGTAGTCCATCGTCATCAGGTTGACGACGCTGACGTTCACGCCCTGGTTCTTCGCGTCCTGCAACAGGCTCAGGCCCTCCGGCGGCAGACCGCCGGGGTCGACCGAGAGCGTGAAGTCGATCTGCACCCCCGGCTCCTGCTGCTGGAGCGCGGCCAGCGCCTGGTCGCGGCGGGTGGTCGAGGCGGTGTCGTTGATCACGTCGCCCTCGATGTCGAAGTCGAGCCGGGTGAGGCCGTAGGTGTCGACGACGTTTTTGTACGCCGCGGTCAGCGACGACACGTCGGTGCACGACTGCGCCAGCTCGGTGCTTCCCGCCCCGCCGAAGGAGGGGATGACGTCCCCGCCGGCGGCTTTCAGGGAATTGATTTCCGAGGTGAAGGCGCCGACCCCGTCGCCGCCGTCCTCCCACTGCAAGGTGCAGCCGGACTGCGAGGTCAAGAAGGCCAAGCTGTACCGCGACACGCCGGAGGAGCTCATGTCGGCGGCCATGTCGCCGGCGTCGCTGTCGTTGATCTGGAGATAGGGCGCGGCGAAGTGGGCGGGGATGGCGGCTGCGGCGTGGTGGGTGGCCGCGGCGTGGTGGGTGGCGGAGGCGTGCGTGGTGGCCGCGTTCGCCGGAGTGCTGAGCGCCGCCGCCGTCGCGACGGTGCCCAGGACGCAGGCTCCCGCGAGGGCGGCTCGCAGGGGTCTGAGCCGTTTGGGAGGTGGGATCACTGTGCTGCTCCTTTTGTGGGGGTGGAGATGGCATGCAGCTGAACCGACCCGAGTTGTTACAGAAACAGCCCCGTAACACTGGTGGTCGATGGGGAGTGAAGCACCGCGCCTGACTTTCGTCAAGACTCGAATAAAGAGGGATTACGTGGGCTTTGCCGAGACCGGAGGGCTATCCTGCCCCGATGGAACAAGATGATGTTTCGGCGCGGGGCGCGGCGGGCCGCGGACGGATCACCGTCCGCGCGATCGCTGCGGAGACAGGCTTGTCGATAGCGACCGTGTCCAGGGTCATCAACGCCCAAGGCCAGGTGTCCGAGGACGCGCGCCGCCGGGTGCAGGAGGCGATCGACGGCCTGGGCGGCCGGGCGCCGGCGACCCGCCCCCGGCAGCCGAAGATCGAGTTGCCGGTTCTGGTGCGCTGTCCCTACAAACTCAGCGACTACTTCGGGGCCCTGGTCACAGCGGTCGCCGAGGCTCTGGTCGCCACCGGCCGCCGAGTTCTGCTCGATGTCGGCGATTCTCGGGTGGACGCACCGGTGCTCCGCGAACTCCCGGCGGCCCGCGAGACGTCGGGGGCGATCCTGATCCTCCCGCCGGAGCCGGCCGAGGACCTCCGCTTCCTCCAGACCCGTCGCTACCCCTTAGTCGTCGTGGACCCCCGCACCCCGGTGCCCCGCGGCGTGGTCTCGATAGCCTCGGCCCACACCGCCGGCGCCCGCGCCGTCACCCGGCACCTCCTGGATCTCGGCCACCGCCGGATCGGGGTTATCTCTGGGTTCGAAGACTGGCTCTCCGGCTCGGACCGGCTGGCCGGCCACCTCGCCGCGCTCTCCGAAGCCGGCCTGCTCGGCGAACCGCGGTTGCTCCGCTACGGCGAACCCGCGATCCACACCGGCGTCCGGGCCGGCGGTGAACTTCTGGACCTCTCCGAGAGACCCACCGCGATCGCCTGCTTCAACGACAAAGTCGCGGTCGGCGTCTACCAGGCCGCCGCCGAACGCGGCCTGGGCATCCCCGCCGACCTCTCGGTGACCGGCTTCGACGACAGCGAGATCAGCCAGGCCACCGCCCCCATGCTCACCACCGTCAGACAACCTCTTGACGAGCTCGGACGGATCGCGGTGACGATGCTGACCCGGCTGCTGGAGCGACAAGCCCTTGACGCTCTGCACCTCGAACTGGCCACCGAACTCGTTGTGCGGGGGAGCACCGGGCCGGTCCCTCCCCGGTAGTGCGGAGCGCGAAACAGGACTCTGCGTCAACGGCTCAAAGGAGGGCGCCCTGTGGTGGTTGTGGCCGGTGCCGTTCGGCGTAACCATGACTAAGACGGCCCATCGGTGCGGTGCGCCCCGGTGTCGCGTCAGCTTTCGATCCTCTGGCAGGATTACCGCATTCCAGAAGTCGGTTACCGTATGAAGTCGAGCGGATCCGCTCCGACGACCGCCGCGCTGAGAGGCGTCCGATGACCCAGCTCACAGAGTCCGTCGCCGGCAACCGGTCCGGGGTGGCCACCAGGGCCGACGGCGGACGGGTGGCGTTCGCCGAATCAGGGCCCTGGAACGGTTATCCCATCTTCTTCCTGCACGGCACCCCGGGCAGCCGGATCGGCGTGCTGCCGCGGCCCTTCGAGCTGTCCCGCCGCCGGGTGCGGCTGATCGCCATCGACCGCCCCGGATACGGCGTGTCCGACCGCCGCGCCGGCCGCGACGTGGCCTCGGTCGCCCAGGACGTGCTCGCGGTCGCCGATGAGTTGGGCCTTGCGACCTTCTCGGTGTCCGGCCGGTCCGGGGGCGGGCCGCACGCGCTGGCGTGCGGCGCGCTGTTGCCCGACCGGGTGCGCTCGGTCGTCGCGTTGGTGAGCATCGCGCCGTACGACGCCCCGGGCCTGGACTGGTACGCCGGCATGATCGACTCCAACGTGGCGGCCTACCGACTGACCCGCGCCGCGCTGGACAACCCGGCCCTGATGCCGGCCATGAAGCTCAGCCTGGCCGTCGACACCGGCGCGCTGGCCACCGACTTCATCGCCGAGCGGCTGTTCGACGAACTGCCGGTCGCCGACCGCCGGATCGTCTCCGACACCCGCATCAGGGGCCTGCTGCTGGCCGGCTTCCGCAACGCGGTGACCAACCCCGACAACCTCATCGCCCTGGACCCGGCCGAACTCGCCCTGGATCCGGCCGAGCCCGTGCCGACCTACCTGGCCGGCCAGTTCGACGACCACGTCGCCTTCTGCTCCCCGTGGGGCTTCGACCCCGCGGACATCCGCTGCCCGACCCTGGTCTGGCACGGCGGCACCGATGTGCACTCACCACCCAGCCACTCCCGCTGGCTCGCCTCCCGGATCCCGCACGCGGTGCTGGACGTGGATCCGGGAGAGGCGCACTTCGGTGCGGTCCGGTACTTCCCGCATCTGTTGGGCTGGATGGTCAAGGCCGGGGCTCAGGTGCGGTAGGGCTCCAAATCACGGTTGGCCAGCCGCCACTCCAGGAACGACTCGATGGTCGCGTGGTCCGGGCCCAGGACGGCCTTCAACTGCTCCAGCGCCGTGTACCTGGCCTCCTCCGCCTCGGATTCCAGACCCAGGCGGTGCGTCAGCACGGCGCGGTTGGCCACGGTGACGATCGTGCTGGGGTGATCGGGCCCGAGCACGGCCTCCAGGTGCCCCAAGGTGGTGTCGAGCAGGGTCGCGGCCTCGTCGAGGAGGTCGCAGTCCGCTGTCGAGTTGGCGAGGTTGACGGCGCAGTAGAGGGTGAACGGGTGCTCCGGACCGAGCACGTCCGTGAGCCCGTTGAAGGTCGCCGTGGCGAGCTCGCGGGAGTCCTCGGGCTTGCCGGTGGTCCGCAGATAGATCGCGACGTTGTTGGCGCTCGCGAGGGTGTGCGGATGCGTGCCGCCCAAGTGCTTCTCGTACTGCTCGCGCATCTCCCGCGCCGCTTCCAGGGCGAGGTCCCGGCTGCCGGTCGCGGACAGGTCGCAGGCGAAGTTGAGCTTGCAGGACAGGGTCTCGGCCCCGTTCGGGCCGAACACCGCCTCGAACGCCTTCACCACGTTCTTGGTCTGGGCCAGGCCCTCCGCGTGCCGGCCGGCCTTGCGCAGAGACACGGCCAGACCCTTGGCGGACTCCAGGGTGTAGGGGTCGTACTCGCCCCGCCGGGCCCGGCACCGCCGCAGGACGGCTTCCAGGAGCCGGATGGAACCCGCGTAGTCGCCGCAGTCGCGCAGGTCCCGGCCGAGGTTGATGGCGGTGTTCAGGGTCCACGGGTGTTCGTAGCCGAAGATCTGCTTCTCGTCGTTGTACAGCTGCCGGTCCAGGTCGCGCGCCGCGTAGCAGTCGCCGGTCACCGCCAGTGAGAAGGCGTAGTTGTGCGCGGCGCGCAGGGCCGCCCGGCCGTGCTCGGACGATTTGCGGGTCACGTCGTAGCAGATCTGGTCGATGTACCGGGCGTCCCCGAAGCGGCCCACGGCGCGCAGGTCGGCGCCGACGCTGGCCAGGGTGTTGAGTCGCTCGGGATGGTTCTCCGGCAGGATGTCCTCCTGCCGCCGGGCGACGTCCATGTCGATCTCGTAGGACTCCTGGGCCCGGCCGACGTTCCGAAGCACGTTCGCCAGCAGGAACCGCAGCCGCAGCACGGTCCGGTCGTTGTCGCCGGACTGCGCGATCCACAGCGTCAGCAGGTTCCCGGCGATCTGCTCGGCCTCGGTCAGCTGGCCGGTCAGCGACAGGTGCCGCACCTGGTCCATCAGCAGTTGCCGGACGTTCTCCTCGGTGCTGGTCTCGGCCTCGCAGGCGGCCAGGTGCGGCCAGATCCGGGCGAACGCCAGGCGGTTCTCCGGGTCGTCGGTGTCCCCGCTCGTAGGTCGGGACAGGGCCAGAATCTGTTGCACCGAAAGCCGGGCCCGCTCGGCCACGCCCTGCTCGACGAGCCGGGGCCGCAGGAACTCCTGGAGCGCGCGGTGCATCGTGAATCCGTGGACCTGGTCGATGCGCAGCAGCCCGAACCGGTTGAGCGCGGCGGCGTAGTCGCCGAGCAGTGCCCGGTCGACGGTCAGGGCCGGGTCGTAGTCGGCGAGGACCTTGGCGAACTGCTCGCTGTAGAGGATCGCGCGGTCCACCGGCTCGCCGCCGAAGAACGCGAACAGCTCCATCATCCGCAGCGCGGCCGGCGAGGCACTCTCGACCTGCTCGATCGCCGCGAGCCACACCGCACCCCGGACCGATACCGGCACCCGGGCCAGGTAGTCGTCCACCGACACCGCGGTCTCGCGGATGTACTTGCCGGCCGCGTCGATGTCGATCGGCACGTCGCCCAGCGTCTCGGCGAGGTGGTCCGCCTCCTGCCGTTCCATCTCCGGCACGTGCCGGTGCAGCAGCGCGATGCTCTCCTCGCGGGCGAAGGTGTCGACGTTCAGGGGCGCCGTGCTGCCGGCCGCGACCTCCCGGTCCCGGGTGGTGATCAGGATGTGGGTCGAGCCGCCGACCGGCACCAGGCCCGCGATCGTGTCGGCGTGCTGCACGTTGTCGAAGATCAGCAGCGCCCGCTTGAACGGCTCGCCCCGGCGCAGCGCGTCCTTGACCCGGTCCACGGTCGCCACGTCGGTCGCCGCCCGCAGCCCGAGCCGGTCGCCGAGTTGCGCCATCGCCTCCACCGCGCGGTTCGGCTCCTCGCTGCGGATCCACCACACGATGTCGTAGCTGGACTTGAACCGGTCGGCGTACTCGATGGCGATCTGGGTCTTGCCGAACCCGCCGGCGGCGTGCAGCGCCCGCAACGACGTGGTGTTCCCGGCGCGCAGCAGTTCGCGCAGCTCATCGATGATCTTGGTGCGCCCGGTGAAGTTCGGGTTCTTCTCCGGCACCAGCCAGATCTCCGGCTTCGCGCCGGGATAGCGCAGGCCGGCCGGCGCGCGCAACGTGACGTCCAGGATCTGGCTGAGCTGACGCAACGCCGTGGCCTGGTCCAACTGGTCCAGCTCGACCAGCATCCGGGTGGGGAAGGCCTGCTCGACCGTCGTCGCGTCCACCCGGCAGGGCACCACCAGACCGCGGATCTTGCCCGGGTCCTGTTGCTGGAGTACCCCCAACAGCGCGTCGTGCTCCAGCGCGGTGCGGTAGGCCTCGGAGACCAGGGCGATGATGCGCTTGGCCGACTTCACCGCCAGGCCCAAGGCGTCCGGCGCGACCGCGAACTCGGCCTCGCGCTGGGTCCGGACGCGCAGCCCGGAGTACTCCAGGACCGTCGTCATCCACTCCGCCCAGGGCCGGTCCTCGGAGACGTAACTGAGCAGGATCTCCACGGGCGTCTCGGGCTTGCGCCGGGTGAACCTGGTCCGCAGGAAGTCGGTGCGTTCCTCCTCCGGCAGCGGCGGCAGCGCGCTCACCGAGCCGTCGCTGATCTCGTCGGTCAGCCGCTCGAAGGCGGCGAGCAGGGACCCGGGCTGTCCGGGGCGGTCGCCGAACCCGGCCAGGACTTCCTCGTAGGCGTAGAAGGTCTTGTAGGGGATCTGCACCTTGCCCCAGTACTCGTGCGGGGCTTTGCCGGTGACGTAGCGCTGGAACAGCGCCTGCGCCTTGGCCAGACCGGCGTCCTTCTTGTCGGTCTCGGCGTCCTCGATCCGCATCGGGACCGGCAGGATCCTTATGGTCGACTCGACGTCGTAGCCGGTGACCCGCTGGGCCACGTCGGAGGCGCCCTCCAGGCTCTGGTCGCTCAGCGCGAAGCCGATCACCAGGGTGTCCGGCAGCAGCGCCGTGCACAGGTCGCCGACGTCGTTCATCCCGGTGCGGCTGTCGATCAGGGTGTAGTCGTAGTCCCGCCGCATCGCCGAGCGCAGCGCCTCGATGAACTCATCGCCATGGAAATCCTGCATGAACTTGTCCCACTCGAAGCCGGACATCCCGGTGCCGTACTCCCGGTTGCTGGCGCCGGCCGGCAGGAAGTCCAGCCGGCCGCCCGAGGGGAACTCCCAGCGGACCGGGATGACGTGCTCGGCCAGCTGGGTGAACCGGCCGGCGATGACGCTGGGCGCGGGGCGCCGGGCGCCGCGCGGCTGGTCGCCGCGGCTGGCCGCGTCCTGGATCGCGGACTCGTAGTTGGTGATCAGGAAGCTGACCCCCAGGTGCTCGCTGAGCGCGGCCTGGTCGATGAACGGCCGGTAGAACTTGTCCAGGCCGGGCGCCTCCAGATCCCAGTCGACGGTCAGGACCCGTTTCCCGTTGGCGGCCAGGATCCAGGCGGCGTTGGCCAGGGCCATCGTCCGTCCGCAGCCGCCTTTGTACGAGTAGAAGGTGATGATCTCGCCAGACTGGTCGGTCATGTGTGGTTCTCTTCCTCGGCGGGGTCGCTGGCAGGGCTGAGCAGGTGGTTCGCCAGCTGTATCCGGGTGTGGTTGGCGGTGGCGTCCAAAGCCAGGTCGAAGCTCTGCAACGAGGTGGCGATCGGGGCGTTGATCCGCAGCGAGGGGCTGCGGCGGGCGAACTTCCGGTCCAGGACGCGCTGTAGTTCGGCACGCAGCCGGTGCAGTTCCCCATCCGGCACCCCGGTCGGATCCCAGGCGACGACGACGCCGATCCACGGCTTGTCGATCCGGTCGAAGCGCCGGAGCGCCGCCCGCCAGGTGTCGTCGTCCACCACCAGCGGATTGACGACCAGGACCACCTGGGAGTCCGGTTCGGAGTCGCCGAACAGCCGCTCGTCCTCGGTGCTGAACGGCACCACCCGCGGCTCCCAGCCCTTGTGCCGAGCCAGTTCCACCAGGATGTCGGCCAGCGGCTGGGAAGTCTCGCCCGAGAACGGGGCCCAGTCGGTGATCGCCGGCCCGAACTGCCGGTCGGTGGCTTCCCGCGGCCGGTGCCGGGTCGGTGCCAGCAGGACGACCACCAACGGCTGCCGGTCGGCCTGCCGCAGCGAACTCTGCACGTGCGCAAGATCGGCCGCCGCCACCCGGCCGACCGTGCGGCCGGCGGCGATCTCCGTGACCCGCCGCGCCAGGCCCTCCACGACCTGCCGATACCGGGCCGGATACGCGCCCTGCAACCAGAACAGGCCCTTGTTCAGGTACTCGTCGTCGACGTCGGCCTGCCCGGTCCGATACGGCGCGGGCTGCGCGGCGGCCCACTGCGGCGGGACCGGCGCCCACAGCACCGGCAGGATCGCGTCGGCGCGCGGCGTCCCGGCCAGCCGGACCCGCGCCTCGAAGGCCGCCAGTTCCCGGCCGCACTGCTCGTTCTGGAAGTACCGCTCCTGGTGCAGAGGCACGAAGACGTCGCATTCGGCGATGTCCTTCGCCGGGTCCGTCGCCCTGGAACCGCCGGGGCCGTTCCATTCCCCGCTGACGGCGCCGAGGCTGTGCAGGCGGTCCAACGGCGCGAACCGCGTGAGCGCGGCGCACAGGTCGTAGTAGAACGCCGCGAAGTCGCGGTCGGGATCGCCTTGCACGCGCTCGGACACGCTCGGCCGCGCGTAGCTGAGGAAGAAGACCGGGCCGCCGCCCGACGGCTTAGCCGGGTCGTCCGTCATGGGGAACCTCCGAACCGCGGGGGCAGGATGCGAAGCTGCTCGGGGTCGCCGTCGGGCAGGTCGGCGGATTTCGACACCTGACCGATCCGGCGCGCCAGGTCGTACACCATGGCGTGGTAGTCGTCGCGGTAAAGGACCTGTAAGCCGAAGAACCCGTGCTCCCGGTACAGGCTGTCCTGGGTCGAGTCGTCGAACAGATGCCGCTCGGTGAACCACTCCGGAAGGCTCAGGTCCTCCAGGCCGTTCCACAGGATCGGCACGATGGGCGGATACGACGCCGGGCCCAGTTCCTTGCAGCGCTTCTCGAACGCGGCCCATTCGCGGCCGCACCACTCGCTCTCGAAATAGCGCAGGGACAGCAGCGGCACGAAGACCCGGAACTGCGCCAGCCGTTCGAACAGGACTTTCTGGAAGGAGTCACCGGCCCGCATCGAGGTATCGGCGAAGGCCACATCGGTGCCGAAAGTCGTCAGGTGATAGAGCATCTTGCCGATGTCGTCGAAGAACGTGTGGAACGCGCGGTTCGGATTCTCGTCGAAGTCGCCGCCGGCGATATGGGCATAGCTGAAGAAGACCGGGTACGGCGGATTCGGACGGGCTGGCACGGCGCGCGCTCCTCGATGCCGGTGGCAAGGTGCCGTCGCCTGCGAGCGTATCCGAAGTCTGCGATGCCAGCACGGATTCGCGCTCGCAGGCTGGCACGACGTCGTGGCGGACGACGTTTCAGCGCCATCGCGCGGCTCCGGCGGCCATATCGGCGACCCATCGCCGGCCCAGCGGGGTCAGTGCCGGGCTGACAGTGATCTGGGCCAGGGCCGCCCGGACGTGTCCGGCGACTTGCGTCGAGCGCCGCGCGTACTCCTCCTGGCTGCCGGAACGGCGCGTGGCCAGAGCGCGCCTGCGCCAATACTCGACGACTGCCATGTGCGCGTACGCACCCTGGAGCACGGCTTCCAGCGAGCGCAGATCCCGGCGCCAGCCGACGGGGTAGCTGCCCGCGTCGGACTTGTCATGCAAGTCGAACATGTCCAGGACGGCGCCGAGCTTCAGATGCTGGAACTCGTGCAGCAGCAGGCAGGTGAGGGCTTCGCCGTCCGCTTCGCAGGCCGGGTCGCCGGCCGGACCGGGCAGTGCCACGCCCAGCGCGCCGAACGCGTTGCGCGCCGTCGCGCTCCGGTGGCGCCCGGGGTGCGGCTTCAGCGGGACGACGGTCGTCAGGCCCTCGGCCATCTCGGCCAGCACCTCGGGGTGCCGCTCGGCGAGCACTCCGGCGGCCGCGTCGAGGTCGTCCCGCCATGCGAAGAGCTCGGCGGCGGACAACGGCCCGGCCACGGGATGCCCGAACCGGTTCCGGGCCGGGTCGTGGTCCTCCAGCCGCACGGTGATCGGACCGATGCGGGCCTCGTGGCGGATCGGCTCGACGCTCAGGCCGTTCACGGTGATCGCCGCCTTCTCGTCGACCGCGACGTGGCATGGCCCCGCAGCCGTGGCGAGCGTGCCCACGGCCGGAAGCGCGAGCCGGTCCTGGGCCGCGACCAGGTCGAGCTCCACCGGCGTCGAACTCAGCACCGCGCAGCTCAGGGCGATCCTGGCCAGCGTCCCGGCCGGCCCCAGCGCGTCCCGGCCCTCGGCCGGCATCAGGAACGGATCGGCCAGGACCCGGTTGACCACGCCGCGGTCGCGCGTGTCGAATTCCTGGACCAGGGCCCAGCTGTGCTCGGCCCGCAGCGGCTTGGACAGCTGGCCGAGTTTGACGCGGGCCTTGCTCAGCTGTGCCGTCCGCAACGCGGCGACCGCTTCCTCAGAGCCCTGACCACGGCCCAGGGCGGCGAAGTCGGCGGCGCCCATCCGGTGCCTGGTGATCTTCGGGGCCCGGTGGCGCTCGCTGGCCAGACTGGTGATGAACGTATAGAGGTCCCGACAGTAGACGGACGGGTTGGCGAATCCGGATCCGTCGTAGCGGTGCGCGTACAACCCGCCGCCGCAGATCCGCACGACGGGACAGCGTTCGCAGACCGGGCTCGGCGCGGCCACGTTCACGGTCCGTCCGTCGAAACCCGGGTGCGAGCCCGCCTCGTCGAAACTGTTGCGGCTGACGTGGAAACCGGTCGCCGGCGCCCCGTCGTAGGCGGTCTTGAGCGAGTCCTCTTGTTCGATCTCGCCGTCGGTCTCCACGACCACGACGTCCGTCGGCCCCAGCCCGATGGCCTCGGTGCGGCTGGTCCGCCCGGCGATCAGGTCGGCGACCGAGTGGAAGAGCCGGACGTCCATCGGGCGCCCGCGTTCGGCCCACCGCCGATGGACGGCCAGCAGCCACTGCGCGTAGCGGGGTTCGCCGGCGACCGCTCCGGGCGGCGGATTCACCCACGTGGCGTGCGGCAGCAGGAACTCCACGCGCGGCGGGGCGAAGGCGGACAGCGCGTCGAACACCTCGACCGGATCGTTCTCGACATCGATCGTGCACAGCAGCCCGTTGAAGACCGGCCGGTACCGCTGCGACCCGATCAGCCGGATCGCCCGGACGAGCTCCGGGTAGCTGGTGCGGCCGTCCGCGTGCCGGCGGTGCCGGTCGTTCGCGCCCTGGCCGCCGTCGATGGAGATCCCGACGCCCACGCCCTCCTGGAGGAACAGCTCGCAGAAGGCGTCGTCGAGCTGAAGTCCGTTGGTCTGGATGCGGAAGTCGGCCGAGCAGCCCGGCGGTAGCGCGGCCCGCAGTGCCCTGATAAGGAACCTGATACGGTCCACCCCGGCCAGCAGCGGCTCCCCGCCGTGCAGGATCACGGTCACGCCGGACAGCGCGTGCGCCCTCGCGTGTTCGGCGATCCGAGCGGCCACCGCCGTCATGATCTCCGGCGGCATGAGATTGGGGCGGCCGCGCCAGGACTGGTCGGCGTGTTCGAAGACGTAGCAGTGATCGCAGGCGAGATCACAGCGTCCGGCGATCTTGATGACGAACTGTCGGAACACGACGCCGACCGTCCCCGGCGCGCTCGCCGACCGCGAACTCACACCGACGACTGGAACTCGGCCACCGGGACGTCGGTTTCGTCGGCCACCGCCAGGTCGTCGTCGCCGGCCAGCACGGCCAGCGGCACGTCGTCCACCGCCGGGATGTTGGAAACCAGGAGTTCCCCCTCGAAGCCCATTGCCCTCTCCCTGTCCGATACGAGCGAATGGCGAGCATTTCTCGTAGTTCAGCATTGCACCGCATCCCAGGGGCGACAAGACGCAGGTGCGGGGCTCGCACCGGACTGGCACCGCTGGCATCGGACTGGCACCGGGCTGGCACCGGACTTGCACTGGACTTGCACTGGACTCGCCCGGGGCGATCACACCCGCCGGGCGCCCGCCGGCCACACCACGTCGACCGGCAGACCGCGCTCCCAGGCGCCGCTGACGACCTCCGCGGTCCCGCCCGATCCCCGGGCCGGCAACCCGTCCCAGACCGCGACCAGCCTGTCGATCATCTTCAGCATCCGCACCCCCGCGGCCAGGTAGGCGGGGCCGTCGGACTCGATGAACGCCAGGCGGTGCACGGCCGCGGCGCGCGCCAGCAGATCGTCGTAGGTGCGGCGGTGCGACGCCGCCAGGGACTCGCGATAGCGGGCCGCCGGGACGACCACTTCCAGCCGGCCGCCCTGGTCGGCGACGGCTTGGGCGAACATCGTGTCGGCCCCCTCGGCCAGACTCGACACCCCGACCAAATCATGAGGCTGATAGGCCTCGACGATCCGCCGCAGGGCCACGCCGATCAGCTCGGACGTCGGTGCGTCGAAGGTGCGGTGGCCGGTGATTCCGATGCGATACATGATCCTGGACCTCACCACAGATCCACTCCCAGGATGGGGACTGCCGCATGGGCGCTCGGGGTGTCGGCCGACTTCTGTGCGTGCAGCGGCGGCGCCGGTCGGCCGGGCCCGTCGTGGCGCTCCTGCACCCGCACGACCGCCAGCCCCATGTCGCTCAGCAAAGCCGGCAGGGCCCTGATGAACGACCGGTCCTTCTGTCGCTGGTCCTCGGGCAGCACCGGCCACGGCACCAGCCCGGGGTGCACGCGGCGCGCGTCGTCGCGGCGCAGACCGTACCGCCAGCCGTTGCGGCGGCGCTCGGCGGCCCAGCGGGCGTGCTCGGCCTCGGCCAGGGTCTCGATCTCGGCGGGCCGGAAGACGAACGGCTCGACGCTCTGGCGCAGCGGGGTCAGCAGACAGCGGATCGAGGCCAGTTTGCGGCCCACGTCCTCGGCCTGCTCCCGGTTCCCGCGTTGCAGATCCGGCGGGAGCTCGTCCCAGCCGATCATGGACTCGGTCGAGTGCCAGGACCGGCCGGCGCTCAGCTGGTCGGTCAGATACCTGCGATGGATGGACCGGGCCAGGCTGTCGGCCAGGTCGTCGCCGATGCGGTCCGGATCGCAGCCGACCTCGGTGACGTCGACCAGTTCCAGCCGGCCGTCGAGGGCGTCGAACAGGGTGCCGGGGCGGCCGCCGCCGTGGAACATGTCAGCCATCTGCGACATCCGGTCCAGCCGGACCACCACGCCGTCCATCGCGCTCAGATAGGAGCCGCAGGTCAGGGCGTCGGCCAGGGCGTCGCGCTCGTCGCTCTGGCACAGATACAGCCGGCGCAGGCGCGGCGCGCGGGCCTGCCGGCGCTCGTCGAACAGCTGGGAGAGCGAGGTGAGCCAGGGCTCGATGACGCACACGTCGCCCAGGAACGGGTACTGCTCCCGCAGCCGCGCGCCGACGGTGTCGGCGTCCGCACCGACCAGCACGATGGTGATCGGGGCGTCGTTCTGGTCCGTGCGGCTGAGCCGCTGCCGACCGAGTTCGACGAGCACCGACCGGGCGAAGGCGCCGGTGCCGGAGATCGCCATGTGCGGCGCGGGCCCGTCCAGGGCGGTCCGGTCCCGGCGCACGACGGTCTGCGCGGCGAGTTCGTCGCGGTTGAAGAAGTCGACGTGGGAGCGGCCCGCCCCGGCCATCGACCAGCGGCGGGCCTTCAGCGCGGTGCACAGGTCGAGGTCGTCGATCGAGGCGTAGACCCGCTCCGGGAACCGCTGGCCGCGCCGCCACGCCTCGATCGCGTAGGCGACCTCGGAGTTGTCCTCGATGCGGTCCAGGCACGCGTAGACCGCCGACGCCCGCCGGACGCCGGCATCCGTCAGCGTCCGCTGCGAGGCCGGGACGCCGACGACGGTCCAGCGGTCGTCCAGGACGTTGTCGAACCCGACCGTGCCGGCGGCGGTGTCCGGTCGCACCACCAGGACCCGTTTGCCTTGCGCCCGCAGCTTTTCGACCACCACCGAGGCGATGCGGGTCGTGCCGAAGACGACGGCGTGGTTGCGGGAGCGCCGGAGCCAGGCGCGGCGTACCCGCCTTGCCGAGACCGCGACCACGATCTCCGCGATGGCGTAGAGCGCGACGCTCGGCGCGCTGAACCGAGCCACCGACAGTTGCCACGGAAACGGGCCGCCCATGGCCAGGGGAGTGGATTGGATCAGGAACAGCTCGAGATCGAAGTAGATGAGGTCGCTGGGGGCGTGGCTGTAGTGCTGTCCGGGAAGGCCGAGGTACCGGTCAAGGCCCAGATAGCCGAGCACCAGGCTGACGACACCCACGGTGATGAAGAAGACGCGCACCACCGAGGCGAACCGGGGTGTGGCTGATCCATTGTGCCGTGCCGTCATGGGCCCCTCCCCTGTGAGAATACGTCGCGACGCCGAGCCGGTCAGCCGTCAGGCATCACGAAACTCCCGGTATGCGAATCGCAGGGCACTGCCGCGCTCCTACCGCGCTCCCACCCTTGACGGAGTTAAGCATCTTAACCACAATGCCGGTCATCGGATGTTTCCACGCGCGGGCAACACATTTTCAGGAGATGAACACTCATGTCCCAGCCTTCCGACCCCCGCCGTCCCGCTCGCCGCGCCGTGCTGGGCTCCCTGGCCGCCGCGGCCGTGGGCGTGCCGCTCGCCCTCAGCGAGCAGGCCTCGGCCGCGACCCCGGGGACCTTCCCAACTTCGGGGACCCTCGCGACCCCGAGGACCCTGGCGACCCCGGCGGCCACCCCGGTCTGGCACCCCAACCCCGCCACCGACGGGCTGAAAGCCTTCGAAGGCCTCGAATTCGACCGCGGCAACCTGTTCCCCGGCCGCCACGGCGACTACATCATCGTCGAGGGCGGCGACCACTACCGCTTCAACATCTGGAAGGACGACCGCGACACCACCGGCGGCGGCGACCGCCAGCGCACCGAGTCCAGGGGCATGGTCGCGGGCGGCAACCCGGTGAAGATGACCAACGGCCAGACCTGGAACATCACCTACCAGATGTTCATGCCCGACACCCTGCACGGCACCAGCCGATTCACCCACATCTTCCAGACCAAGGTCCCGTCCACCAACGCAGGCCCCTTCGTCACCCTCGACCTGACCCGCGAGAGCGCCACCTCCGAAACCCTCCGCGCCCGCGCCTACGCCAACTCCGGCTCCCCGACCATCGCCTCCGCACCCCTGGCACCCCTGCGCAACCAGTGGATCACCATCCAGTGGACCCTGACCATCGGCCAATCCGGCACCGCCCGCTTCGTCTGCCTGGACAGCACCGGCAAAACCGTCGCCGACGGCACCCGCCACGGCGTGATCCTCCCCGACCAGGGCGACTACATCCGCCCCAAGTGGGGCATCTACCGCTCGGTCGAGAGCGCCGGCTCGGACATCATCGACACCCACCTGCTGTTCCGGGGGTACCAGGCTTCGCGGGTGTGAGACCGTTGCGTCTAGCGCTGTGACCGGGATGGCTCACCGGGTTATCCGTTGGCCGCGTCTCGGCCGGCCTTGTAGGTTCCCCGGCTATGGGCGTTGTTGGCATGACAGAGATCCGGCTCGCCGACGCGGCGGACGCGGCGGTGATCGCACGCATTCACATGGCCTCTCGGATGGCGTCGATGCCGTACCTGCCCCCGCAGAAGCGCAGCCACGACCAGGTCACCCGGTGGGTCGAGGACGTCCTGTTCAAGACCTGCCGCACGTGGGTGGCAGTGCGCGATACGGAGATCCTCGGCTATGCCGCCCTTGAGGGTGACGTGCTTGAACACCTCTATCTGAGACCGGACATCCGCCGCCAAGGCATCGGCACGCTACTGCTCGACGAGGTCAGACGGCACAGTCCTGACGGCGTGTCCCTGCACGTCTTCGAGCAGAACACCGATGCCCGTGCGTTCTACGAGCGTCACGGCTTCACCGTCCTCGACACCGACGACGGCCGCCGGAACATGGAGAATCTGCCCGACATGACTCTTCGCTGGACACCGAACAGCGCATAGTGGCCGCGTCGCCAGCTTTAGGTCATTTGTATTCGCAATCCGGAGTCGTCACTAGACTTTGTCGGAGTCCTGAGACCTTCCCGGAGTCCTGAGCCGAATCGCCACCGTGACGGGCTGAGCGTTGCCGCCGATTGATACCCGGGCCGGCCGGTTTCGCGGCAACGCGCCCGGTGGCGGCCTCTGGCGCGGGGGTCGGCTACGGATGGTGGGCGGGTCGGCCGACCGGGCCCGTCGTAGGGGCTTCTCTGCCGGTGGGACCGGGAGTGAGCCGTTGAAGGCGGCGGCGTTGTCGAGGTGGCAGGGGAAGGCGGCGGCCAGTCCGGCGATCTGGATGATCCTGGCGACGCGGGGTTGCACGGCGGCGAGTCGGACCCAGCCGTTGTGCTCGGTGGCCGAACGTCTGGCCCGCAGGAGGGCGGTCAGGCCGGCGCAGTCGCAGAAGGTGAGGTCGCGCAGGTCCATGACCAGGCGGGTGTAGCCCTGGGCGAGTGCGGCCTCGACCCGCGTGCCGAGCGCGGCGGCCACGGCGAGGTCCAGTTCCCCGGACACGGTCAGGACCGCGCCGTCGCGGTCGGCCCTGGTCGTCACGGTGAGTTGGCCGCCGGGGCCGTAACGATATGTGCGGGCCGGGGCGGGCGAACGTGAGTCGGGTAATTCAGGTGCCGGGTGGGCGTGGAAAGCCACCGCCGAACCTCCAGTCAACACAGCACAGGCCATGTGTAGCCGGGGTCTGGGGCACACAAGATACACGCGCACAGTACGGGCCTTTTCCTATCGGAAATGGCCGTGCTGCCGGATGGTCGCTCTTTCGAGTGAAAGTCGTGCGGCCAAGGTACCTCGGCAGTGGGTGTCCGTCGATAGTCGAGCGCTGAGAATGGGGAATCCGGCCTCTGACCGGGGCCGGTGCGCGGGCAGCGCGGCGTCCCTGGCGGCGGCCGCCACGCCTGACCTCGACCCGGCCGGTGCTACCCGGTACGACCCGTCCGGTATGACTAGGCCACTACGACCCGCCCGGTACGACCAGGTCGGGCCCGGCGATCGCACGATCTACGGCGTCCTTCCGCTAACCTCGCAGGTGTGTCCACGACTTCGCCTGACCTGCCGTGGGGTCCGCGCCGCGTGGCGTGCGGGCGTCAGACGGAGGCGCGATGTGAACCGCGCTTGCCAGGGGCCCGCGGGTGAGCGCGGACGTGACGCGGGACGTGTCCCGGCCCGAAAGATCGGACGAGCGGTACGCGGTGGTCACGGTGGCGGCTTCGGCCGGCGGCATCACCGCGCTGGGAGTGCTGCTGGGCGCGCTGCCGGTCGGGTTCCCGGTCCCGGTGCTGGTGGTGCAGCACTTGGACCCGCGGCACCAGACGGTGATCGCCCACGTGCTCGGGCGTAGCGCGCAGTTGCCCGTCAAGCTGGCCGAGGGCGGCGAGCTGGCCCGGCCCGGCACCGTCTACGTCGCCCCGCCCAACCGGCATCTGCTCGTCGGCGCCGCCGGTCTGCTGGCGCTGTCGGACAGCGAGCTGGTGCATTTCGTGCGCCCGTCCGCGGATCTGCTGTTCGAGTCCGCGGCCGGCGCTTACGGTGCGCGGGCGATCGCCTGTGTGCTGTCCGGCACCGGTAAGGACGGTTCGATGGGGGTGACCGCGGTCAAGTCCCGCGGCGGCACGGTGATCGCCCAGGACCCGGAGTCGGCGGAGTTCAAGGGCATGCCGCAGGCGGCCGTCGACAGCGGCGCGGTGGATTTCGTGCTCCCCTTGGAAGAGATCGCCACCGTCGTCCGCGGTCTGGTCGAGCCGGCGGACCTGTGAGCCCGCAAGGCATGGCGCCGACCCCGGAGCCCAGCGGCGACCTGGAGCAGCTGCTGCTGTTCATCCGCGACGCGCGCGGCTTCGACTTCACCGGCTACAAGCGCTCCACCCTGGCCCGGCGGATCCGCAAGCGGATGGACGACGCCCGCATCGCCGACTACGCCGACTTCCAGGACCGGCTGGAGGCCGACGCCGAGGAGTTCCGGGCTCTGTTCAACACGATCCTGATCAACGTCACCGGCTTCTTCCGGGACGCCGACGCCTGGTCGCACCTGCAACGCGAGGTCCTGCCCGAGCTGATCGCGGCGCGGGGGCCGCAGGAGGACATCCGGGTGTGGAGTGCCGGCTGCTCCAGCGGCCAGGAGCCCTACTCGCTGGCCATCTTGTTCGCCGAGGTGCTCGGGATCGAGGAGTGCGTCAGACGGGTCAAGCTCTACGGCACCGACGTCGACGAGGAGGCGTTGCGCGAGGCCCGCAGCGGCCTGTACTCGGCCAAGGCACTGGAAATGCTGGACCCGGAGCTGCGGGACAAATACTTCGAGCCCAACGGCGCCCAGTTCGTCTTCCGTCCCGACCTGCGCCGCCGGGTCATCTTCGGACGGCACGACATCACCCGGGACGCGCCGATCTCCCGTCTGGACCTGCTGGTCTGCCGCAACACCCTGATGTATTTCAACGCCGAGGCCCAGTCGCAGATCGTCGACCGGTTCCACTTCGCGCTGCGCGAGGGCGGCTACCTGTTCCTGGGCAAGGCCGAGATGCTGCTGTCCGACGGGGAGCGCTTCGGGGTCGCCAACATGCGCCAGCGGATCTTCCGGCGCCGCCCGGGGGAGGCGGCGGCCTCCTACCAGACGGCGCCGCTGAAGATCGACGGGGCCGTCGGCACCGAGGTCCGGGAGGCCAGCCGCAAGCGGCAGCTGCGCGACCTGACCTTGGAGACGTCCCCGAACGCGACCATCGCCGTGGACCCGGACGGCGCGATCGTCCTGATCAACGCCTCCGCCCGGGCCCAGTTCGGCCTCACCACGTACGACCTGAACCGGCCGTTCCGGGACCTGGAGATCTCCTACCGGCCGATCGAACTGCGCTCCCTGATCGAACAGGCGGAGTCCGAGCGGCACCCGGTCCGGGTCTCCGCGGCCGAGCGGCTGTTGCACGACGGCGACACCCAGTTCCTGGACATCGTCATCCAGCCGATGTCCGCCGCCGACGGCCAGCAGGTAGGCGTCGCACTGACGTTCCTGGACACCACGGTCACCACCAGGCTGCACAACGAGCTCACCCGCACCCGGGGCGAGTTGGAAGCCGCCTACGAAGCGCTCCAGTCCACGAACGAGGAGTTGGAGACCACCAACGAAGAACTCCAGTCCAGCATCGAGGAATTGGAGACCACCAACGAGGAACTCCAGTCCACGAACGAGGAGTTGGAGACCACCAACGAAGAACTCCAGTCCGGCAACGAGGAACTGGAGACCATGAACGAGGAGATGCGGATCCGCTCCGGCGAGTTGGACGAGACCCGCACCTTCCTGGAGGGCGTGCTGTCCAGCATCGCCGCCGGCGTCGTCGTGCTGGACGCGGACCTGCGGGTGCATAGCTGGAACCGCGGCGCGGAAGACTTGTGGGGCCTGCGTAGTCGCGAAGTGCACCTGCGGCCGTTCTTCACTCTGGACTTCGGCCTGCCGACCGAGCAGGTGCGCAAAGTCGTCGCGGACTGCCAGGCCAGCGGGGCCCGCTCCGGACCGGTCGACATCGCGGCCGTCAACCGCATCGGCCGCACCATCCTGTGCTCGATCGCGTGTTCGCCGATGGACGGCGGCGGCGTCGTCATCCTGATGGAGGACACCGGCCGGGGCTGATACGGCAGATGCGCTTCTTGTGGCTTTTGACTTCGGTCGCCACCGGCATCGGCGTATCCTGCGAACATGCCCCTGCCGCCGGAATCCGGCCGGGAACTCGACCAGGCGGTACAGCGCGCGGCGGTCGAGCACCGGCGAGCCGTTCGTGCCGCCGAGATCGCCGCCCGGCACGAGACACAGTTGTCGACCGCCGCGGAGGGTATGCGGGCGTTCCACACGCGGATGGCGGTCATGCACCGGCAGGCCGAGAAGCAGCACCGGACCGCGGCCCGGATCCACGCCGCCCACGCCGAGCGGCTGCGCCGCAGGTTCGATGAGCCCCTGGACCGGCTGGCCGCCCCCTCGGACCTGATGGCGGCGGCCTGCGAGACCCTCGGCGCGTCCGGCGCCGCGCTGACCCTGTTCGGCACCGACCAGACCGAGGTGCTCACGGCGGCCTCGAACCGGGCCAGCAGGGCCGCCCAGCATCTGGAGTTCACCTTCGGCCAGGGGCCGGCCCGCGAGACGATCCGGCTCCACAAACCGGTCACCGCGGCCGGTCTGGAGATCGCGGCGACGTGGCCGATATACGGGCCCGCCGTGGAGCAGTTGGGCATCGGCGCGGTCTCGGCCGTCCCGGTCGCCATGGCCGGCCAGACGCTCGCGGCGCTGACCGTCTTCGACCCGCCGATGGCCCACGGCCCAGACCTGGAGGCCTTCCAGGCGACCGCCGAGACGCTGATCGCCTCGCTGGAATCGCCCTCGCTCACCGGCGCCGACGCCGGATCCGCGCGCCGTCCGTCGCTGGTGAGCCAGGCCGACCTGTGGGCCGTGGTGCACCAGGCCGCCGGCATGGTGTCCGTACAGTGCCACTGCGGCACCGGTGACGCCCTCGCCCTGATCAGAGCGCGCGCCTTCGCCGAGAACCGGCCGGTGGACGAGGTCGCGGCCGACATCGTCGAGCGCACGCTGCGCCTGAACTGAGGACTGCTCTCCCCGGTTCGGACCAGTGTGCTTCCCTGGAGGGCTCCCTGGGGAAGGGTGGCGTATTAGCGCTCTGATGCCGACCCGGTATCCGGCGCACTACCCTGGCGGGGAGCCCGGCGGGTCCGGGCCCGTCCCCCAGCCCCCGGAGACGCAAGCAACCGAGCGTGCCTCCGGAGCCGAAGTGTTCGATATCGCCATTTCCCCGCCACCGACCGGACAGCTGGACCGCCCCGGGTGGCGCGCCGCATCTGGTCGGCGGCCAAGGCGTCCGGACACGGCTGCGCGCGGCAGACCACCCTAACGAATAAGGATACTGCTACGCTGGTGTGCTTCCAGTGAGACCCCGAGAGGCGGTGATCGGGCAGGCCACTGTGGGACCGGGCGGGTCGGTGCGACCGGCGTGGTCGGCCACCGCCACCGCCACCGCCACCGTCACGGACAGCCGGGCGCTGAGCCACGCCGCCGACGGACGGTCGGCGTATCCGTACCCACAGCGAAGGCGGCGGGGCCGACCGCTCGCGACCCTCACCCCATGACCCGATTTCCCCTTGCGCCGGAACGGCGAATTGGAGTTGAAGCGATGCCTGGCGAATCACTCGAAGCGACGACGGCCGGCGATCACCGCCTGGCCCCGGTCTTCGTCGAACTGGCCGACACCTTGCTCGCCGGCTTCGACCTCGACGAATTCCTGCACACCCTCACCCTGCGCTGCGTCCAGGTCCTGGCCGTCGACGCCGCCGGGATCCTGCTCACTGACCACAGGGACCACCTTCAGCTGGTCGCGGCCTCCACCGAGCGTGCTCGGCGGTTGGAGCAGTTCCAGCTGCGGATCGACCAGGGACCCTGCCTGGACGCCTTCGCCACCGGGCAACCGGTGCACAGCGGCGATCTGGCGGCGGACGCCGACCGGTGGCCGGACTTCGCCGCGGCCGCCGCCGAGCACGGCTTCACCGGGGTGCACGCGCTGCCGATGCGACTGCGCGAGAAGACGATCGGCGCGCTGAACCTGTTCACCGCCGACCGCACCCTGGACGAGGCCGGTCAGGCCACCGGGCAGGCGATGGCCGACATCGCCACCATCGGCATCCTGTCCGCCCGCGCCGCCGCCCGGCGCGACCTGCTGGCCGGGCAGCTGCAGAGCGCGCTGGACACCCGGGTCCTGATCGAGCAGGCCAAGGGCGTGCTCGCCGAGCGCCACCAGATCAGCATGGAACAGGCCTTCGCGGTGCTGCGCGGCCACGCGCGCGGCACCAGCACCAAACTCACCGAGGTCGCCGCCGGCATCGTCACCGGGGTCATCGACTTGTCCGGGCTGGTGACGTCCGGGCCCGGTGACATTTGACTGCCTGCCTGCGCGCGGAAATACGTCAGTCCCCTGCTGCGGGGAGGCACGCCGGGGCGGCGCTGTCGTGCGCGACGCATCGGGGTCCGGTGGCAGGTGGCAGCAGGCAGGTCGGGCCATGGTTCGCCGTCCGGCGGCGCCGGCACCCCGGTCCTTGAGACAGTGCCGGCTGGCGAACAGGTGGCGTGTTGCGCTCGGGTCTTTGCCCGGTCCTCGGCTGTCCTATCCTGGCGATGAGCCCGGCAATCCGGGCCGGTCCCCCAGACCCCGGAGACGCACGGCCGTCCAGCTAGCCTCCGGAGTCCGAGATGTTCGGCATCGCCGAAAGAGTCCACTTACCGGCGGGTCACCCACCGCGCCAATCCATGCCCGGCGTCAAACCGCCTGAGCCACTGGAGATCAGCAGTTATGACCGTGCCCCAGGCACGGTCATCGTGCTTGTCGGGGAGTTGGACGTCGCCACGGCAGGGCATTCGGTGCTGGCCCGGTACTTCGAGCAGCCGGTCGCGGCGGGCCGAATACGTGGTCGCGGACGTGGCGGGCCTGAGGTTCTGCGACTGCGCGGGACTCAAGGCCCTGCTGCGGATCCACCGCCGGGCCACTGCTTCCGGCGGATGGCTGCGGCTGTCTGGAGCCGCCCCCAGGATGCGCCGGCTGCTGCGGGTCACCATGTTGACGGACGTCCTGCAGTGCTACCCCGGAATCGACGAGGCCTTCGCCGACATCGCGGTACCGGACGACCGCTCGGTCGCGCACACAGGTTTCGACGAATCAGGTGTCGGATGAGGCGCTTGGGAGCGGCTGTCGGACAGGGGCGCAATGCCTGACAGCGACACGAACAGCGTCCCGATGCGGACGGCAGGCCGGCGTGTGCTGCCGCGATCGGCTGGGGCGGGCCAGAGTCCGGACGTTGATTGCGCCCTTCACACTATCGCAGTACCCTGATTCTCTGGTCGCGATACCGCTCTGCCCTTTACCGGCAGCGGCGAATCGGTTCCAGGCCGGCAGCGGGTCGTGTGCATCCGGCCGGTGGGCAGCCCACGTATTCGCCCTCGTTCGCTCAGTCACCGCCCGCCCAGGACCGCCGAGGACCGCCCAGACAACCGCGGACCATTCCAGCCCATGGCAGCTGTCAAGCGGTTGTGCCTGCCCCCTCCACGGGTCCGCACCGCGAAAGCGCCCTCACAACGCATCGCCCGACTCACACGGCAGGGGACGACGTGGACCCGAGATCCGGATACTGTTCGGCAGATCCGCTCGACCGTCAGGATTCGCCGACCGGGCCGATGGCGATGGGGCAGCTGGGGCGCGCGGTCGCCGTGCTGGACGTGGTCGCCGACCTGGAGACGGCCAGCGCTTCGGAGATCGGCCGCCGGCTGGGCCTGGCCAAGTCGACGGTCCACCGCCTTCTGAACGTCCTTCAGGTCCATGATCTGGTGTTCCGGGCGGAGAGCGGATACCGGCTCGGCGGGCGGGCGGTCGGCTGGGTCGACCGGGGGCAGACGATGTCGATGGCGCGATTACGCAGCGCGGCGCTGCCGCACCTCGTCGAGTTGCACCGTCGGGCGGGAGTCGCCGTGGCACTGGCGACCCCGTCTCGCGAGGCGGTCGCGTACCCCGAGCGCCTCTACGATCGCTCGCAGCTGTCCGAGATCGCCCCGCTGTTATCCCGGTCCCCCTTCCACGCCACCGCGACGGGCAAGATGCTGCTGGCCTTCGACCCGGTTCCCGGCCGGTGCTATTCCGGGGAACGCCGGCTGCCCGCCTACACCGCCGAGACCATAACCTCGCCCGAACTGCTCGACCGCGAACTCGGCCGTATTCGCCAGGCCGGTTTGGCCACCTGCCGCGGGGAGCTGTTCCCCGGCGTGACCGCCGTGGCGGCCCCGATCTGCGACCACCGCCGCCGGGTGGTCGCCGCCGTCGGCTTGGCCGGGCCTTCCGAACGCGTGCTGCACCCGGGCTTGGCCCGGCTGGTCCGCGCCACGGCCGCCGCCATAACCGCGGTCCTGCGCTCGACACAGGGCGAACCGATGCTGCTGTCAGCGCTCGTTCTGCCGCAACGGGCGTGACCTCCGCTCCCACAGCGCCGATTCCACAGCGCCTCGGGTGTGGCGCACCCATGCTTGACCAACAGCTGCGGGTCAGTCCGAAGAACGTCTGACCAGGCGTCACGAAAGTCTCATTTCCGGATGGGGACCCGGGCCCGCCAACGCATGTCGGGCCGCCTCGGCGATAGCCGCGCCCGTGAATCCGTGGGCTGCCAGGAGCGCCGCGCGCTCGCCATGCGGCAGGAATCGGCGCGGGAGGCCGAGGTTGTGGACTCGGGTGCCGATTCCGGCGTCGGCGACGGCCTGCGCGAGGGCCGCGCCCATCCCGCCGCCGCGGCCGGCGTCCTCGACGGTGAGGACCAGCCGGTGCTCGGCGGCCAGCCGCACGACGGTGTGGTCCGCTGGAAGGATCCAGCGCGGATCGACGACTGTGACACCGATGCCCGCCGCGGCGAGCAGTACCGCCGCCTGGACGCAGGCCGGGGCGACCGGGCCGGCCGCGACGAGCAGGACGTCCCGGCCGGCGGCGTACAGCACGTCGACACCGTCCAGGCGGCCGATCGCCGGCACGTCGGCACCGACGCCGGACTTGGGGAACCGCACCGCCGTCGGGCCGTCGCTCACGGCCACCGCCTCGGCGAGCAGGGCGCGAAGCCGCGTGCTGTCGCGCGGCGCGGCGACCCGCAGCCCGGGGACCATCGCCAGGAAGGACAGGTCCCACATCCCGTGGTGGCTGGCACCGTCCGGACCGGTGATCCCGGCGCGGTCCAGGACGAAGGTGACCGGCAGGCGGTGCAGCGCGACGTCCATGATGACCTGGTCGAAGGCCCGGTTGAGGAAGGACGCGTAGACGGCGACCACCGGGTGCAGCCCGCCGAGGGCGAGCCCGGCCGCCGAGCAGACCGCGTGCTGCTCGGCGATCCCGACGTCGAAGATCCGGTCCGGCCAGCGGTCCGCGAACTCCCGCAGCCCCACCGGCCGCAGCATCGAAGCCGTCACGCAGACGATGTCCGGACGCCGGGCCCCGATGCCCACGATCTCCTCGGCGAACACGTCCGTCCAACTCGGCGCCGCCGACCCGCCGGCCCCGGCCGCGCGCCCGGCGGCAGCCGGATCGAAGGCTCCGACCGAGTGCAACCGGTCAGCCTCGTCGGTTTCGGCCGGGAGATATCCCTTGCCCTTGACGGTGACGCAGTGCACGATCACCGGACCGTTCCCAGCGGCCGCCGCGGACAGCGCCCGCTCCACCGCCGCGACATCATGACCGTCGACCGGACCCAGGTAGGCCACGCCGAGTTCGCCGAAGACATCGGCGTCCGCGATCCCCGACCGCAGCCGGGCCAGATGCCGGGCCAGACCGCCGGTCGTGGGGGCGTAGGAACGCCCGTTGTCGTTGAGCACGATCACCACCGGGCAGCCGCTGCCCCCGATATCGTTGAGGGCCTCGAACGCCAGGCCGCCGGACAGCGCCGCGTCGCCCACCACGGCGACGACTCGGCGGTCCTCATGCCGCAGCCGATACGCCCTGGCCAGTCCGGCGGCGTAGGACAGCGCCGTGGAGGCGTGGGAGTTCTCGACGATGTCGTGCACTGACTCGGCCTGCGAGGGGTACCCGGACAGGCCGCCTTCCTGTCGCAGTGTCCTGAAAGCATCGGCCCGGCCGGTGAGGAGCTTGTGGACGTAGGACTGGTGGCCGGTGTCGAAGACGATCCGGTCGGCCGGCGAGGCGAAGACCCGGTGCACGGCCAGCGTCAGCTCCACGACGCCCAGGTTGGGGCCGAGGTGTCCGCCGTTCGCGCGGACCTGCTCGATCAGCACCGCGCGGAGCGTGGCGGCCAGTGCGGGAAGTCGCTCCGGTGGCAGGGCCCTGAGTTCGTCGGGGCCGCTCGGGATGTCCGCCCGGACGCCGAGGACGTCAGTGTGCACCATCTCGCCTCCTGAAGAAGTCCGAGGTCCACGCCATCACCGGGAGGCGGACGCGGGCCAGGACCCGTCCCGCCAGCCGGAACCCCGGTTCCGGCCGGCGGTGTCGGCGCGCCCGGCGAAAGCACGCCGACCGGCGCCGGTCCCACGCGGTGGGACCGTTCGTTGACCCGCCGAATCGCGACCCCGTAGCGTCACCGGTCAGTGATGGAGAGTGAGGTGCCCCCACCATGGTCCACGGCATCACCGCCCCCGCGGCCCGGCCGGATCTGGGCTTCGGCCGCCAAGTCGATGACGAGCTCGGAACGTTCCTGGACTCCCGGCGGGACCGCTGGATCGAGTCGGGCACCCGTCCGTGTTTCAGTGTGCTGCGTTCCTACATCCTGAGCCCGGGCAAGCGCCTGCGCCCGAAGTTCTGCTACTGGGGATGGCGCGGAGCCGGCGGCGAGCCCGGCCCGCAGATCCTCCGCGCGGCGGCCTCGATCGAGCTGTTCCACAGCTTCTGCCTGATCCACGACGACATCATGGACACCTCGGACATGCGGCGCGGCCAACCCGCCCTGCACCGGCAGTTCGCCGACATCCACGCCCGCTCCGGCTGGCGGGGCGACGCGACCCGCTTCGGGGTGAACGCCGCGATCGTCGCCGGCGACCTGCTGGCGATGTGGTCCGATGAGATGCTCCAGACCTGCGGCCTGGACGCGGCCGGCTTGCGGGCCGCGTACCCGTACGTCGCCGCGATGCGCGCGGACGTCTGCGTCGGCCAGTTCCTCGACGCCGAGGAACAAGCCCACGGCGGATCGCTGAGCGGGGCCCTGCTGGTTGCCCGCTACAAGACCGCCGGCTACACGGTCGAGCGCCCGCTCCAGATCGGCGCGGCGCTCGCGGGCGCCCCGCAGGCCATGCTCACCGCGCTCAGCGCGATCGGACGCCCGCTGGGCGAGGCGTTCCAGTTCCGGGACGATCTGCTCGGCGCGTTCGGCGACCCCAAGGTCACCGGGAAGTCCAACATGGACGACTTCCGGGAGGGCAAGCCGACGGCGCTGGTCGCGCTCGCCCGCGACGGCGCGAGCGCGCACCAGACCCGGCAGATCAGCGCTCTGCACGGCAACCCCAGGCTCACCGGCGACGGCGCGGACCTGCTGCGCCGCATCATCGTGGAGACCGGCGCCCGCACGGCCCTGGAGGCCATGATCGACGACCGCGTCGAGCAGGCCCGTCAGGCGCTGGCGGCGGCGCCGCTCGCCGATTCCGCGGTCCGCGGGGAGCTCGAAGTGTTGCTCACCTCGACCGCGCACCGCGAAAGCTGAAGGACGCTCGCCTTGGCCGGCCAGGGAGCCGGACACAGGGTCCTGACAGGCCACCACCGCCCACGAAGACATCCGTTTCCGCGGTCCGCCGACGCCCGAACGTGCTCCATCGGCGGCGGACCCCGGCCCTGAACAAGTCCGCGAACGACGAGAACAGGAACGAAGACGATGACCGAGACCACCAACGCCCCCGACGCCGAACAGACGCAGCAGGAACAGCAGTCGCTGAGCACCGCGGCCGCCCGCAACCTGGCCACCACCACCAAGTCCGTCCCGCAGATGCAGGGCATCACCTCCCGATGGCTGCTGAAGCTGCTGCCCTGGACCCAGGTCTCCGGCGGCACCTACCGGGTCAACCGCCGCCTGGCCTACCAGGTCGGCGAGGGCCGGGTCACCTTCGACAAGACCGGCTCGGACATCAAGGTCGTCCCCGAGACCCTGGTCGAGCTGCCGCTGCTGCGCGGATTCGCCGACACCGAGGTGCTGACCGCGCTGGCCGCCTCGTTCGTCCAGCGGGAGTACGCCGCCGGCGACACGATCGTGGCCGCCGGGACCCCCGTCGAGGAGACGTACCTGATCGCCCACGGCAAGGCCGACAAGATCGGCACCGGGAAATACGGGAACGAGGCGGTGTTCGACACCCTCGCCGACGGCGACCAGTTCGGCGGGCAGTACGTCGTCCCGGGCGCCGGGCACACCTGGGAGTTCACCGTCGCCGCGAGGACCGCCCTGACCGCCTTGGCCCTTCCCCTGTCGGCGGTCGCCGCGCTCGGCGACCGAGCCGCATCGCTGCTGGCCCACATCCAGCAGGCGGCGAACGATCCGCAACCGGCCCAGAACAAGCACGGCGAGGCCGAGATCGACATGTCGGCCGGCCACGCCGGCGAGGAGGTCCTGCCCGGCACGTTCGTCGGCTACGAGCTCGCGCCCCGCGAGTACGAGCTGAGCATCGCCCAGACGGTCCTGCGGATCCACAGCCGGGTCGCCGACCTCTACAGCGAGCCGATGGACCAGACCCAGCAGCAACTGCGGCTCACCGTGGAGGCCCTGCGCGAACGGCAGGAATCAGAGCTCGTCAACAACCGCGACTTCGGCCTGCTGCACAACGCCGACCTGCGCCAGTGCGTCAGCACCCGCACCGGCCCGCCGACCCCCGACGACCTGGACGAACTGCTCAGCCGGCGCCGCAAGACGCACTTCATCCTCGCGCACCCCAAAGCGATCGCCGCGTTCGGCCGGGAGTGCACGCACCGGGGCATCTACCCGAGCGCCGTCGACGTGGACGGCCACATGATCCCGTCGTGGCGCGGCGTGCCGATCCTGCCGTGCAACAAGATCCCGGTCAGCGCCGGCCGCTCCACGTCCATCCTGGCGGTCCGCACCGGCGAGGCCGACCAAGGCGTCATCGGCCTGCACCAGACCGGGATCCCCGACGAGGTCGAGCCCAGCTTGTCCGCGCGCTTCATGGGCATCAACGACAAGGCGATCATCTCTTACCTGGTCACCGCCTACTTCTCGGTCGCGGTCCTGGTTCCCGACGCGCTCGGAATCCTGGAGAACGTCGAGCTCGGCCACTACCACAACTGACCGGTGTCCCCGGTGTGGGACGACGAACCCCGAAGGGAGGCGACCGATGATGGAGCCCTTCATCCTGCCTGATTTCTATCTGCCGCACCCAGCCCGGCTGAACCCGAACGAGCAGCACGCCAGGGAGCACTCGACCGCGTGGGCCCGGCGGATGGGGATGCTCGACACCCCGGGTCCCTCGGGGGAGCTGGTCTGGACCGAGGACGATCTCGCGTCCCACGACTACGCCCTGATGTGCGCATATACGCACCCTGACTGCGACGCGGCGATGCTCGACCTGGTCACGGACTGGTACGTGTGGGTGTTCTTCTTCGACGACCACTTCCTGGAACTCTACAAATACAGCCGGGACCTGGCCGGCGCGAAAGCCCACCTGGACCGCTTGGACCTGTTCATGACCGAGCCCGGACAGGACGGCCCGGAACCCGCGAACCCCGCCGAGGCGGGCCTGGCCGACCTGTGGGCCAGGACCGTCCCCCAGATGTCGGGTGCCTGGCGCTCGCGGTTCCGGGCCTCGACCCACAACCTCGCGGTGGAGTCCCTGTGGGAGCTGGACAACATCTCCCGGGGGCGGATCGCCAACCCCATGGAGTACGTGGAGATGCGGCGGCGCGTCGGCGGCGCGCCGTGGTCGGCGAACCTGGTCGAGGTCGCCGTCGGCGCCGAGGTACCAGACCGCCTCGCCGCACTGCGCCCGATGCGGGTGCTGCGAGACACCTTCGCCGACGCGGTGCATCTGCGCAACGACATCTTCTCCTATCAGCGCGAGGTCCAGCAGGAAGGCGAGAACTCCAACGCGATCCTGGTCCTGGAGACCTTCCTGGACCTGCCGACGCAGCAGGCCGCCGATCTGGTCAACAACCTCATCACCTCGCGGCTCCAGCAGTTCGAGAACACCGCGTTGACCGAGGTCCCGATCATGTTCGCGGAGAACGCCTCGCCACCGCAGGACCAGTTCGCCGTCGGCTTGTATGTCAAAGGCCTGCAAGACTGGCAGTCCGGCGGGCACGAGTGGCACGCCCGGTCCAGCCGGTACATGAACTCCGAGGCGGCGGGTGCTCCGGGCCTCGACGGTCCGCGGCTGGGCGGACCCGCCGGGTTCGGCACCGCGGCCGCGCGCCCCTTCCCCAACGTGGCGGCCGAGGAGCGCCGGGCGAAGCAGCATTCCCACGCGGCGCACGCCCGCGAGGGCGGCCATCTGCCCATCCCCGATCTGTTCATGCCATTCACGTTCCGCACGAGCCCGCACCTGGACGACGCCCGCCGGCACAATCTCGCGTGGGCCGAGGACATGGGCATGTTCCAGAACGTTCCGGGAGTCCCGGGAGGAGAGCTGTGGGACGCCCCACGGTTCGTCGAGTTCGACTTCGCCCACTGCGCCTCGATGATCCACGCCGACGCCTCACCCGGGGACCTGGACCTGTCCTCGGACTGGCTGGCCTGGGGCACGTACGGCGATGACCTGTTCCCGGCCCAGTTCGGCCGCGCGCGCAACATCATCGGAGCGAAGGCCCAGAACGCGCGGCTGGCGCTGTTCCTGCCGCTGGACGTCGGCCCGACTCCCGAAGCGGTCACCCCGGTGGAGCGGGGGCTGGCCGACCTGTGGCGGCGGACCGCCGGACCGATGTCCACGCCGGCCCGGCGGCAGTTCCGCACCGCCGTGACGGACATGACGGCGTCCTGGATCTGGGAACTGGCGAACCAGGTCCAGAACCGGATCCCCGATCCGGTCGACTACATGGAGATGCGCCGGGCGACGTTCGGATCGGACCTGACGATGGGCCTGGCCCGGATCGCGCACGGGGACCTGGTGCCCGACACCGTGTACCAGACTCGGGTGATGCGCCAGCTCGACAACTCGGCCCAGGATTACGCGTGCCTGACCAACGACCTGTTCTCCTACCAGAAGGAGATCCAGTTCGAGAACGAGATCCACAACATGGTCTTCGTCATGCAGAGCTTCCTGGACTGCGACCGCCTCCGGGCCCGCGACATCGTCGCACGCCTGATGGGCGAGCGGATCCGGCAGTTTCAGCACATCGTCGCGGTCGAGATGCCCGCCATGTTCGACGAACACGGGCTGTCGGAGGCGGCGCGGGCGATGCTCACGAACTACGCCCGGGAGCTGGAAGACTGGATGTCGGGAATCCTGGAGTGGCACGCGCGATGTGCTCGGTATACGGAGACCGGCCTGCACGCGCGATTCGGCGCGCCTGGGGCAGCGCCGGAAGCGGCACCGGCCGCTGCCGTGTCGACGGCGACTACAGCGGCTGCGGCAACGGCCGAGCGTTTCGCACACGCGCCCAGGCCGACCGGGCTGGGCATCGCGGCCACCAGGTTCGCCGAACGCATCCGTTCCGGACAGACCTGACCGAGAGTGCGGATCTCGTCATCCAGTTCCCCTTGACCCAGCACGCCCGGGAAACAAGGAAGAATGCTGCGATGACCAGATCTCGCGCCCGATCGTTCGACGCAGCCGCAGCCCAGTACGCGGCAAGCCGGCCCTCCTACCCGGCCGTGCTCTTCGACCGCATCGAGGAGTTCGCAGGCCGTCGCCTGGCCGGGGCGCGGGTCGCCGATGTCGGCGCCGGTACCGGGATCGCCAGCGGGCTGTTGCGGGAGCGCGGTGCCGAGGTGATCGCCGTCGAGCCGGGCGAGGCCATGGCCGGTGAGTTCCACAAGGCGCTCCCAAAAACGCCGATCGTGAGGGGCGACGGCAACGCCCTACCGCTGGCCGAGGACTCCTGCGATCTCATCACCTATGCGCAGGCCTGGCAGTGGACCGACACCGACCGCTCCGTCCCCGAGGCGTTGCGGGTCCTGCGACCGGACGGTGCGCTGGCGATCTGGTGGAACACCACAGCCTTCGACGTACCGTGGATCAGCGAACAGCACGCCCGCATCGCGCGCCACTGCGGGGTGGAGCCGAGGCCGTCGGCGCGTCCTTCGGACAGCGGAGCCATCAGGCTGGCCGGCCTGACGGGTTTGCAGGTCACACGCCGCCAACTGCCCTGGAGCCGCACCGTCTCCTTGGACGTGCACCTCGCCAACATCAGTAGCCGCTCGGCATTCCTTGTCCTCGACGGTGCCGCGCGTCGTGCGTTTCTCGCCGACGAGCGCGAGCGGCTGGCCGGCATGTTTCCCGGCGAAGAGGTGGAGGAGTCCTACGTGGTCGATCTCTTGGTGGCGCTCAGCCCCTGACCGGGGCGGCTCGGGCCGGCGCGACGGTGTACACCGTCGCGCCGGATGTCGCGCAAGCATCCCTTGCCATCGAATGTGGCGGAATAATGTGATTGGCTGACGCTCCCGGCCCGCCGCGAGATAATTACCGGCGCCGTGAACTGGCGAGGACCGCGACGGAATGCGGGAGCACCGATGGCTGTGGCAGGGGCGGGCGCGAGCGCGCGAATATACGGGATCCTGGTCGAGCTGACTGACACGCTCGGCCCCGACTTCGACGTCAGCGGGTATCTGGACCGCTTCTGCTCCCTGTGCGCCGAATTACTGGACGTGACCGCGACCGCGGTGTTCCTCGCCGGCGGCCCGCGCGGCATCGACCTCGCCGCGCTGCACGGAGAACAAGCCAGGACACTGATGCGCCACGAGCTCGACGACGTCTCGGGACCGGCCTTCGACTGCCACCACACCGGCCGCCCGGCCGGCTGCGACGACTTCGCGGCGCCCGCACTGCCCTGGCCGACCCTGGGCCCGGTCGCGGCGGCGTGCGGGATCGCCGCGGAATACGCGGTGCCGATGCGCTGGCGGGAGGAGACAGTGGGCGTACTGGCATTGCTGTCCGCGAGCCCCGGGGCGATCACCGACGACCGGGTTTCGCTGGCCACGTCCATGGCATCGGCGGCGGCCAGCGGCCTGCTCCACCACCGGGACCGCGCCTGGCAGACCGAACTCGCCCTGGGCCTGCGCACGGCGCTAGAGGACGCGGTGCCGGTCGAGCAGGCCAAAGGGATCCTCGCCGAGCGGCTCTCGATCGGCGTCGCGGAATCCCTGGTCCTGCTCAGCGAATACGCCTGGGCCCAGTTCCGAAGCGTGCCGGCCGTGGCAGCCGACGTGGTGGCCGGCCGCCTGGACATCGCCAAGGAACCACTCCTCACCCGCCTGGGCATCCCAGAGGCCGACCGGGGCGCGCATCGAGCCTCGGTGGTCCTGGAAGCCGAACCGACGGCACCGCGAGCAGCCCGGGGCTTCGTAGCGTCCGTGCTGCGCTCATGGGGACTGACCGAGTACGCCGACACCGCATGCCTACTCACCTCCGAGCTGGTGACCAACGCGGTCCGACACGGCCGCGGCCCAGTCGGCCTGCGAATCGGCCGCGGCCACTACGAAACGGTCGTCGAGGTCAGAGACCACGGCAAGGACGAGGTCCGCCGATCGCGAGGCCCGACAGCCGACACCGAGACCGGCCGCGGCCTGGCGATCGTCGAGCTACTGGCCGACCGCTGGGGCGTGGTGCCCGGCGACACGGGCAAGACGGTGTGGTTCGCGCTGTCGAACGCCGATCCGCAGGCACTGTGAGCGATGCGGTGGTGTCTGCGTCGGCCTCGTCAGGGCGCAGCCGAAGGAGACTTTAAGACGACAAGAAAACTTGCCAAAAGGTAGCCCCGACGGGATTCGAACCCGCGCTACTGCCTTGAGAGGGCAGCGTGCTAGGCCGCTACACAACGGGGCCCCAGCTGCCGCGTCCGCGCCCGGGGGCGCCTCGCGACCCCGAAAGCATAGCGCACTTCGGATGCCGCTCATCCCGCATTTGCCGGGCGGCGAACGGGGCCGTGGCGGGGTCGTGACCAGGGTCACGCCGGTTCGGGCGGGGCTGTGAGCTCCGAGTCAGCCGGTGCGGTCGGCGCGTCGCGCGACCCGGTTGCGCGGCCCGGCCGCGTGGCCCGGTCGTGCGGCCCCGCGGCCCCCGCGCGCCGCCCTCGCGCCCTGGCCCCGCGCGCCGGCCC
>NZ_JAAFZA010000091.1 GCF_015356865.1 Catenulispora pinisilvae
GGCCGGCCGGCCGGCTGAGGGCGGTGCGCTCGCCGGGCCAGCCGCCTATGCCTGCCGCCGGGCCGTCAGCCGCACGTCACTGCCATTGACCCGCAGCTCTTCCGGCACCGCGCGCCCGAGCTGAAACACCCACGCGTGCAGCGCCGCACCCACCAACGCCGAATCCAAATCCCCCGCGACCTCCACCACGCCACGCCCGCGCAGTGTGACCACCGCCCCCTCCACCGCGACATACGCCCCCGGACACGCTTCGAGATCCGTCGTCCCGACCACTACCGTCGCCACAGCCGGTTGGCGCGGGTCCGGCCCGTGAACATGCGCCAGCAGCCGCGCGCCGCCCGGCACACTCTCCGATACCGGGTAGCGCTCGACCGCGACCCCGCCGTCGTCCGCGCTCGCCGTGAACCACCACGCGCTCGGCGTCGGATGCGCCGCACGCGGCAGCGGCACGGCGACCGGCGCCACGTCCTGCCGGATCCGCGGGATCCCCATCAGTTCGTATGCCACCTCTGCGATCCGCTCCAACGCCATCCCCTGATGCGCGAAGACCCGCTCCGCCAGCCCCGGTTCGCCCGCGCCGTCGGCGAGCTCGGCCACCTGGTCGCGCAGCGCACCGTCCGCGTCGAAGGATCTCCCCGCACGCCCCAATCCCGCGATCGGCGCCTCCGGATCCACCTCCTCCCACCCGAAGCACGCGAACGCCGTCGGCACCCCCAGCGCCGCTCCATAGAGCGTCACCGAACCGTGGTCGCCGATCAGCGCGTCGGCGGCGAGCAGGCCCGCGCGCCACTCGTCGTCCGAGTCCAACAACAGCAGCCCACGGTCCAGCGCGGGACGGAGCCAGCGGAACACCGTGTCGTCGCCGTGCACCGCGCGCACTCCCGGATGCAGCACCATCGCCACCCGCCACGCGTCCCACGGCAACGTCGCGGTCAGCCGCGCGGCGAGGTCGGTGTGCCGGCTGAACAGGGACAGCGGCCCCCACGTCGAACTCAGCACCAGCAACCGCGCCGAGCTGCCGACACCCAGCGCCGCCCGGTACCGCGAACGCCGATGCCGGCTGGCGACCAGCCGATCCCAGCACGGGTCGCCGACCACCCGCGCCGCCGCTCCCGACGCGGGTGACAGCGACGCCAAGCGCGCCGCGTCCTGCGCGTTCGCGAGCCCGATCGCGGCCGGAGCGCACTGCGTGACGCGTTCGGACGCGATCCCCTTGCCGTGCCCCGCGCCGTGTGGCAGTAGCAGGATCGGTGCCTTGATCTGGTCCAGCGGGCTGTTCTCGCTCGCCGCCAGCACTAACCGCCAGCGCCGGTCGTTGCCGGTGCCCAAGCCGCCGCCAGTCCCGGAACCACCACTGGCCGCCGAACTGAACGACAGCGGCCGGATCCCCCGCGCCTCCAACAGCGCCCGAGTCCCGCCGCCGAGCGCCGATCCCGGATCCAGCGCCCAGTGGATCGCGATCCGCGGGTCACCGGCGAAGACGTCCGCGACGTCCAGCAGCCGCCGAGCCGACGGCACCGTGCGCACCACCGCCAGCACCTCCGCCTCGGTCGGCACGGTCGCCCACCGACGCAGCTCCGCACTCCGTAATCCGGAAGTCGGAAGTCGGAAGTCGGAAAAATTGTCAAGCATACCGCTATGTCCGCTCCCTGTCATCGACCTTGGACCCGGCCGTCAGGGCGCGAAGACGTCCGAGATCCCGACCCCGCCGCGCGTTTCGGCACCGTACCGCTCGATCTCGCGCCGCAGGTCCAGCGGCAGGACGAACGAGCCCTCCGGCAGTTGGGCGTCGGCGACCCGGTCGGCGGGGACCAGCCACGACATCTCGAACTCCAGGCCGTCGGGGTCGTGCGCGTACAGGGCCTTGGTGGTGCCGTGGTCGCTGGCGCCGACCAGCGCGCCGTGCGCCTTCAGCTTCTCCTCGAAGCGCGCCAGTTCCGCCAGCGTGTCCACCTCCCAGGCCAGGTGGTACAGCCCAACCCGGGAGCGGCCGGCCTCGGAGGAGCCGGCGGCGGAGCCGATCGCGAACAGGCCCAGGTCGTGGTCGTTGGTGGAGCCCGGGGCGCGCAGGAAGGCGGCGTTGGGGAGTTCGGTCAGCGTTTCGAAGCCGAGCAGGTCGCGGTAGAAGGCCAGGCTGCGTTCGAGTTCCCGGACGTACAGCACGGCGTGGTTGAGGCGGGTGACAGGCATCGTTCGGCTGCTTTCTTCCGACAGGGGCGACCTCCATCGTCGCCGGACGCTCTACACTGCCGCAAGCGCGGATCAGGCGTACGGCCGCAAGGACTGGGACCACCTGGGGGAGTGCGTTGAGCGAGGCCGGATTGCCCGGGGTGGGGCTGAAGCTCGGAGCCGAGGTGCTGCGCGGCTCCGACGGCGTGTGGTACTCGGCCACCGGGGCCGACGGACGTCCGCTCGGCGTGCTGCGGTTCGAGCCCGCGCGGGTCGAGGCGGCCGGCGGCGTGGCGCGGCTGGTCGAACGGACGGTGGCGGCACGTGGCGGGCTGCTGCCCGGGACGCTGCCGGTGCTGGACCTGGTCCAGGACGCGGGCCGGATCTGGCTGATCACGCCGGTGGTGCCGCAGGCCGAGGCGGCGAAGCGGACCGTCGCCTTGCTGCTCGGGTCCGAGCCGGTGTCCGGGCCCGGCGACAGGCCGGTCAAGGGGCACGGGGTTCAGGAGCCGGTGAAGAAGGACCTGAAGGACGGGCTGCCCAGCCGGCTCTTCCGGACGTCGGTCGGCCTCGTGCTGGTCGGCGCGGTGGCCGGAGCGGCGGTGTTCGCCGGTATCAAGTTGCGGGACAAGAAGACCCCGACCCCGGTGCAGATCTCCAGCATCTCAGTGCACAACGACGCTCCCGTGCAGCCCTCAGGGATCTGCGACACCTCGGTCGACATGGTCGCGGAGTTCACGACGAACGGCGGGACCGGAGTCGTGCACTACGAGTGGGACATCCCGGCGAAGAACCACACCACCCAGGCCGTCGCGGGTGCGGAGACGGTGAGCGGTAAGTCGCCGAAGGTGCATCTGGCGTGGCAGTTGAAGCTCTCCGGCAGTGGCACCGTCACGGCCACCTTCCGCATCACCAACCCCGGCGTGCTCGCCTCCGGTGCCGAGACGGCGAGCGCCGGGGACCTGAAATATCAGTGTCCGTAGTCAGTGTCCGTAGCCCGTACTCGTATCAGGCTTCGAGCAGTGCCTGTCCCAGATAGCCGTTGGCAGCCGCGGCCGGGACCATCGCGAACAACGCGCTGGTCTCGTGTGTGGTGAAGCGGTTCAAGGCGTCCATGCTGCGCGTCAGATGCTGTTGCACCGGGATGAAGCCGTGGTTCGGATCGGCCTGCCACGCCAGGAACAGCAGCCCGGCGTCCGGCCGGCCGTCGGGCTTGAGCCCGTCGTCGTAGCTGAGACCGCGGCGCAGAATGGTGGCGCCGCCGTTCGACGCCGCGGCGGCGAGGCGGATGTGGGCGTCGCCGCGGATGGCCAGGGAGCCGTCCGGGTTCTGCCCGGAGAGGTCGACCGGGGTGTGCTCGGTGCCGCCGGACAGCGGGGCGCCGGTGTCCTTGTGGCGTCCGATGACGCGTTCCTGCTCGGCGGTGGTCTGCGTGTCCCAGGAGTCCAGCAGCATCCTGATACGCCGGAAGACCAGGTACGAGCCGCCGCGCATCCACGCGGTCGGCGCGTCGGCGGCGACGTGGATCCTGCCCTGGAAGCCGGGCTGCGCGGGGGTGGGGTTGTTGGTCCCGTCGAGCTGGCCCATGAGATTGCGGCTGGTGGAGGTGGCGTCGGGCGAGGAACCGGGCGCGCGGCTGAAGCCGGACATGACCCAGCGCGGCGTGGCCGTCCCGGCGGCGGCGCGGGTCAGGGTGCGCAGCGCGTGGAAGACGACCAGCGCGTCGTCGGCGGCGATCACCACGCCGAGGTCGCCGTCGCTGCGCGCGGCGTCGAGCTGTTCGGTGCCGAACGCGGGCAGCGGCGCCAATTCCGGCGGGCGCGCATCGGGATTGACGCCTGCCTTGCCGAACAGGGAAGGACCGAAGCCGACGGTGATGGTGAGCGAGCAGGGGCCGCTGCCCAGCGCGGTGGTGTCGGTGGCTTCAGCGCCGCCGGACGGGAGGCGGCCCGCGGTGAGGTCGGCGATGGCGGCGGTCCACGCCTTCATCAGAGCTTTGAGTTGACCGGCGCCGGCGTCGGCGACGAGGTCGAACGCGACGACGGTGCCGTGACCCTGCTGACGCGCGGGGACGGAGATGCCGGCCTGGTGCGGAAATGGGGTCGCGACAGCCGTGGTGCCGAGGCCGGTGACCAGATCGGCGGCCGGAGTCGAGGCGTGGTCGTCGAAGAGAAGGGCGGAGGCCGCGGCTCCGACCGCGACGCCGCCGAGGCCGGTGGCGCCGGTGGCCAGGAAGGAGCGGCGGCTGGGGAATGGGCGTTTCACAGAACTCTCACCCACTTGCGCACATTGATGTTGAGGACGACCGTGGTCTGGTCGATGTCGGTAGTGCGGACCGTGATCAGCACCTGCCAGGTCCCGGCCATCGGCAGCACCGCGCCGGGCGCCGTGTAGTGGCCCGGTCCGGCGGATTGCAGCTTCAGCGGGATCGGGCCGAGCTGCTGTGTCGGCAACGCCAGCGCGGCATCTACCTCGGGCACCGATTCCGGCGTGCCGTTCTTGTCCAGGACGTCGACGGTGAGCTGGTCCTGGCCGACGCGCGCCGGTTGCAGCGCGACGTTCACCGTGCCGGTCCCGTTGGCGGATCCGGTGTCGAACGGCACCGATGCCCGCGCAGGTCCCGCGTTCGGCGCGCCCGCGCCCTCCGAAGCCGGCTGCGACTCCACCAATAGCGCGGTGACCGCCAGCACCACGATCGCCAGTCCGAACTCGGCGGCGACCGAGCGTCGCAGCCGTGCCAGGTCCGGGGAGGTCGCGGCCAGGATCCGCCGCGCGAGGTAGCCCAGCGCCAACAGGACCAGGAAGGCGCCGGACTTGATGATCAGCATCCGGCCGTAGTCGGTGTCGAACAGCGCGTCCCAGTGCCGCACCTCGCGCCAGCCCTGGTAGACGCCGGTCGCGGCGAGGACGCAGACCGCTGCGAAGGCGGTGGTCGAGAAGCGGCGGACGAGGGTCAGGCGCGCGGCGTCGGTGATACCGGAGGCCTGCGCTTGGGCAGGTTGTTCTTCCTCATCCGGTGCCGGTTCCTGTGCCGGTTCCTGTGCCGGTTCCTGCACCGGCTCCTGCCCCCGCGGACCGAGCACCGAGGCGGCGAGCGCGGCCAGCCCGCCGACCCAGGTCGCCATCGCCAGCAGGTGCAGCATGTCCGCCGGGAGTGCCAGCGCGACCTGTGATCCGGTGCCGGAGTGGTCGGCGACGGACCAGGTCGCCGCCAGGCCGACGGCGATCGCCGCCCCGATGCCGCCCGCCACTCGCCGGGTCCGGACCGAGACGTCGGCCAGCCGGGTCGCGATCCACGACACCATGACGCCCGCCGCGCCGAGCAGCATCAGCCGCCAGGCCAGGGCCTTGCCGAGCCGGGTTTGCAATGTGGCGCGCAGCACGTCGGTGTCGAAGGCGCGGCCGATGCCGTAGCCGCCGCCGTAAGGGCCCTGCAACAACAGAGCCGCGATCGTCCCCAGCAACAGCGCGAACCAGCCGGCCCCGATCAGCGTGCGCAGCCGCCGGTCGTGCGCCAGCTTCGGCGCGAACGCGATGAGCAGCAGCGCGCCGCCGGCCAGGGCCGCGAAGCCGAGATAGGCGAGCCAACGGGCGACGCCGTAGACGACGCCGACGGTGCGGGAACCGGTCGGAGCGGCCTCGGCACCGCCGGAGTTCGGCGTGGAGGTGGTGCCGATCGAGAAGGTCCACGCGCCGCGCACCGGATGGGAATCCGCTGATATGACGCGCCAGGACGCGACGTAGGTGCCGTTCTTCAGGCCCGGCTTCAGCGCGACGCTCGCGGTCTGCGGCTTGCCGCCGAGGTGGTCGGCCGAACCGACCTCGACCTGTGAACCGTCGGGGGCGAAGACGCGCAGCGCACCGAGTTGGAGCGACACGGCTTCGTCGTAGGTGACGGTCACGCGGGTCGGGGCGGTCGGCAGGAGGGTGCCGTCGGCCGGGTCGGTGGAGACCACGGTGGCGTGCGCGGAGGCGGCGGGCGCGGCAGCCAGGCCCCATAGGCAGAGGACCGCTGTCAGGACCGCGATGAGGTGACGCCGCATGTTGCGTATACCGCCGCCCCTTCGCACCGCGCGGCTCGTCTGTGCCGCGCGGCCGCTGCCCCGCCCCGCGCCGCCGGTCGCCGATAAGCCGCCCCTCATTGACCTGAGGATTGGCCCGGGGCCGGATCGGCGATCCCGATCACCGGCACCGTCACCGTGATCGGCGCCGACGCGGCGAAGGTGAACGTCAGCCGGACCTTCGTCCCCGGCGTGAGCGGCCCCGGATCGTCGATCATCAGGTGGCTGCCGCCGGGGGAGAAGTCCAGGGTGCCGTGCGCCGGGACCGAGGCCGAGGCGAGCGCGACCATCTTCGGCCCGACCGTCTCGTGCAGCGAGGCCTGGCCGGTCGAGGACGCGACCTTGGTGAGGGTGTCGGCGGTGCCGCCGTCGTTGGCGATGGTGAAGTAGGCCGCCGCCTCGTCGGGGTTGGCCGGCTCGCGGACGTAGGCGTCGTTGATCTTCAGCTGCGCGGCGCCGGCGCTGGCGCTGCCGCCGGACCACACCAGCAGGGCCGCGCCGGCGGCCAGGACCGCCACCGGGGCGGCCAGCGCGCCGACCTTGAGCGGGAGGTTCACGTCAGCAGCGCGATGTCGTGGGCGATGTCGCTCGGGGAGGTGTCGGACAGCCACACCACGTGCGCCAAGCCGTCCGCGCCGAACGCGTTGACCTGGGTGCCGTGGTCCACCTCGATCGAGCCGTCGGGGTTCTTCACCGGCGGCTGCACCGGGGTGGCGGCGAGCTTGGCGGTGTTGTCGACCTGGGCGACGGTGCCGGTCAGGCCGATGAAGGAGGGGTTGAACTTGCCCAGCCAGGCCTTCATCACCGAGGGGGTGTCCCGGTCCGGGTCGGTGGTGACGAACAGGACCTGGACCTCGGCGCGCTTGGCGGCCGGGGTCAGGCGCAGGGCCGCGGCCAGGTCGGCCATGGTGGTCGGGCACTCGTCGGGGCAGTGCGTGTAGCCGAAGTAGATCAGCGTCAGCTTGCCGGCGGCGTTCGCCTTGATGTCGTAGGGCTTGCCGTTGAAGTCGGTGAGCGTCACCGGCGGGATCGGGGTGGGGATCCCCAGCTCGGTGCCCTTGTACTTGGACTGCTGCGTGGAGACCTGGCCGGAGGCCTGCGCGACCTCCTGGGAGGGGCTGGCGCAGGCGGTGGCGAGCACGGCCAGCGTCCCGATGGCGGCGGCCATCGGGACGAGGCGTGCGATCCGGGTGGACCGCGGGTTCATGATTCTTCTTCTCTCCGGGTCGTCGGGTTATCGGTCTTGGGGTGAGGGGGACGCGGGGGACGCGGCGGTGTTCTTGCGCCGCAGGGCCACGATCGCGGTACCGAAGCCCAGGGCACCGACGATGAGACCGACGATGCCGAGGCTGCGGGCCGCGGTGTCGCTGCCGGCGGGCTTGGCGCTGTTGTCCGCGGCGAGGCTCACCGAGGGGGAGGTGGTCGGGGCGGCGGCGCCGGTGTTGCCACCCGTGCCGCCGGTCCCGCCGGTGCTGGCACCTGTACTGCCTGTACTGCCGGTGCTGCCGCCGGTGTTGGCGGCGGCCGCGGCCGGGGTCAGGTGCAGCACCGGCGCCGGGTGGTCCGGCTCGGGCTGGCCGGGCTGCTGGAGGTCGATCCAGCGCACCACGGTGCCGTCCGAGTAGGTCTGCAACGCCTTGAACACGATCTTGTCGGTGTCGGCCGGCAGCGGGCCGAGTGAGACGTCGAACTCCTGGAACTGGCCCGGGTCGATCTTGCCGCCGGTCCAGACGATCTTGCTGACCGCCTGGCTGAGCTCGCCGTCGTGGGTCTTGATCGGAGTGGCCAGCCGGCTGCTGGTGGTGGTCGCGGTCCAGCCCGGGACCGGCCGGATCGAGACCGAGGCGATCGGGTGGTCGACCGGGATGTCGACCTCGATGCTGGTGGTCGAGGCGTTCGCCTCCTCGTTCGGGACGCGGAAGGAGACCTTGGTGTAGCCGCCCTGCGGCTCGGTGTTGGGGTTCACGGTGACGTGCGCCTGCGCGGCCGAGGCGGCGGCGATCAGCGAGACGGCCGCGGTGCCGAGCAGGACGGTGGTCCGGCGGGTGCCGGAGGTGAGCTTTGTGGACATGCGCTTTCCGGGGATGAGAGCCACGCGCTCTAGGCGGCGTGGCGGATCGATGACGGTCGTGAGCCGCATCGGGTGAAGCGCGCGGTGAAGTCGCGGCCGTCGAAGGACGGCGCCACGGGTCGGACGCGGGTCAGGCGAATGCGGCGGCGGTCATCGGCGGCCCGCGCCGGGCCAGATCGAAGCGCAGGAGCCGCCCGGGCCCCAGCCGGGCCGGGGCGGTGGTGACCGGCGCGCCGGCGGCCAGGCGCGGCGGCGTCCACGGCACCCCCGCCGCGACCAGCAGGACCAGCGGCGCGACCAGGGCCAGCCCGAGCGTCCGGGCCAGCGACCAGACCGCGGCCTCGCCGCGCCGCAGCCACCACGCGGCGACCAGGGCGGCGACGAGGTGCGCGGCCCACATGCCGACGGTCATCGAGTGCTGCGACGGGGTGGCGCCGGCCACGTTGTGCACGGCCTGGGTGACGCCGGGCGGCTCACTGTGGCCGCACCAGAACCGGCCGCGGGCCGGCATCGCCATCGGCATGCTCATCGACCCGCTGCCCCGCTGCGCGGCCGCGAACAACTCATGCAGCCCGACCTGGACCGCCGCCATCAGCGCCAGGATCACCGGCAATCCGCGCTCCCGCCGGGTGAACGGCTGCACCACGGCGAACGTGGCACCGCCCCCGACCAGCAACGCCCAGACCGGGATCCCGCCGACCGAGAACGCGTCGTGCCCCACCGCGCCGACCAGTACACAGAGCGCGGCGAAGACCACGGCGCGGCCCGCGCGCAGGGTCGGCGCCGGCGTCTGGGCGACGCTCGCGGTGGCGGTCTGGATGGTCGGCATGGCATCAGACATGCTGCCAGGCGGGATCTTCGGGACCGGCGGCGGGGTGGGCGCGGGGTGTCTGTGCTGGTTGGGCACCGCACTGGTGACTCTCTGTGGCAAGGTGCTGCGAAGCAGCCCTTGCTAAGCCGCGGCCGCTAACCCGTCCCTGCTAACCCGCCGCTCGCGAAGCAGTCGCCCGCTAAGCCGCCAGCATCCGATCCAACCGCCCCAACGCCTGCCGCGTGGCGACCGCGATCCCCGGGGCCGAGGCCCGGAACATCGCCGCGACCGGCAGCACCGCGTCCACCGCCATCGTCCACGCCACGCGGGTGCCGGCCGGGGTCTCCAGCACCGACCACTCCTCGGCCATGGCGCGGATGCCGGGGACGTTGGTGCGCTCCATGCGGTACGCGTACCGGTCCGGCGAGTCCCAGGCCAGGACCCGCTCGTGGAAGGCCACGCCGCCGACCAGCTTGACCCGGCGCCGGGTCCCGACGCCGAACGGCTCCGGCCCGCCGTACTCGGCCGTGGCGACCACGCCGTACCAGCGCGGGAGGGCCGCCACGTCGTGCGCTATGGCGTCGAAGACCGCTTTCGGGGCGGCCTGCAACGTGTGGGCGAAGGACAGGCGGACAGGGGCCTCGTTCAGGAAATCGAGGTCTACCAGTCGGGTGGCGTACATGCGTTCAGCCTATGCGGCTGACAAGCAGAGCCCTGTCGTCGCCCGCGTAGGCGTCGCCGGGCAGGCTCATCAGCTGCCGGCAGACGGACTCCGGGTGCTCGGCGCAGCACAGCTCGGCCGCGGCGCGCAGCCGCTCCATGCCGTCCCCGATGTCGTCGCCCGGCTTCTCGATCAGGCCGTCGGTGTACAGCACCAGCGTGTCGGAGGGCACCAGGGTGAACTGCGCCACCGGCCGGTGCTCGGATTCGCGGACCCCCAGCGGCAGCCCTTTGGCCTGGTCCAGCCACTGCGTGCGGTAGCTGCCCGCGCGCTTCACGACCAGCAGCGGCGGCGGGTGGCCGGCGCCGCTGTAGCGGACCAGGCCGGTGGTCCGGTCCAGGATCAGGACGCAGGCGGTCGCCGTGGTGTCGTTCGGCAGGTAGGCCGTGACGAAGCGGTCCAGGCGGCGCAGGATCTCCGCGGGGTCGTCGGTGTCCAGGGCGTAGGCCCGCAGCGCGTTGCGCAGCTGGGCCATCACCACCGCCTCGCCGAAGCCGTGGCCCGCGACGTCGCCGATCACCCAGGTGACGGTGCCCGGGACCGGTTCGAAGACGTCGTACCAGTCGCCGCCGACGTTGTGGTGCCGGGCCGCCGGGACGTACTCCGCGGCGGTGACCAGGCCCTTGACCTCTAGTACCGACGGCAGCAGCGAGCGCTGGAGCCGTTCGACGATGCGCGCGTCGTCGTCCTTGGGGACGCGGGGACGCCCGGGGTCGGGGGCCTGCGCCCTGGTTTCCTGCCCGTGCACGTCACCTCCATCGCGGGGCCGTGGGCCCCGGTGATCCGGAGCCCAGTTCATTGTGCGCAGATGTTCGTTGTGTATACAGACCTGGGGGTCGGCGTGCCGTCAGCGGACGCCGAGCGACGGCAAGGCGGCGTCGAGATGGACGCCGTCCGTCGCACTCAGAGTATTCCCTCAGTGACGCTCTACGTAGTAGGAGCCGTGGTTTTCATGCTGAAAAGCAACCCGATTCTTACCGCTCTCACAGGCGTGGGAAGCTGGGTGCGATGAAGTACCGCTTCCTGTTCCGCCCCGCCTGGCTGGCGGCGATCACGGCCCTGGCAGTGCTCACCGTGGCCTTCGTCGGGCTGGGGATGTGGCAGTGGTCCCGGGCCCACCGCACGCACAAGCTGAGCCCGAAGGCCGCGGCCGCCTACGTGACCCCGGCCCCGCTGGCGACCCTGCTCAGCGACGGTGCGCCGGCCACCGACGACGCCCTGGGCCACGCCGTGTCCGTCTCCGGGGTCTTCGACGGCGGCCACCAGCTGCTGGTGCCGGACCGCCGGTTCCCGGACGGCCGGATCGGCTACCTCGTGATCGCGCCGCTGAAGCTGTCCGACGGCAGCGTGGTGGTGATCAGCCGGGGCTGGAGCGCGCAGCCGGTCACGCCGCCCGCGGTCCCGAGCGGCCAGGTCACGGTCACCGGCTGGCTGTCCGCCGCCGAACCGGCCGACGGCGCGCCGGCCGACGCCGTCGACGCCGCGGCCAAGGACCCGGCGCACCTGATCGCCTCGGTGGACGTCGCCTCGCTGGTGAACATCTGGCCGTACAGCGACATGGACCAGGCCTACATCAACGCGCTGACCGTCGCGCCGGCCGGCCCGGGCGGCGCCGAGCTCGCCGTGCTCCCGGCACCCGCGCCGCCGCACACCTCGTCGTGGTACATCCTCAACGTCGGTTACACGTTGCAGTGGTGGCTGTTCGGCGTCGTCGGCCTGTGGTGGTTCGTGACCTACGTCCGCCGGCTCGCGAACCCGGCCGACCCCGAAGAAGACGACGAAGATGAGGACGTCGAAGCGGCCGAGGACGAAGCCGACCGGGACGAAGCGGACGAGGACGACGGCGAGGAGGCCGAAGACCTCACTCAGCCGCAGCCGGCTCCGGCTGCTCCGGCTCCGTAGCCGGCGCGCCGACCGCGACCTTGGCGCGTGCCGTCGTCTTCGCGGTCTTCGCCGCCGCCTTGGCCTTCTTCTTCGCGGCCCGCTCCTGCGACTCGGCCAGCAGCTTCTGGGTGTCCCGCACCACGATGCGCTCGTAGTAGAACGCCAGGAACGGCACCACGCCGACCAGCAGGATCAAGATGGTGCGGATCGGCTTGTACCGGGCCCGCAGGCACAGGTCCAGAGCCACGATCAGGTACACCATGTAGCCGTAGCCGTGGATCATGGCGACCGGCTTCTCGAGGGTCTTGTTGTGCGCCCACAGCTGTAGCGGGATGACCACGAAGGTGAGCAGTAGCAGCATGGTGCCGGTGAACAGCGCCATCGCGCGGTAGCGCTTGATGGCACCGGAGGTCAACGTCGTCATTCGGAGGACCTGTCCAATTTTCGGCCTTGTCTTTTCGGCCTAGTCTTTTTCGGCCTGCCTCTTATCGGGCACAGTTTCGGCCTTCGGTTGTCCCGTGGAGCCTACTCGCCGTACTTCGGCCCTCCCGAAGGCGGTCGCCAATGCGGCCCCGAGTGCGGCGGCACCGGCGGCCGCGGCCAGGACCGGCCGGTACGCCCCGCTCGACGAAGGCAGCGCGACCAGCGCCGTCGCCCCGGCGATCACCGCGACCAGCAGGAGCAGGAACGCCGGGGAGGCGGTCCGGCGCAGCACGCCCGGCGGCACCGTGATGACGTCGGTCAGCACCAGGTAGCCGGCCAGCAACAGCGCGTCGACCCCGGCCGCCCAGGCCGGCGGCTTCTCGCAGGCGACCAGCATCACGAACCCGCCGGTCAGCAGGGTGTTGCGATGCGCTATCGCCACGTGGTTCACCCGCACCGCGGCCAGCACCGGGCGGCCGACGTAGGGCTGGGCCAGCGCGGCGAACACCAGCACGCAGAAGCCCAGCAGGAGGATCTGGTCCGGGGGCGGCGGCCAGGACCACATCGGCAGCCGGGTGCCCATCACCGCCATCAGCACGCCGTAGCCGGCCCAGAACAGCGGGCTGGTGAGCAGTGCCTCGCGGCCGGAGCCGGTGGTCTCGGCGCTCATCGTGTCCTCCCGGCCAGGGGCGCGTGCTGCAACGGCGCCAGCGCCAGGTCCAGGGGTTCGATGCCGTCCCAGGACACCACCGGCACCCCCAACTCGCCGAGTACGAACCGCACCGCCTGCCGGTCCAGCCGCCACAGCCGCAGCGCCAGCGCGTCCAGGTGGTCCGGCTTGGCGCCGGTGGTCGGGGCCGGCTCGTGCGCCAGCACGTCGATCACCACCAGCGGGTGGCCGCGGTCGGCGAGCTCGCTGATCGCCTCCACCACGCTGTGGTCCAGCAGGGGGCTGAACAGATAGACCACGGCGCCCGTCGGCAGCACCCGGGTCGGCAGCCGGCTGAGCAGGCCCGGCTCGAAGGTGAAGTCCTTGCGCAGGTCCATGACGGTCTGCGCGATCCGGTACAGGTGCGCGTTGCCCGAGCCCGGCGCCAGCCACTGCACCCGGCCCGACAACGTCACCAGGCCGATCCGGTCGTGGTTCTTGAGATAGGCCTGGGCCAGCCCGGCGGCACCGCGGACCGCGGTGTCCAGGGTCGAGCGCGGGTACAGGTTGGCCGGATCCGGTGGCTGCGGCAGGTCCGACAGCGCGTCCACGACTATCACCGCCTCCGCGGCGCGTTCGGCCTCGAAGGTGTTGACCTGGAGTTCGCGCCGCCGGGTGGTGGCCGACCAGTTGATCCGGCGCTGGCGGTCGCCGAACACGTACGGCCGCACCTGGATGAACTCCACGCCTTCGCCCGGGATGCGCGCGGAGTGTTCGCCGAAGCGGTCCGGGAAGCGCATCGGCGCCAGCGTGGCGTCGTCTTGGGCCGGGACCGGGAAGACCTCGACCTCGCCGAGTTCGGCGTGCAGCGAGGTCAGGCGCAGGCCGGCGGTGTCGTAGACGTCGATCGCCACCGCGCCCAGCGACCAGCGGCCCCAGCGCGGGACCAGCAGCCGCACCGTGATGACCCCGTCGATCAGCTCCAGGGATTCCAGCTCCAGCCCCGAGGGCGTGGGGACCTCGCCGAACTCGGGGTCGTCGCGGATGCGCGGCGGCAGGTACTCCTGGCGGGTCCAGCCCGCGGAGCTGTCGGCGGCCAGCCGGATGGCGGCGGTCAGCGTCTCGCCCTCGAAGCAGCGCCGCTCGGGGACGTCGACCTGGGCGCGGATCCGGCTGGGGTGGACGCCTTCGTGCGCGGTGAGCATCAGCAGCGGCACCGCGGCCAGCGGCACGCACCACCACGCGCCGAACAGCACCGCCGGGACCACCGCGCAGATCGCGGCGGTCAGCAGGCGGGCGGCGCGCTGGGAGGGGCGCCAGACGGTCGGGGCGGGCTTCGCCGTCTTGGCCGCCGGGCCCGGCTTGGGTCGGGCCGGGGCCGAGAGCGAGGAGAGCGAGGAGATGGCCGGCTTCGGCGCGCCGGAGCTTGGAGCCGTGCCGGCCGACCGCGACCCCGGATTCGGCCCTGACGCCGCTCCCGCCCCGGACTCCGGCTTCGGCTCGGTCATCGGTGCGCGCCGGCCGGCTTCTGCGCCGGGCCCGGGTTCGGCCGCGCCGGACTCGGCGCGGCACCCGCGCCGCCCCCGGCACCGACGGTCGCGCCGCCGGCCGCGTCCTGCTGACGCGGCAGCGTCCGCGGCGTGGCCGTCGCGGTCAGCAGCGAGGCCACCACCTCGTCCGCCGACACCCGCCGCACCCACAGCTCGGGCCGCAGCGTGATCCGGTGCGCCAGCGCCGGGACCGCGACCGCCTTCACGTCCTCGGGGATCACGTAGTCGCGGCCCGACAGCACCGCCCGCGCCCGGGCCAGCTGCACCAGCGCCAGACCGCCGCGCGGGCTGGCCCCGACCTGCACCTGGGTGGCCGCGCGGGTGGCGTTGACCAGCGCCACCACGTAGTCCACGACGTCCGCCGAGACCTCCACCGACTCCAGCGAGGTGCGCATCGCCAGCAGCTGCTCGGCGTCGACGATCTGCGCCAGCTCCACCCGCTCGGCCTTGCGGTCCAGCCGGCGCAGCAGCATCGCGGCCTCATCCGACGGCGGCAGGTAGCCCATCCGGACCCGCAGCAGGAACCGGTCCAGCTGGGCCTCTGGCAGCGCGTAGGTGCCCTCGTACTCGATCGGGTTGTCGGTGGCCAGCACCACGAAGGCCGGGTCCAGCTGGTGTGACTTGCCGTCCACCGACACCTGGCCCTCGCCCATCGCCTCCAGCAGCGCCGCCTGGGTCTTCGGCGGGGTGCGGTTGATCTCGTCGGCCAGCAGCAGCTGGGTGAACACCGGGCCCGGCCGGAACACCATGTCGCCGCCGCGCTGATCGTAGAACGGAGCGCCGGTGACGTCCGAGGGCAACAGGTCCGGCGTGAACTGGATGCGGGTGAAGTCCAGGCCCAGGGCGGTGGCGAAGGACCGGGCCATCAGGGTCTTGCCGAGCCCGGGAAGGTCCTCGATCAGCACGTGCCCGCCGGCCAGCACGCCGAGCAGGACCAGCTCCAGGGCGGCCCGCTTGCCGACGACGGCCTTCTCCACCTCGTCCAGCACGGCGAGCGCCTTGCGGCAGGTCTGCTCCGGGGTCAGCTGGTCGGACATCGCGTCTCCTCTTATCTGTGCCTCCGCGAGGGCCCCCTCGGCCCCCGGGATGCCGGCGGCGGTATCAGGGTCCGCGCCTCCGGTCTGGTCTGACAGCCCGTTCACATCCGCTCCAGCCGTTCGATCAGCTCGGCGACGGCGCGGATCGGGACCTCGGGCGGGCGCGCGCCGGGCTGCCCGGCCTGGGCCGCCGCGATCGCGCCGGCCTTCGGGTCCACCAACGGCCACAGGTCGGCGCCGATCAGCACAGCCGCCGCCTGCGGGTCCCGGTACAGGTTCACGCCGTGCCGCTCGGCCAGCCGGGCGGCTGCCAGCCGGGTCAGCTCCCGGCGCAGCCCGCGCTCGTAGCCGCCGCGCTCGCGGGTGTTGCGGAGCATGGAGCCGTACCAGGCCACACCTATGTAGTGGCGTTCCAGTACGCGCTCGCGCACGTCGCCGTTCATCCCCAGCGTGCGGCCGGACACGGTGTACCAGGCGGCCAGCGCGATCGTCCCGACGCAGGCGGCGAGCGCCGGGCCCAGCCATTTCACGCCCAGGACGAGCCAGGTCATGCCGGCGACCACGACGGTCATCGCGGTCAGCGCCACGCCGATGGCGACCCACCGGCTGTACTCGATCCGGGCTTGCTCGGTGCGCGGGTCCGCGGGCTTGTTCGGGGCGGTGCCCTGGCGTCGTTCCTGGGTGCGCTGCTCAGAGCTCTGGTGGTCGGCGACCCGGTTCAGTCCGCTCATCGGGCCCTCCCGGCGGACTGTGCCGCGCCTGCGCCGGCTTGAGCGCTGCCCTCAGCGGCGGCGTCCTGATTGCCTGCCTTCTCGCCGGCCCGAGCCGCTGCCAAGGCCGCGGCCCGCGCGGCCATGCTGGCCCGCAGATGCTCGGAGACCGTCCGCAACGCCTCGCGCGCCTCGTCCCGCTGGGTCTCGTCGATCGGGTGGCGGGAGAACCGGGCCTCGTGGAACAGCTCGGTGAGCCGGCCGGCCGGTGCCTCGGGGATCAGCCGCGCGGCGGTGACCCGGCGCAGGAACTCGTCGGGGGTGTCGGTGGCCCGCCGGCCGGCGCCGCCGGCGCTGACCGCCAGCTCCATCGCCGAGTAGCAGGCGATGACCGCCTCGCGGGCGTCGCCCTCGTACTCCAGCGCTTCAGCGCCGGCCTCGACCGCCTCGGCGAGCTGTTCGAGGTCCGCGTCCAGCGGCGTGAAGTCGATCAGGTGCAGCGGCTGCCGGTTGAGCCGGATCCGGGACAGCAGCTTGATCAGGGCGTAGACGAGCAGCACCACGATCGTCGCCACGATCAGCGACAGCACGGTCAGGACGATGATGTCGGCCCAGTCCAGGCCGCGGTGGGGCTTGCCATGTCGGCCGTCCATGGTCATCGGCGGCGGGGGGTTCATGGAGCCGCCCGTCCCGTCGGCGACCGGCGGCGGAATCGGGTTCCCGGGCGGCCGTCCGAAGAACAGCAGCCCGATCGGGGTCAGCACGGCGGCGGCGTACAGCAGCACGGCGGTCGCGGTGCCGGCCCGGTGCAGGACGCCGTACCCGTCGTCCCGGTGCCTGGCGAACCGGGCGGCGATGACGATCAACGCGACGGCCGCGAGCATGGCCGCGATCGGCCGGCCGGCCATCCACGGGCCGTTCCCGAGCCCGGCGTCCAGCCCGTCGTCCCGGCGTCCGGCCACCGCCATCGCCGCGACGGCGATGACGACCACCGCGGCCGGCAGCCGGCGTCTGGGGTTCCCGGTCATGCGACGCCGGAGCTCTGCTCCGCCGCGCGCCGGGCGCGGATCTTCGCGGCCTGCCGGGCCAGCGCGTGCTCCAGACCGCGGTCCAGGTGCCCGCCGACCTGCCGGACCTCCTCGATCTCGACGGTCGCGATGTCGCGCACCTCGGACGGGATCTGCTTCAGGTTGGCCGGCAGGGCCCGGACGGCCTCCCACAGCGAGATGTCGTCCATGTCCTGGGCCAGCTCGGTGTGCTTGCGCATCAGGGTGACCAGCTGGTGCCGGCGCAGGTGCGCCAGGCTGTCCGCGGCCTTCAGCGCGATCGCCCAGATCAGCAGATTGAGCACCGGCACCGCGATCAGCCAGGTGGCGTAGTGGATGTTGTCGGCGGTCAACCAGGACGGCCGGTGGTGCATCTTCGCCGCCGAGTGCTTGACCTGCTGCTCCATCCAGGCCGGGAAGCCCATGACGGTGGCGGTGCCCAGCGAGGTCAGGGCGAACGGGATGCCTATGTAGGCGCCCCAGCGCGGCCAGGTGGTCGTGGCCTGCAACCGGTGGCGCAGCCGCATGAACGGGCACGGGAACAGCACCGAGGCCAGATTGCCGGCCGCGATCGGGGCCAGCGGCAGCTCGGCGATGATCGGCCAGTTGTGCTTGACCCAGTGGTGGTCCTTGGTCAGCACGATCACCAGGGCCGCGACCCCGAAGGCGAATCCGGCCTCGAAGATGTAGAGCACCTGGTTGCGCACCCGCAGCATCCGCGCCGGGTCGCCGCCGCCGGTCAGTACCCTGATCGCCCACTCCGGCTCGGCGGCCAGCTGGTTGGTCAGCGAGGCGTCGGCGGCCGCGGTCAGCACGATGGTGACGATCAGGGTGAGCGGATCGCGCACCCGGCCGCTGAACGGGTCCCAGTACAGGAAGGCGCCGGTGGCCAGTCCCAGGCCCATCGAGGCGAACATCCCGAACAGCCAGTCCGGCCACACCCGCAGCACCCGGAACAGCTCCCGGGGGAGCGTCACCTTCGGTGCCGGTACCGGCGCGGATCCGGCAAGGGCCGTCGTGACGGCCTCGGTCATGGTGTGGCTCCCCCCTGTGCGCTCCGTCAGGCTACTTGTCGGCTACGCCACGGCCGAGGATAACCCGTTTGGAGGAATCACGTCGGGTGTGATCTCGCCTGCGCGCGGTAACCCGGCTGGCAGATCATGACAAAGCGGTGTGGTCCGGATGTTGCCAAGCTGATCAGAGAAACCCCCCATTCCCGGGTACTCCGGTCCACCGCAGGAGGATGTATGGTCACGGTCCGCGATGTGATGACCGAGGCGCCCAAGTCGGTGCTGGAATCGGACAACCTGGTGCACGTGGCCCGGGTGATGCGGGACGAGGACGTCGGCTGCGTCCCGGTGGTCGACGGCGCCGGCAAGCTGATGGGCATGCTTACGGATCGTGACCTGGTGGTCGAGGCGGTGGCCTCGAACGACGACCCGACCATCCGGCAGGCCGGGGAGCTGATGCGCGGCGGCATCCACACCGCCGACGCCGATGCCTCGGTGACCAACGCGGTGGAGACCATGGGCCGCAACCGGATCCGGCGGCTGCCGGTGGTCTCGGCCGGCAAGCTGGTCGGCGTGGTCGGGATCGCGGATTTGGCCAAGAATTTGCCGACCGCGGCGGTCGGCGAGCTGATGGCCCTGATCTCGAAGTCGGGCCACAAGGACAAGCTGCCGTAAAGAGGTCAGCTCGTTGACAGCCCTGACGCCGGGCCGGTGGTCTCCCTGACCGCCGGCCCGGCGTTTGTGCTGTTGTCGCGCTACCCGGTCGCGCTGCTTGTTCGCGCTACTTGCCCAGACCCACGGACGTCAGCCAGGCCTTGGCCACGTCCGAGGTGTCCTTCTTCTCGGTGACGACCTGCTCCAGCAGCGAGGTCAGCGTGGTGGTGTCCAGCTTCGCCGACACCGCGTTCAGCGCGTCGACCCCGGCCTGCGGCAGGTTCTTCTTGTCCACCAGCGGGATCACGTTCTGCACGCCGAACAGGCCCTTGTCGTCGTTCAGCACCACGAAGCCGTTGGTCTTGATGGCCGGGGTGGTGCTGTAGAGGTCGACGACCTGCGCGTCGCCGTGCTGGAGCGCCGAGATGGTCTGCGGGCCGGAGTTGTCCAGCGCCTTGAAGTCCTTGAAGGACAGCCCGTAGACGCTCTGTAGGCCCAGCAGGCCCTGCTGCCGCGTCTTGAACTCCGGCGCCGAGCCGATGACCAGGTCCTTGGCGTAGGGCGCGAGGTCGGAGATGTTCTTCAGGTTGTCCTTCGTGGCCAGTGCCTGGGTGACGACCAGGGAGTCGTTGTCCTGGGCGGCGGCCGGCTGAAGGATCTCCAGGGTGCTCGGCAGCTTCGCGGTCACGGCCGCGTCCACGCCGGCCAGCGAGGTCTCGGTCGAGGTCTTGTCCAGGTAGGCCAGCAGCGCGCCGTTGTACTCCGGGACCACCGTGATGGCGTCCGACTTCAACTGCTGGAACAGCACGTCGCGCTGCCCCACGTTGGGTTTGCGGTCCACCGAGATGCCCTTGGCTTCCAGTGCCTGCGCGTAGATCTCCATCAGCAGCACGTTCTCCGGGAACGCGGCCGAGGCCACGACCACCTTCGAGCCGCTCTTGGAACTCGACGAGCACGCGCTCAGCGCACCGGTGGCGGCCAGGGCGAGGGCCAGGGCCGCGCCCACTACGCGGGTTTTCGAACCAGCCTTACGAATTTGCATGTTAAATCCCCTCCAGACACATAGACATACCGAACCTAGCAACCCCTGCCGACATGGGCAGCCTTCCCGCAACGCGGTTTCGAGACCTTTTCGAGACCGGATGGCGTCGCGACCGGCACGGTCTGGATCAAGATGCTGTGGCGGGGCCTTCGGCCATCCGCGCTACGCGGTGTGGGGGCGGGTGCGTCGGCGATCGGTGTCGGCGACGCTGTGGCCGCGTTGGCGCCGGGCTGGCGCTCACTACCGCCGCTCACTACCGCCGCTCGCGACCGCCCCGTGCTACCGCCGCACGTCTACCGCCCACCGCGGCGCGCTACGGCAGCGCCGGCTGCCCGCCCGGCTCGGTCGGCAACCCCGCGGCGGCCCACGCCCGGAACCCGCCGACCAGGTCGGTGGCCCGGGGCAGGCCGAGCCGCTGGAGGTCGCGGGCGGCCAGGCTGGAGGCGTAGCCCTCGTTGCAGAACACGACGACCACCGACTCCGCGCTGACCCCCGGCAGGCGCCACTCGCTGTCCGGGGACAGCCGCCACTCCAGGTGGATCCGCTCCACCGGCAGCGCGCCGGGGATCTCGCCCTCCGAGGCGCGGTTGGCGTGCGGACGGATGTCGATCAGCAGCGCGCCCCCGTGCCGGAGCTCGTCAGTCTCCTGCGGGCTCACGCGCCGCAATCCGGCCCGGGCGCTCTCGACGAACGTGTCCACGGAACTCAAACCAGGTCCTCCAGGCTCTCGTACTCCCGGGTGGGGAGCAGCGGGGGCGAATAGGCGTGCACGGTCGCGGCCGGACCATTACCCGCCTGCCGCACGCTATGCGCCCGATCGCCCCCGAATCCCAATCCCTGCCCGACCCCGAGCCGCCGCACCCCGATCGGCGCCCCGGGATAGCGGTGCTCCTCCTGCACCTCACCGACCAACACGGTGAACGACCCGGCGGCACCCCCATGATCATGAGGCCGCGTCCCCTGCCCGGGCAGCCAACTCAACAGCCACACCTCGACCCCACGGGTCAAAGCCAGCCGCGTCCACCACCGCTGCGGCTCGGTATAACGCACCAACGGCCGCAGCCGCTCGGCGTTGACCCCATTGGCCAACGCCACAGTCAGATCCCTGAGCTGCGTCGGCGTCCACAAAGGACGATCAGGCAGCACGAGGTCGTGCAGAAATGGTTCGGCGATATCGAGATCAGGCGTCTGCGTCGAGGCGGCCGAGAACATGAAGGCTCCGTGGTCCGAGATGTGAGGTCGAGGTCGGGAACGCCTCGGTACACATGCAGGACGCCACGCGCAACAGATCGACCGGACGGTCGGACCAGGCGAGCAGCGGAGCGGACATGCGCAGATGGTGACACGCGCGGTCCCCGGCGCGCCGGGAGCGTTCGCGATGCGGACACGGGCGTCTCACGGGGTGTCGGGTCGCGGACGGGGCGCGTCTCGGGATGCGGACACGCACATTTGTGTCAGTGGGTGGGGCTATACGTATGTATAGCCGGGTCGGGCGTGAATGCTGTGGTTGGGCGGTTCTCGCCGCAGCCGGTCACGGTGTCGGGGTTGAAGACCCGGCCCTGGGGTGTCCGGCGGTCGGCAGGGTGGCCGGGTCCGCGCCTGGGCTGCCCGCTCTCGGGAACCGACCACACATGTTGTGATAAAACGGACTGATTTCGTCCGCCCCGCCGGGCGACCGCCGCGGGTCTCTGGAAGCCGGCGGACGAAATCTGGCGGTTTTTTCACAACGCTTTCAACCCCACACGCAACCGCCACCCTGCATACGCAGCCCACATCCGGCCGGTGACCAAAACCCCGCACCCCCGAAAGATCGACGCGGCGCTGCACCAGTCAACCGCGCTGCAGCAGCCGCATGGCGCGCCGCACCAGCCGCGCCCCCCGCTACCGCATCCCCATCGCCTTCAACCAATCGTCAGCCACCACATCGATATCCTTCTTCTGATTCATGATCGCCGCCATCATCCCCGCCAGCGCCGCCGTGTCCAGCTTCGCCGACACCGCGTTCAGCGTCGCGACCGCGGTCGGCGTCATGCTGTCCCGGTACGCCAGCGGCGTCACGTTCTGCGCCGTGAACACCTGCTCGGGGTCGGCCAGCACCTTGAAGCCGTGCGAGGCGATGTTCGGGTCGGTGGTGAACAGGGTCGCGACCTGGACCGAGCCGTCGGCCAGGGCCTTGACCGTGATCGGGCCGGCGGTGTCCAGGGAGCTGAAGTTCTTGAACGTCAGGCCGTACTTGTCCTTCAGCCCCGGCAGGCCCTGGTAGCGCTCCTTGAACTCCGGCGGTCCGCCGATGTCCATCGAGGCCGCGTACGGTGCCAGGTCTCCGATCGCGGCCAGATGGTCCTTCGCGGCGGTCGCGGCCGTGACCACCAGTGCGTTCTTGTCCTCGGCGGGGGAGGAGTCCAGGATCTCCAGCGATGCCGGCAGCTTCGTCCGCAGCCCGGCGTTGATGTCCGCGGTCGTGGCGGCGCGCGTCTTGGAGTCCAGGTACGCCAGCAGCGCGCCGTTGTACTCCGGCAGGACCGTCAGCGAACCCTGCTGTACCTGCTGGTACAGCACCTCGCGGCTGCCGACGTTGAACCGTACGCCGACCTTCACGCCCTTGGCCTTCAGCGCCGAGGCGTAGATGTCGGCCAGCAGCACGTTCTCCGGGAAGTTGGCCGAGCCGACCGTCACCTGCCCCTTCTTCGGCCCCGGGACCAGCGGGTTGCCGTTGGTGCAGGCGGTGACGGTCAGTGCCGTCAGTGCGGTCAGCGCGGCCGCCGCCAGCGCCGTGGCGGCGGCCGTCGTCGACAGCCCAGGGCGGCGCGGCGTGTGAGGGGTCTTGCTCATGGGGTCGTCCTTCGTGCGGTGGAAAGCCGGCCCCCCTGCTCAACGCGCCGAGCGCGCTACGTGGTCGGTTTCTTCTGCCTCAGTCCCGGAGAGATCAGCAGTTTGCGCAATACGGCGAAGAACACCAGGTTCAGGATCGCCGCGATCACGATCAGGAACGCGCCTCCGGCCACCATCCCGTAGTCGGTGGTCGCCAGCCCGTCGATGACGAACCGGCCGAGCCCGCCGAACGAGGAGTACGCCGCGATCGCCGTGTTCGCCACCGCGTTCACCGCCGCGAACTGGAACCCGGTCAGGATCAGCGGCAGCGCCGCCGGCACCTCGGCCCGCCACAGCACCTGCCACGGCCGCAGGCCCATGCCCTTGGCCGCGTCGGTGAGCTGCGGATCCACGTTCCGCACGCCCTCGTAGGTGTTCAGCAGGATCGGCGGCACGGTCAGCGCCACCAGGGGGATCATCACGGCCCGGAACTTCACGCCCATGACCACCACCAGCAGCACCACCAGACCCAGCGTCGGCAGCGCCCGCGCCACGTTCGCCAGCGAGGTGACCACCAGCCCGCCGCGCTTGACGTGCCCGGTGAGCAGCCCCAGCGGGAAGGCGATCAGCGCCCCGATGAGCACCGCCTCCACCGAGTACTCGAAGTGCTGAAGGAACCGGGTCGGGATCCCGTCGGTCCCGCTCCAGTTCGCGGACGTGGTCAGCCAGCCCCAGGCCTGACTCAGGACGTTCACGCCGACCTCCGCTTGTTCCACGGCGTGAGCAGCCGTTGCGCGACCACCAGCAGCAGGTCGCAGGCCAGTGCCAGGGCCACGATGACCACGATGCCGGTCACCGCCAGGTCCGACCGGCTCAGCTGGGCCGCGGCCGTGAACAGGGCGCCGAACGCCCCGACGCCGATCACCGTGCCGACGCTGACCATGCTGACGTTGCCGACCGTCGCCACCCGCAGCCCGGCCATGATCGGCGGCACCGCCAGCGGCAGGTCGACGGCGACCAGCCGGCGCGCGCCGGTGTAGCCCATCGCGATGGCTGCGAGCCGGACGTCCTCGGGGATCCCGCGGATGCCCTCCACGATGTTCGGGACCAGCGCCGCGAGGCTGTACACCGACAGCGGGATGATGACCGTGGTCTGCGTCAGTCCGGTGGAGGGGACCAGCAGCACGAACAACGCGATGGACGGCAGGGAGTAGATGACGGTCAGCAGTCCGACCACCGCCGGGTAGATCTTGGGGTAGCGCACGCACAGCAGCGCGATCGGCAGCGCGGCGATCAGCCCGAACAGCACCGACAGCAGCGCCATCGTCAGCTGTTGCTGGATCAGGGATCCGTATGTGCCCAGATAACTGGGGATGTGGGGGAACAGGCCGGCGGACCGCATCAGACGGTCTCCGGATTGTCGTCGCGATCGCCTTGGCCGCCTGGCGTGACCGGGTTGACCGGGTCGCCTGCGTCGCTCAGGTCACCACGGCCGGTGTCCGGAACGCTGGCGCTCTGCGCGGCCCGGATCGCCGGCACCAGTTCCTCGACCGACGCGACCCCGACGACCCGCCCGTCCTCGGCCACCCCGACCGCCCGGCTGGACGGCGACAGGATCGCCGAGTCCAGGGCGGCGCGCAGCGAGTCGGTCTCGGCGCCGAACGTGTGCCCGTAGGAGACGAGCTCGCCGACCGCCACCTTCGTCAGATCCCCGTCCGCCGGCACCTGCTCGGCGGTCAGCCAGCCCAACGGCTTGTGCCCGCCGTCCACGACCAGCAGCCAGGGCTGCGCGCCCCTGCGGGCCAGCACCTCCGCGGCCGGCGCGTCCCGCGCGACCACCGGCTCGGGCCGCAGCGGGACGCCGGTGGAGGAGAAGAACGACAGCCGCCGCACGCCCCGGTCCAGCCCGAGGAAGCTCTCGACGAACTCGTTCTTGGGGTTGGCCAGCAGCTCGGTCGGGGTGTCGAACTGTTCGAGCACGCCGCCGGTGTTCAGCACCGCGACCTTGTCGCCGAGCTGGATCGCCTCGTCGATGTCGTGGGTGACGAACAGGATGGTCTTGCTTAGCTCGGACTGGAGCCGCAGCAGTTCGGTCTGCAGGTCCTTGCGCACCACGGGGTCCACGGCGCTGAAGGGCTCGTCCATCAGCAGCACCGGTGGATCGGCGGCCAGCGCCCGCGCGACGCCGACCCGCTGCTGCTGACCGCCGGAGAGCTGGAACGGGTAGCGCTTCGCGTGGGACTCCTCGAGCCCGACGGTCGTCAGCAGCTCCATGGCCCGCTCGCGCGCCTTGTCCCTGGACCAGCCCAGCAGGCGCGGCACGGTCATCACGTTGGCCAAGACCGTCCGGTGCGGGAACAGACCGGCGTTCTGGATCACGTAGCCGATCCCGCGCCGCAGCTCCGGTGCGGACTTGGACCGCACGTCCACCCCGTCGATGAGGATCTCGCCGCCGGTGGGCTCGATCATCCGGTTGACCATCCGCAGCAGGGTGGTCTTGCCGGACCCGGATGGACCCACCAGCACCGTGATGCGCCCGCTGTCGGCGGTCAGGTCGGTCGCCGCCACGGCCACCGTCCCGTCCGGGTACGTCTTTCCGACCTGCACGAAGGAAATCACCCCCGAGAGCCTAGCCGGTAGGCCGGTCAAAGGTCGGTCAAGCCTCACGATGCGGAAGGTGCCCGTCTCAATCCGATGAGCCGTGGCGTCCTGATGAGTCGTGGCGTCCCGGTCGGCAAAGCCACGGCCACTACAAGAACCATCAGATGAACCAGCACGAGAACCATCACTAGAACCTGTTGCAGTTTTGCGCCGCCGCCCCTACCGTCCCCACCATGCGAACCCCGCTCTCAGCAGCCTTGGGCCTGGAATTCCCGCTGTTCGCGTTCAGCCACTGCCGCGACGTCGTCGCGGCCGTCACCCGGGCCGGGGGCCTGGGCGTCCTGGGCGCGGTCTACTTCACCCCCGACGAGCTCGAGACCGAGCTCCGCTGGCTCGACGCGCACACCGACGGCAAACCGTACGGCGTCGACGTCGTCATGCCGGCCTCCCTCTCCTCCTCCGTCAACGAGGCCTCCGCCAAGGACTCGGCGCGGACCAGCATGGAGGAGACGCTGAAGTCCTACATCCCCGACCACCACCGCGACTTCGTCGAGGGCATCCTCGACAAGTACGAGGTGCCCGAACTCCCCGCCGACGGCGACCACAGCCACCAGTTGCTGGGCTGGACCGACGCCACCGCCCGGCCGCAGGTCGAGGTGGCGCTGGAGCACCCGATCGCCTTGCTGGCCAGCGCGCTGGGCCCGCTGCCGGCCGACATCGTGGAGCTGGCGCACCGGAACAACGTCCGCACCGCGGGCCTGGCCTCCAGCGCCCACCACGCCCGCAAGCAGGTCGACTCCGGCGTCGACATCATCGTCGCGCAGGGCACCGAGGCCGGCGGGCACACCGGCGAGATCTCCACGATGGTGCTGATCCCGGAAGTCGTCGACGCGGTGGGGGACACCCCGGTCCTGGCCGCCGGCGGGATCGGCGACGGCCGTCAGGTCGCGGCGGCCATGGCCCTGGGCGCGCAGGGCGCCTGGACCGGCTCGATCTGGCTGACGGTCGCCGAGGCCGACACCGACCCGCGCGTGGTCCCCAAGCTGCTGGCCGCGTCCTCGCGCGACACCGTCCGCTCCCGCGCGCTCACCGGCAAACCGGCACGCCAGCTGCGCACCGACTGGACCGACGCCTGGGAGGGCACTGATTCCCCCGGCGCGCTGCCGATGCCGTTGCAGTACATGCTGGTCTCCGAGGCGCACCGCCGCATCGCCCGGGCCGGCCGCACCGAGTTGATGGGCATGCCGGTCGGCCAGATCGTCGGTTCGATGACCGATGTCCGACCGGTGCGCGAGGTGATCTACCAACTCATCGAGGAGTACGCGGCGGCCGTCGAGCGGCTGGGCGCGATCACCGAGGCGTGAGCCGGCCGGCGGCGCCGCGGATCGGACCACGTACGGCCACGTAAGACCACGTAAGACCACGTACGGCGTGACCGTCGTTACCGATCAGACCGCGTAAGGAGCGCCACGCTGGACATCTGCGGTCGTTCGGGACTGCGAACACCCGTAAGGGGTAGAGGCGGAAAATCATCCACATCCGCCGATAACCGTGCGGTCACCGCCTGTCACACCGTACTCTGCGAACTGGCACCGGTGAGCCCCCGCGGTTCCGGTGCCCAACCGGTCACGCCGAGGGCAGACGCGACCGGGACACCGGGGTCTCTTTCCGCGCTCTAGAGGCCCCGGTGTCGGTCGTTCGGTTAGCGTGGGCCGATGGGTGACTTCATATACGGACAGGACCTGGTCCGGGCGCTGCTGAAGGACCAACATCCTGATCTGGCGGATCTCGAACTCCGCGACGTCCCCGGCGGTTGGGGCAACCAGCAGTTCCGGCTCGGCGCGGACTTGGCCGTACGGATGCCGCGTGGCGAGGTGCCCTCGTTTCAGGCGCGGCTGGAACAGAGATGGCTGCCGACGTTCGTTGATCGCCTGCCGCTGCCCACGCCGATGCCGGTGCGGGTCGGCGAACCGTCGGAGCTGTTCGGGTACCCCTGGACAATCATGCGCTGGGTCGAGGGCGAACCGGCCGACCAGGCGCCGATCACCCGCGCCGAGTCGGCGGACGCCTTGGCGGGATTCCTCGCCGCACTGCACCAGCCGGCCCCCGCCGACGCCCCGGTCAGCGAGCGGCGCGTCGATGGCGAGGCCACGATCCAGCGCTGGCTCGCGGACCTGGAGGACCGGGAGGTCGCCGAGGCGGCCCGCGAGGTCTGGCTGACGGCCGTCGCGGCGCCGAAGTGGCGGGGCGGGGCGGTGTGGCTGCACACCGATCTGCATCCGGCCAACGTCGTCGTGCGGGACGGGATGCTGGCCGGCGTGGTCGACTTCGGCGACCTGGGGTCCGGCGATCCGGCGATCGACCTGTCGGCCGCCTGGATCCTGCTGCCCGCAGGTTCGGCGGACCGGTTCTTCGAGGTCTACCAGCGTGCCGACGACGCCGACATCACCCGGGCCCGCGGCTGGGCCGTGCTGCGCGCGATGACGTTGATCGCGATCGGGCGGGCCGGCCGGCTCGGCAGGCCCGGCGGCAAGCCGACGTGGGAACCGGCCGGATATGCCACCCTGGAGCGCGCGCTGAGCGCTTGAAGTGCGTACTCGGCGGTTGAAGTGCGCACTCAGCATTTGAAGCGCGAACTCAACACCTGAAGTGCGAACTCAACACCTGAAGTACGGGCTGATCATGCGCATCGCCCGCTGACAACCAGAACCGCCCCCACCCTCGTGGTAGCCGATGGAGGCAGGGACACCACGAGGGGCGGCCACATGCAAAGACCTGACGACGACGAGTTCAGCGAACTCGTCGCCGCTCGTTCCCACACGCTGCGGCGCACCGCGTACTTGATGTGCGGCGACTGGCACCAGGCCGAGGACCTGACCCAGATCGCGTTCATCAAGCTGCACGCCGCCTGGGGCCGGGTGCGCCGTCGTGAGGATCTGGACGCCTATCTCCGCAAGACCCTGCTCCGCGCCTGCATCGACGAGAAGCGGCACGTCCGGTGGCGCCGGGAGTACCCCGGCTCGGACGATCTGCCGGACCGTCCGGCCACCGACAGCGCGCCGGACACGGCCGCCGCCGACCGCGACCTTCTCGTCGCGGCGCTGCGCACGCTGCCGCCCGGGCAGCGCGCGGTATTGGTACTGCGCTTCTGGGAGGACCAGAGCGTGGAGGAGACCGCCCGGTTGTTGGGGTGCTCGGCCGGCACCGTCAAGAGCCAGACGGCCCGGGGTCTGGCGGCGTTGCGCGTGGAAATCGCGAGCTCCGCGCACGCCGCCGATCCCGACCTGCTCACGTGGAAGGAAGGATGAGCATGGCTGAGGAAGAAGTGGACTGGGCTCGCGAACTGTTCGACCGGACCCGGGGGGCGGGCGAGCCCGGATGGATCGCCGACCCCGCGGTGCTCGCCCACGCCGGGGACCGGCGGCGGCGGTTCCGGATGGCGGGCGCCGGCGGCGGGCTGGCCGGGGTGGTGGCGCTGACCGTCGCCGTGGCGGTGGGGCTGGGCGCCGGGACCGCCGATCTCGGTTCGCAGCCGGGGCCCGGCGGTGCCTGGGGCGGCAGGCCGCTGTCGAACGTCTTCAACTACGTCACGAACATGGGCACGAGCGAGCAGCCCGGCGACAAGTCCGGCATCGTATACATCCCGCAACCGGCGGCGGTGAACCTGGCGGCGGTGCTAGGGCAGATGGATCCCACCCTCACCCACTTCAACGGTTCCCGGGACCAAGCGCACCTGCGCATCGTCGCCGCCTCGGACGCGCGGGCGAAGACGGCCAACGAGATCATCATGACGTCGGTCTGGACGAATGACATTCTTCGTCAGTCCGGCCAGCTGACCTTCACGCTCTCCTCCTCCAGCGGGTGGGCGCAGACCATCGGGGCGACGGTCGGGTTCGCCACCGACAAGCTCGCCGCGCCCTGCGACATTCCGTTCTCCGGCGACCAGCCGGTGACAGGACAGTCGGTGACAGGGGCCTCGTCCATGCCCCTGCTGGCCGCGCAGTGGTCGTCCTGCGCGGTGACGCGTCTCCCGGACGGCTCCACGACCGGCAGCGCCTCGGCGAAGATCGGCAAGGGCACCGCGACCGTCGCGCTCCGGCAGTTCGCCGACGGCGAGTTGTTCTCCGTTGTCGCGCAGGACTTCCAGACGCCGTGGCAGGAGTCGGCACCGGATCCGGCGACCGTGGTCCAGCCGACACCGTGGACCGCGCAGTCCCTGGCCTCGGCCCTGGCCGATCCGGCGATCCACTCCGGCTGGAGCCTGCTCCCGCCTCCTGATCCGGACGGAAAGCTGCTGCTGCCCGCCGACTTGGGGACGGGTTGGTCCTTCGACACCGGACAGGCGGACCAGGGCACCAGCGGGATGTTGCAAGCCGTCAACGGCTGCGACGCCCAGGGGAGCGTGCCGTTGTCGAAGACCGGATCGGACACGCACTATTGGGGTCCGCTGCCGAACGGCGTCACCGGCACGGCGGTTGAAGGCGAGTACTTCCTCGCCCACGGTTCCGGTGCGCAAGACATGGCCAAGGTCCGGGCGGCGGCCCAGGGCGGATGTAAGGTCGGGCCGGTCGACTACTCGAAGGACACGGTCACGCCGCTGCCGGCCGGGATCGGCGACGAGGCGTTCGCGCAGACCATGCCGGATCTGGGGATCGTCAGCGTCTACGTCCGCGTCGGCGACACGATCCTGCGGACTGACCTGTCCAACTCCAACCACGTCCGAGACCAGACCTGGACCACCAAGACTCCGCTCGACCTGAGCTCGGCGGCCGATCAGCAGTGGCTCGCGGGCATCGGACGGTCCATGGTCTCCCGCTACTCCGGCGGCGCGACCCACCACTAAGGGTTCCGCATCCGGATTCTGCATCCGGGTCCTCATACGGCTCGTCGGCACACCGCGTCGCGGTCGCCGGCGAGCCGTTCGACGCGTGGTTCGGCCAGCCGTTCGCAACAAACAGGAACTCGTTCTAGTTTCGCCCCGCGTAGCCCTTGCAGCCTCTCAGGGCCCGTGTTGTACTCCACTACTGACGATCCATCAGATGGAGTAGGCGGGAGTCGCGCATGGCAGGGCTGGGTTTCTGGAAGATCGCGCAAGCCGACCCCGACTGGACCGCCGTCATCGAGGAAGCCGGCGACGAGCACAGAGCCGGCGACGTCCTGGCGCGCGCCAACCAGACCGTGCACGCGCTGCGCGCCCTCGGCATGGCCGACGGCGACGGGCTCACGCTGCTGATGCCCAACCTGGTGGAGATGGTCGAGATCTACGCCGCGGCCTTGCAGGCCGCGTGGTACTACACGCCGATCAACTTCCACCTGGCCGGGCCCGAGATCGCCTACATCATCCACGACGCCGAGGCCAAGGCCTTCTTCTGCCACGCGCGCTTCGCCGACCTCGGCCTGGCCGCCGTCGCGGAACTGGAGAAGGAGGGGCGGGGGCTGCCGAAGGAGGCGCTGATCAGCGTCGGCGGCGACATCCCCGGCTTCACCCCGCTGGAGCAGTTCCGTGCCGGGCACAGCACCGACCTGCCGGAGAACCGCGGCTACGGCACGGCGATGCACTACACCTCCGGCACCACCGGCAAGCCCAAGGGCGTGCGGCGCGCGCTGTCCGGTCAGGACCCGGACATGATGGCCGAGATGAGCACGGTGTTGCCCGGCTTCTTCGGCATCAAGCCCGGTGGCGGCGGCGTGCACCTGGTCACCTCGCCCAACTACCACACCGCGGTCACCCAGTTCGGCGGCACCGCGCTGCAGATGGGCCACACCCTGGCGCTGATGGACAAGTGGACGCCGGAGGGCACGCTGGAGATGATCCAGCGCACCAAGGCCACGCACACTCACATGGTCCCGACCCAGTTCCACCGGATGCTGCACCTGCCGGAGGAAGTGAAGCAGCGGTACGACGTCTCCTCGATGAAGGTCGCGATCCACGCCGCCGCGCCGTGCCCGCAGCACGTCAAGCGGGCCATGCTCGACTGGTGGGGCCCGGTCATCTACGAGTACTACGCCGCGACCGAGGGCGGCGGCACCATCGCCACCCCCGAGGACTGGGTGGCGCATCCCGGCACCGTCGGCAAGGCCTGGCCGATCAGCGAGGTGGTGGCCCTGGACGAGAACGGCGCGGAGGTCGCGGTCGGCACGCCGGGCACCGTCTACATGAAGATGGGCGTCGGCGAGTTCGAGTACAAGGGCGACAAGGCGAAGACCGAGGCCAACCGGCACAACGGCTACTTCACCGTCGGCGACATCGGCTACTTCGACGAGGACGGCTTCCTCTACCTCTGCGACCGCAAGATCGACATGATCATCTCCGGCGGCGTCAACATCTACCCGGCCGAGATCGAGGGCGAGCTGCTGCGGCATCCGGCGGTCGGCGACGTCGCGGTGTTCGGCATCCCGGACGAGGACTGGGGCGAGCAGATCAAGGCCGTGGTCGAGCTGAACGAGGGGTACGAGCCCGCCGACGCGCTCGCCGCGGAGATCATCGGCTCACTGGAGGGCCGGCTGGCCCGGTTGAAGTGGCCCAAGACGCTGGACTTCACCGACCAGCTCCCGCGCGAGCCCAACGGGAAGCTGTTCAAACGGCGGCTGCGCGACCCGTACTGGGCCGGCCACCAGAGCGCGATCTGAGGCGCGGGATCGAGATGACGACTCAGGCTTCTTCGTCCTCCCAGGCCGCTCAGACCTCCGCTTCCCGGGCCTCGGCCTCTCAGACCTCTGATGAGCGTGTGGTGCACGTCCTGGAGTTCCCCGGCGGCTACACCCGCTCCACCGGACCGGTGATCGGCCGGTTCCTGACCGGCCTGCGCTCCGGGCGGCTGTTCGGCGTGCGGATGCCGGACGGCAGGGTCCTGGTCCCGCCGACCGAGTACGATCCGCAGACCGCGGCCGCGCTGGGGACCGCCGACGAGGATTGGGTGGAAGTCGGCCCGGCCGGGACCGTGACCACCTGGACCTGGGTCGACGATCCGCGCCCGGACCACCCACTGGACCGGCCTTTCGCCTGGGCCCTGATCCGGCCAGACGGCGCCGACACCGCGCTGCTGCACGCCGTGGACAGCGGTTCGAAGGCGGCGATGGCGACCGGGATGCGGGTGCATCCGACGTGGCGGGCCGAGCGCACCGGGGCGGTCAAGGACATCGCGTGCTTCGCGCCGGGGGAGGGGCCGGCCGAGGTGCCGGCGCTGGTTCCGGCGCCGGATGGGGAAGCAGAGCTCGAACCCGTCTCCATGGTCACGCTGCCGCACCGGTTGGAGTACCGGCTGCGGGGCGGGACGGTCTGGAACCACTTCATCGACGGCATGGCCGTCGGGCAGATCCGCGGCACGCGCTGTGCGAAGTGCGGCAAGGTCTTCGTGCCGCCGCGCGGCGCGTGCCCGGGCGACGGCGTGCCGGCCACCGAGTGGGTGGACCTGCCGGACACCGGCGTGCTGACCACGTTCGCGGTCAACAACGTCCCGGCCGCCGGCGCGCCGGAGGTGCCGTTCATCAGCGGCTACGTGCTGCTGGACGGCGCCGACATCGCGATGCTCGCCCTCGTCTCCGACGTGCCGTGGCAGGAGGTGCGGATCGGGATGCGGGTGCGGGGGGTGTGGGTGCCGGACGCCGAGCGGACGCGGTCGGTGAAGAACCTGAAGTGGTTCGCCCCGACCGGCGAACCCGACGTCCCGTTCGAGCAGTTCGAGGAGTACGTGTGATGAGGGACGTCGCGGTCGTCGCGTTCGCGCAGAGCGAGCACAGCTTCTCCGACCTCGGCTGGACCGAGGCGGACCTGGTGATGCCGCTGGTGAACGAGGTGCTGTCGGTCACCGGTATGGACCGCTCCGAGATCGGCTTCACCTGCTCGGGGTCCAACGACTACCTGGTCGGCACGCCGTTCTCGTTCGTGGCGGCGCTGGACACCATCGGCGCGTGGCCGCCGATCGCCGAGAGCCACGTGGAGCAGGACGGAGCCTGGGCGCTGTACGAGGCGTGGGTGCGGATGCAGCACGGCGACATCGACGCCGCGCTGGTGTACGGATTCGGCAAGGGGACGATCGGCGACCAGGTCGGGATCAGTTCGCTGTCCTACGACCCCTACTACCTGGCGCCGCTGGTGCCGGGGCACATCGCGATGGCCGGGCTTCAGGCGCGGGCGTTGAAGGACGCCGGGTTCGACGTCGATCCCGATCCCACGCCGCCACCGGCCACGGACGGTGCCGCGGCGGTGATCCTCGCGGCGGGCGAGGTGGCGCGCAGAGTGTGTTCGCGGCCCGCGTGGATCACCGGGCTCGACCACCGGATCGAGCCGCACGCGATCGGGTCGCGGGATCTGACGCACAGTCCGTCGACGCGGGAGGCGGCGGCGCGGGCCGGGGTGCGTCCCGGCGTCGTCGACTTCGCGGAGCTGCATACCCGTTTCGAGCATGAAGAGGTGTTGCTGCGCCGCGAGCTCGGGCTGGATGAGAAGACGGTGGTCAACCCCTCCGGGGGGCCGCGTAAGGCCGATCCGATCATGGCGACCGGGCTGATCCGGATCGGCGAGGCCGCCGCGCGGATCCACGACGGGAGCGCTCAGCGCGCCGTCGCCCACGCCGCTTCCGGACCGTGCCTTCAACACAACCTCGTCTGCGTCCTCGCAGCTGATACCGCATCAGACCTCGTATCCGAAGGGGAGCGCTGACCATGGGCAACCGGTGCGCCGTGATCGGCGTCGGGCAGACCAAGTACCGGACCAAGCGGGCCGACGTGTCGCTCGCCGGGATGGTGCGCGAGGCGGCGCTGGCGGCGCTGGAGGACGCCGGGCTGACGTTCGCCGACATCGACTCGGTGGTGGTGGGCAAGGCCCCGGACATGTTCGAGGGCGTCGCCACGCCCGAGCTCTACCTGGCCGACGCGCTCGGCGCGGTCGGCAAGCCGATGATGCGCGTGCACACCGCCGGCTCGGTCGGCGGCTCGACCACGCTGGTCGGGGCCTCGCAGGTGCAGGCCGGGCTGCACGAGCGGGTGCTGGTGGTGGCGTTCGAGAAGCAGTCGGAGTCGAACGCGACGTGGGCGCTGTCCACGCACTCGCCGTTCTCCGCCTCGCTGGTGGTCGGCGCCGGCGGGTATTTCGCGCCATATATCCGGGCCTATATACGGCGTTCCGGTGCTCCGGCCAATATCGGGATGATGGTCGCGGTCAAGGACAGAATCAATGCGTTGCGTAATCCGTACGCGCATTTGAAGATCCCCAACATCGATCTCGCGATGGTCGAGGAATCGATGATGTTGTGGGATCCGATTCGCTATCTGGAGACTTGTCCTTCTTCGGACGGTGCGGTGGCGATGGTGTTGGCCTCCGAGCGGGCCGCCGAGGCCGCCGGCGCGGCCACCGGGCGGCCGCCGGCCTGGGTGCACGGTGCGGCGATGCGCTCGGAGCCGATGGGGATGTCGGGGCGGGACAGCGTGGACCCGCGGGCCGGGCGCGACTGCGCGGCCGACGTCTACCGGCAGGCCGGCGTCACCGAGCCCCGGCGCCAGTTCGCCACGGCCGAGGTGTACGTGCCGTTCTCCTGGTACGAGCCGATGTGGCTGGAGAACTTGGGGTTCGCGGAGAAGGGGTCGGGCTGGAAACTGACCGAGGCCGGCGCGACCGCGTTCGATGGGGACATCCCGTGGAACCCCTCCGGCGGCGTGCTCTCCTCCAATCCGATCGGGGCCTCCGGGATGATCCGCTTCGCCGAGGCCGCGCAGCAGGTCCGGGGCCAGGCCGGGGAGCATCAGGTGGCTGCCGCCGTCGACGGCTCGCGACTGGCCCTGGGGCACGCTTATGGCGGCGGATCTCAATTCTTTGCCATGTGGGCGGTGGGGGCCCGCAAGCCATAGATCGTTTTCTGCTCTTCCCACGTCCCGAGATGAGAATTCCACATTTCCACCGCGGTCATATGCCGCACTTGGCGTCATGTCCGGCGCGGAAACGCACGCGATATAGGAAGGGTATTGCGACGCCGTTCAGCTCGGCGTAACGTCCGCGTTCAACACCGGCACGGCGGGGCGGACCGAGGCCGGTCACCTGGGCTGTGAAGTGCGGTGGACGATGTGGCGACAGTCGATTTCCTTCGGGCGAGTTGCACATACCCGGAAGGCAGACGCAAGGCGGTTGACAACCTGACGCTGTCCGTGGCGGACGGCGAACTCCTGGTCCTGCTGGGCCCCTCCGGCTGCGGCAAGACCACAGCCCTGCGCATGCTCGCCGGCCTGGAGGACATCCAGACCGGCCAGGTCCTCGTCGACGGCCACGACCTGCACGGCATCCCACCCGGCGAGCGCGACCTGGCGATGGTGTTCCAGAGCTACGCCCTCTTCCCCCACATGTCGGTGGCCCGCAACCTCGGATTCCGCATGGAACTCGCCGGCGCCCCGGCCTCGGCGGTCTCCCGCCGGGTGCGCCGCGTCGCATCAGAGCTGAACCTGTCGGACCGCCTGGACCGCCTGCCGAAGACCCTGTCCGGCGGCGAGCAACAGCGCGTGGCCATCGGCCGCGCGATGGTCCGCGAACCGCGCGTGTTCCTGATGGACGAGCCCCTGGGCGCACTGGACGCGAAGCTGCGCACGGCGGCGCGCGCGAGGATCGCCGAGATGCAGCGCAAGAGCGGCATCACGACCCTGTACGTCACCCACGACCAGGTCGAGGCGATGGCGATGGGCGACCGCATCGCGATCATGAACCGCGGCCTCCTGCAACAAGTCGACACGCCCCGCCGCCTCTACGACCACCCGGTGAACGAGTTCGTGGCCGGCTTCGTCGGCTCCCCGGCGATGAACCTGGTCCCCGGAATGTACAAGCACGGCTGGGCCCTCATCGGCGAGGCGGGCGTGTACGAGGTCCCGGTGGAGGTGGCGTACCCGCTGACCTCCCCATCGGTCCTAGTCGGCTTCAGACCGGAACACGCGACCTTCGCAGCCCCCGGCAACGGCCTCTACACCACGGTGAGCCTGGTGGAACGACTCGGGCACACGGCCTACGCACACTGCGAGATCACCGTCGGGCGCGGCCGCCGGACGGTGATCGTGCGCTGCGAGGAGAACGCGGCGCCTCGGGTCGGGGCGCAGGTGGGGGTGGTGCCGGATCCTCGGGAGATACATGTTTTCGACGGGGAGACCGGGGTGCGGGTGGGGCGGTAGGGGCGGCCGTCAGCGGCGGCGGTAGCGGTGGCTGCTGTAGCCGTGGCTGGGTAGCTATCTGCCCGCGGTCCGGTCCGTCTTCAGCGCTGGGTCGTGGCGATGATGCGGGCCGAGAGCGCGTCGAGCTCCAGGCCCCCCTGCGCGAGCTGGGCCTCAGCAGCCTGGTAGTACGCGGGGTGGTTCGTCGCGGCGGCGAGGGCGTCGGTCGCGCCGGCGACGTACGCGCTCAGCGCGGCCTGCCACGCGGTGGCCCCCACGGTGTCGGGCATCGCAGCCAGCTGCCCCTCGCTGGCCACCTGATCGCACAGGGCCTTGGCAGCCGCAGGGACCGCCGCGGCGTCCTGGCGCAGGACGATGCCGTGCAGCGTGGCCGCGTCCGAGCGCAGCGCGTTGACACTGGGCGTGGCCATGATCGCCCAGCCACCGATGGACGCCATCGTGCCGCTGCCATTGCTCACCGAACTGGCATTGCCCAGCGCGGCGGCACACGAGGCACTGGCCCCCGCAGCCGGACCACCCGTGGTCGGCGACGCACTGGGGCTGGCACTCGCACTCGGACTGCTGGTCACGGCCGCCGGATTGGCCACAGCAGCGTTCCCATTCGACCCGGCGCCCCCATTGCCGGCGGCCACCACACCACTCGAGCCCTTCGAACTCCCCGACCCGTTCGACAGCAGATGCCACCCGAACGGCCCAACCGACCCCACCACAGCCAAGGCGGCCACCACCCCGAACGCGATGCGCCGATCAAAACGATCATCAGCCGCCCCGGACTCGTCATCACCGGACGGGGGCTGCTCGGGCGTCGTCGTCATGCATCAACGGTCGGACGGCTCGGCAGACCGTGCCAGCGCACTGACCCTTATGGCTGATGGCGGCCCGGCGGTGCTGTCGCATGTCAGTGCTAGCCGACGTGGCGAGCTCGCGAAAACGCGAACGCGCGCAGCGTTGAACGGTGACACGGGCCGCGTGCATTGCGCCCATCGGTGGTCGCGGTGGTTGCGGTGGATTCGTTGGCCGGAGGCCGAGCGGTGCGCGCTGGGCGGCGCGAGCGGTGGCGTGCGGGTCGCGCTGTCTGCTCGGCGACTCCTGCGGCGGGCAGGCAGGGCTGGCCGCGATGCGGCATGGGCAGCGCTGCGGGACGGGCGTCGGGCGAGGGCTGCGTGGGCGGCGCGAGTGGCGCGAGTGGTCGGCATCCGGGGCGGGGCGCGTGGGTCGCGAGTGGTCGGCGTGCCGGGCGTGGGTGCATCGGCTGTGTGCGGTCGGCATTCCCTGTCTCGGACAGGTGGGCCGCGAGCGATAAGCACCGGCGGCTGGGCACGTGGGCTGCGAGCGGTGGGCGTCCGGGGCGGGTCGCGTGGGCTGCAAGCCGGCGGCATGCGTGCGTAGTGCGGGCGCGATGCCGCGGGCGGTCACGGTGTGGGGCGTGGGCGTGCGGGCTGCGAGCGGTCGGCGTGCCGGGCGTGGGCGGTGCGGGCTGCGAGCGGTGGGCGTGCGCGGCGATCGTGAAGCGCGGCGTGGCGCATCGTGGGCTGCCCGCGGTCGGCGTCCCGGTCACGATGAGGCGATCGGGCGTAGCGCTGGGCGGCTGCGAGGTCAGGAGTGTGGGCGGCGCGGAGTTTCGGCGACGCGCGGGTCACGGAAGTGCGGGCCGCGAGCGGGCTGCGAGCGCGGGCGTGTGGACTGCGAGTGGTCGGCATTCGGGGCGGGGCGCGTGGGTTGCAAGCCGTCGTGCGTGCGGGCGCGATGCCGTGGGCGGTCATCGTGTGGGGCGTGGAGGCGCGTGCGGGCTGCGAGCGGTCGGCGTGCTGGGCGTGGGC